>CAZNCK010000125.1:2681-10042 GCA_964571545.1 uncultured Treponemataceae bacterium | reverse complement strand
GACGCTTTCCTTGCCGCGGTTGACATTGATGAAGTACAGGCTCTGGCCATTCCTGAATGGCCCGAACGAACGAGAATCGTCGCCGGTGCCAGGAACCTCCACCTTGATAATCTCGGCGCCAAGGTCCGACAGCATCATGGTGCAGAACGGCCCCGCGAGTACGCGCGTCAGATCGAGTACCCTGATCCCCTCAAGCGGCTTGGACATACAACGCTCCCATAAATACAACAAAGAGGATAAGAGAATAAGAGGAAAGAAAGAGTGAGTGAGAAAGGGGATGGATGGATGATCGGACTATTCTACCATCCTTATTGCCTCTTTCTGATCTCTTTTCCTCTTATTCTCTTCGTTAAATATTCGTAACAGACTTAGTGTTTCTTGGCTTCTTCGTGGAGCCAGGCGGCTTTGGAGCCGGCTATGTCGCCGAACTTGGTCAATTCGCACTTGGCCTTCTTGGCCATCAGTTTTGCGTAACGGTCGTCTTCGACCATGGCTACGATGCGGGCGACGCTGGATTCGCCGTCCACCAAGCGCCAGGGGAAGCAGCCTATGGTGGCCCGCTGGTTGAGGAGCAGGTCCATGTCGCCGCCCAGGCACTCCGCGTGGATGATGCCCACGTTGAACATCTCCAGATGCATCAGCTGATACTTGTCCTCGCTGAACACCTCGTCCAGGGTCTTGCCGTACTTCTTCTGGAAGTGGCGGTCGCATTCGGCGGCCTGCTTGGGCATCCAGTCGCGGATCTTGGTATTCATCGGGTGATCTGCCGAGCCGCAGTCAACGCCTATCCAGCGCAGCTTCTTCTTCTTGGCCCACTCGGCAAACTCGCGGTCCGGTCCCGGGTGTTTGATCATGTAGCGTATCTCGTCACCGGTAGGCTGGTCCCAACCGTAGTGGTGGAAGCCGGTGTGGATGATCAGGATGTCGCCTTCCTTTACCTCGACGCGGTCTTCTACCATCTTGGAGGTGTACACGTCGTACTCGCCGACGATGTCCGACAGATCAACGATTGCGCCTTCGTGGACGAGGAAATCCATGTCCAGGGACGCGATGTCCTTGCCTGGCGTGTAGAAGTGAATTTCGCCGTCGAGGTGGGTGCCGATGTGGTTGGAGTGCGTCAGTAGCTGGCCGTTGGCTCCATTGGGCGCGAGGCGCTTGAAGTATTTCATCTCCAGCGGCTCGTAGGTGGGCCAGGGCGGCGTGCCTATGCCCAGCGGAATCGTCAAATCAATCATCTTCATAAAAACCTCCTGATACAATGCATAGCCAAGAATTTGAACGCAGAGAATAAGAGCATAAGAGACCAAGAATGAGAATAATCATCGCTCTGGTTACTCGCTCACTCGTTGTTTCTCTCTCTCTTCCTTTTTCTCTTCTTTCGTCTCTTTCTTCCCTCTTATTCTCTTATCCTCTTCGTTATCTTATATTCGCGTACTTCTCTGCAAAGGCGACCAGGGCGTCGCGGAAGGCATTCTCCGGGGGTTTGACGAGGCCGGCGCCTACCATGCCGACGCCGGGGTCCTTGTGGGCTATGCCGGTGTTGATGGCGGGCAGGATGCCGGTCTCCACCACCTTGCGCACGTCTATGCCGGTGGGCGTGCCACGGAAGTCCAGCACCGGTATGCGGTACGAACCGCTTTCGGCGTTGGTTATCTCGTACATGCGCATCGTCACGTCTATGGCGTCCTTGGGCGAGCCTCCCACGAACTTGACTATGGCGGGCGCGGCGGCCATGGCGAAGCCGCCTATGCCGGAGGTCTCGGTGATCACCGAGTCGCCTATGTCGCGCGACGCGTGCTCGGGGCCGAAGCCTGGCAGGTATAGACCGTCTATGATGCCCGCGGGGCCGGTGAACCAGCGGCCGGGCAGGCCGGAGAGCTTTATGCCGAACTCGGTGCCGTTGCGGGCCATCGTCGTTATGATCGTCGAACCTTCTATTCCAGCCGCCGCGTCCACGGAGCACTTGGCGCTGGGCATTGTCAGGTTGAGGAAAAAGTGGTCGTTTGCATTGAGGAAGGCCAGCGCCTTGGCCAGTTTTTCCTTGGGAAAATCGAGCATCACGATGTGCGGCGCAAGCTCCCTGATTATAAGCGAAGTGCCGGCTCTGTTGCGGTTATGGCGCTCTTCATGTCTATGGGGCCGTGCAGCTTGAGGGCGGCTACCAGTATCGGCGCAAGCTCGTCGCTCAGCCAGTGGAGGCGCTCTATCACCTCGTCAGAGTAGGCGCCGTAGCGGAGCACCTTGCCCAGTCCTTCGTTAAGCGTGCAGTACGCCTTATTGCCAAAGGCCTTGTTCTCCACGATCCATACAGGCATGCTCGCTGTCATAACGCCGGCCATAGGGCCTACGGCGTCGTGGTGGTGGCAGGGGTCGAAGCGGATCTTGCCCGAGGCCGCGAGAGCCGCGGCTTCCTCGGCGTTTTTAGCGAGCCCTTCGTAGATCAGGCCGCCTATGACGGCGCCGCGCATCGGTCCGCACATCTTCTCCCAGGTCACGGGCGGGCCGGCGTGCAGGATGAGGTCCTTGGCCATACCCGGCACCACGTCCGCGGCGATGCCGATACCGATGACGGTGGGTTCAGCGGCGAGTATCCGCCTGACTGCCTCGGCGTTTGCCTTTTCCACATCGACTGTCGTTCCGGCGGCAATGGCGTCGAGGGCCGCGATGGCCTTCTTATCGCCGCCTGCCGGCGGGCGCCAGTCGACATGTACGGCCTGGGCGCCTTCCTTGACGAGATTGGTGGCGAACGATTCGAGCCCGAGGTTGACGGCGTGGAGTTCGGCGTTGAAGAGATCGAGTACGGGTTTGGCGTTCATCGGTACTGTCCTTTCGAGGCGATCCTGGCTATCTCCACGGCCACGAGCGCCGCGCGGTAGTTGGAGGGCATCACGATGACGCCTTCAGCCTCAAGCAAGGCCGCCTGGCCGGCGTATCCCTGGGGGTCGCCGGCGGTGCCGGTCACCGACGCGATGACGGGCATGTAGCCGCCTCGCGCCTTGGCTGATGCCTTGGCCGCGCGAATGGCGTCGACGCAGGCGCCGGCCGGATCAGCGTGTGAGCCGTAACCGAGCACGACATCTATCAGGATTACGGCCGTTGAGGGATCGGAGCCTTCCTTGGCTATGCGCTCGGCCCTGGCGGCCGGGTCTATCATCGGGTGGGGTTTGCCGGCGGTAAAGTAGTCGTCGCCCAAATCGATTACAACGTTTTCAATCGAAACGAGGGGGTCGGCCATCATCCAGGTTGGATCGGTCTGGTTGTTGGACCTGACGCCGCCCAGCATGTCGTGGGCCATGAACAGAGCCTCGTCGGCGAGGGTGCCGCCCGTGTACAGGCCGCGGAGAAAGCGCTGGTCTTTTGTGAGATTTCTCGCCTCCGCCGCGGCCAGCGTCTCTATGGCGAGCTTGTTGGGTCGGTTGTAGCGGTCGTTGCCGGAATCCTCCCGCAGTCTGGCCTTGGCTGAATCCGCGCTCTGCGCTCCTTCTGCGAAAAGCGTTGCAAGTAGAGCGGCTTCTTCAAGGTCGGTGGCGTAGGCTAGCTGGCCTTCGTCCCTGCCTGGCTTGGCGCCCAGGAAGTGCACTACCGCGGGTTTTCCGCTGGCGCGCAGGGCCGCGACGACCTTGGCCGCTACCTCCGGAGCTGGTGGCTTGCCTATCACGAGGATTACTTTGGTTTCAGGATCGGCAACAAGCGCTTCTATGGCCAGGAGGCTGGTCATGCCGCCTACTGCGGCGTTCTTCATGTCCCTACCGCCGGTACCGATGGCCTGGCGGATGCCGGAGCCGTAGCGGTCTATCAGGCAGGTCGTCTCCTGCAGGCCGGTGCCGGATGCGGCTACCACGCCTATCGGGCCGCGCCTGACGACATTGGCGAAACACAGGGGTTTGCCGTTGATTATGGCCGTACCGCAGTCAGGGCCCATCAAGAGCAGTCCCTTGGAAACGGCGAACTTCTTGAGCGCGATTTCCTCTTCAAGGGAGACGTTGTCGGAGAACACCATCACATGGAGGCCGGCCTCGAGCGCCTTGCGGGCTTCGCGAGCCGCATACGCGCCAGGCACCGATACAAGCGCGATATTGGACTCGGGGACCAGAGCCAGGGCGGCTCCGAACGAACCTACCTTAGCGACGCCGGACGCAGCCGCTTCCGTCTTCTTGCGCGTCAACGAGTCGAACGCCTCTTTGACGGCAGACTCGGCGGCGACCTCGTTCTCCGCGTCCACCGCGACCACGAGATCGTTGGGGCCAAGTCCATCCAGTTCGGCGGGCGAGAAGCCCATATCGGTCAATAGATCCACGTTCATAGGCGTGGCCATAGCCACTATCGCGTTTCGCACGCCCGAAAGCCCCTTGAGCCCGCGTGTGGCGAGCATCAGGAATACGGAATCGTAATAGGAACCGCGTTTCACCGTAATTCGTTTCATCGCATCACCAGATCCTTCCGTTCGTGTTCAATCCTCTAATATAATACCGCTTCGGGCCGATTAAGGCGACGATCGCAGAGCCTGAATGAATCCCGCGATCGCGTCTTCCCCCGAAGTGGCGCCGTGTTCGAGCGCGACCCGTACCGCCGCCCGTACATTTGCTTTCCTATCAATGCCCGTCGTTGCCAATGCCAATTCGACGAGGTACAAGGGTGGCGCTCCCGCGAGCGCCCCTATCAACAAGGCCCGGCCCGAGGCTGTCGTACGGCAAAGCGCCGCTTCTACAGCCGATCGCAGCACCGGTTCGGCCGTGCCCGGGCCGCCTTCCATAAGATCGCGCCCGGTAAGATAGCCTGAAAGCCAGTCGTCACCGGCAGGCGTCGAACCTGGACCAAACCCCACCAGGTTTGCCGGAAAAGTCGATGCGGCTTGCAATCTCGCGAATGCCGCGGCAAAGGGACCATCACCGTGTATTCCCTCGTGCGAGCGCCCGGACTCATGCGCCGAGCGCAGTTCATCTTCAATATACATACGTACAGCGACCAGCATCGAGCCATCAAGTCGCTCGGCAGCCTTTTTTAGATCTCCGCGAGGATCCCATACAAGCGTGGCGCTGGCGCTTGCCACATTTTTTTTCGTGCCGTCAAAGCTCAAGTTCGAGTCGTCGTAGCGTACCGACGCCTGCTCTCCATGCTCTGCGAGAGCCGCGGAAGCCGCCGCCTGGAATTCCTGGAATCCCGCCGCGATTACGAACGCTCGCGCGTCCAGGTCTTCAATTCGGCCTACAATGGAGATAGCCGCTCCGTCGTCAGCCAACAAGATAACGGCCTTAGACGCCACTCCGGCTATCCGGGCCGACCAAGGGGCAGCCGGGACGAGGAACCCCATCGTCAAAACAAACAAAAGAGGCTCCTCGCCAGAAAAGAAGGCCGCCCCTACCGGGGCGGCCGATACTGTTGTCCCTTGGATATACGCTATATCAGCCTTCGGCCGACGTAACATCCTTGGGGCGCAGGATGAGGTTGAGTACGATACCGGCAATCGCGGCCAGGCCGAGGCCGGACAGGTTGAGGTTGCCGAACTTGAAGGTAGCGCCGCCGAGGCCGAGCACGAGCATGACCGCGGTGATGATGAGGAGCTTGGCGTTCGAGAGGTTGACCTTGGCATCGACCATGTTCTTGATGCCGATGGATGAGATCATGCCGAACAGCAGGATGGAAATGCCGCCGATAACCGGTCCGGGAATGGTACCGATGAGGGCGGTGAATTTCGGTATCAGCGAGAGTACGATGGCGAAGGTAGCCGCTATGCGCATGATCACCGGGTTGTACACGCCGGTCAGGGCCACGGCGCCGGTATTCTCGGAATACGTGGTATTTGCCGGGCCGCCGATGCAGCCCGCGAGCGCCGTTGCGAGACCATCGCCGATCAGCGTGCGATGAACGCCCGGATCCTTGATGAAGTCCTTGCCTACGACATTGCCGATGGCCAGTACGTCACCGAAATGTTCCACCATCGTCACGATCGCGACGGGGGCCATGATGCTAATGGCCTCTACGGAGAATTTGGGTAGCGTGAATTTGGGGATGCCGATCCAGGCGGCTTTTCCGACGGCCGAGAAGTCAACGACGCCGATGAGCACCGCGAGTATGTAGCCGGCGATGAGGGCGATGAGCACGGGGAGGTTGGAAAGGAATTTCCAGCCGAATTTCGGGAAGGCGATCTTCACGAAAACGCCTACGGCGAAGGTGAAGAGCGCTATGCCCCATGCGCCGTTGACGCCTATGGCGTCGACGATCGGCTTGGAGAAGTCACCCTTGGCGTTCTGCACGGCAACGGGAGCCAATATCAATCCTATAAGGATTATCATTGGCCCGGTGACGTGCGGCGGCAGGATCTTGTGCAGGTTTTCGTAGGACACGAACTTGAAGATGATCGCGACTACGACGTACATGAGACCGGCGACCACGATGCCGCCGAGCGCGTACGGCAGTCCTTGGCTCGCGCCTATCGCGACGATGCCAGGGATGAAGGCGAAGGAGCTTCCGAGGAAGACCGGCACCTTGAATTTGGTGATGAAGTGGAAGAGCCAGGTTCCGAGGCCAGCTGCGAACAGCGTGACGCCCACATCGAGTCCGGTAATGATTGGTACGAGCACTGTCGCACCAAACATGACGAATGTGTGTTGGAGACCCATCACCACGTTCTTGCCGGTGAGGTCATTTTTCAGGTCCACGGCCTACTCCTTTAGCCTCGGGTCCTCACGAATGAGGAATCACGGGCTCTCTATATCGGCGGTAGCTACCCCCGCCGCCAACGGCGGCCTTGCGGGGCACTCCGCAAACGACGCGCCTTGTTCGACGCGTCGACCGGTCACGCGATCATGGAACTACTCATGGTTCCTGAGCTCCGGGGCTGATCTGCAGGAGCCCACGGGCGATTTTGTTATCCAGTTGTCTATCGGTTCTTTTTTCTGGATGGCGCGCCAGACATCCTCGAAGCGCATGGGCATGTGCATCAACTCCGCGCCGGTGGCCTTCTGGATGGCGTTGCCCAACGCGGGCGCTACGGAGATCATCGAGTGCTCGCCGACGCCACGCGCGCCGTACGGACCGTCAATCTGCGGCGTCTCCACGACGGCGCACTCGATTTCCATGGGCAGGTCCTTGGCGGTGGGAATTTTGTTGTCAGTGAACGACGGGTTGAGCAGTCGGCCCTGCTGGTCGTAGATATAGCCCTCGCAGATGGCCGTGCCCAGGCCCTGGATCATACCGCCAATAGCCTGGCCTCGCACGATGTCCGGGTTGATGGCCCTGCCTACGTCGTAGACGCTTGCGACCTTGAGCACACGGTACTCGCCAGAGTCCTCGTTTACCTCGACTATCATGCCGTGGGCGCCAAAGGTCCAGTCCAGCGCGGGGCGGCCTTCTCCCGTCGC
>CAZNCK010000125.1:0-2671 GCA_964571545.1 uncultured Treponemataceae bacterium | reverse complement strand
GACCCTGAGCGATGTACCGGCCCACGCCAATGATCGGGCCGCCGATGCCGTTGCCGTTGGGCAGGGCATAGCCTACGGCCATAGATGCGAAACGTATGAATTTTGACGGGTGGTGCCTGAGAAACACCTTGTCGCCGTCGTTGTCCAGGTCACGCGGATTGGCGTGGAGCGCTTCCGCGGCTACCGCGTAGGCGTTCTTGAGCAGATCTTCAGCTGCCAGGATCGCGGCGTTGCCCGACAGGAGGAGGCCTTTGGAGGCTACCGTCTGCCAGTCGTAGGGATCGCGGTCGGTGTCGTTCTCGAAGGCCACCTTGACCTTCTCGATGGCGAATCCGAGGCGTTCCGCGACGATCTGCCTGATTGACGCGTAGGTGCCCTGGCCGTAGTCGCACAGGGCCAAGTTGACAAGCACCGAGCCGTCCTCGTTCATCTTGATGACGACGGCGGTGGCCGTGAACGGCGGCATCGCCGGCGCTTTCTGTAACGCGGCGACTCCCTTGCCGATTTTCCAGCCTGTTTTTTTCTCGCGGGCCTTTTCCTCGGCTGTCAGCGTGCCGTAGCCAACCCTGCGGGCTGCTTCCTCGATGCACTTGACCACATTCCCGGTACTGGGCAGGATCTCCTCGCCGGTCATCGTATGGCAACCCGGGCGGAGCGCGTTTTTGAGGCGGAATTCCAACGGGTCCATGCCTATGGCCGCGGCGATAAGTTCCATGTGCCGTTCTACGGCCCAGTGGAACTCCACATGTCCAAAACCGCGGTAGGCGGTGCCGTACGGCTTGTTGGTATAGATGGTGTAGGCGTCCAGCCAGGCGTTGGGAATCTCGTAGGGACCGCTGGCCGAGAAGCCGGAGGCCCGCGTCACGTTGACGGCGTAGTCGGCGTAGGCGCCGGAATCCCAGTACATGGTCATGTGCTGGCCGACGATCTTGCCGGCGGCGTCGACGCCGGTCTTGATGCGGTAGGTGAGCGCCGAGCGGCAGGGCAGCAGGCTGAACTCTTCCTCGCGGCTGGCCTGGAACTTGACGGCCCGGCCGCCGGCCTGGCGCGACAGCACGGCGCAGAGCGGCTCGATGCCGATGCCGGCCTTGCCGCCGAAGCCGCCGCCGACGTAGGGAATCTGGACCCGCACCTGGTTGTGCGACAGGCCGAAGGCGTGGCAGAACAGGTTGCGCACCGTGAAGGGCGACTGGGCGGACGACCAGATGCTGACCTTGTCGCCCTTGCCCCATTCGACGATGGCCACGTGGGTTTCCAGCGGCACATGCTGCACCGACGGGCAGGAATATTCGCGTTCCACCACCCATTCCGCTTCGGCGAAGGCCTTTTCGACGTCGCCTTTGCGCAGTTTGGTGTGGTTGGCGATATTGGTGCCGGGCTGGGGCGTGAAGGCCGCGGCCATGTAACTGTAGCTGCCCAGGTCGGGGTGCACCAGCGGCGCGTCCGGCTGGAGGGCATCCATGTGGTGCAGGACGGGTTTCAGGACTTCGTACTGGACGTCGATGGCCTCGACGGCGGCCCGGGCTTGCTCGATGGTATCGGCCGCCACCGCCACCACGGCCTCGCCGTAATGGCGCACCTCGTCGCGGGCCAGGATGCGCTTGTCGACCACGTACAGGCCCAGCCGGTAGTCCAGCTCGTCGCCGGTGACGATGGCCCGGACGCCGGGCAGGGCGGCGGCGCGGCTGGGATCGATGGCCACGATGCGGGCCCGGGCATGCGGGCTTTTTTTGAGCTGGGCGTGCAGCAGGCCCGGGAAGGTCATGTCGGAAACGTAGGTGGCCTCGCCGGTCAGCTTCTCGAGGCTGTCATCGCGCTTGCCGTTGTGGCCGACCTGGGACAGCTGGCTGCTTGGAACGTCGTCAAACATGCTTGAGCTCCCCTTTCTCGGCCGAACGGCCGGTCAAGTCGAGGATGGCTTCGATGATCTGGACATAGCCGGTGCAGCGGCAGAAGTTGCCCTCGATGGCTTCCTTCATCTCGTCGATGGTCGGCTTGGGCTTGTCGCGCAGTAATTCCTTGATGGACATGACCATGCCAGGCGTGCAGAAGCCGCACTGCGCCGAATTGTTGCGCTCCAGGGCGGTCTGGATCTCGGACAGGCCGGGGCCGGTGGCTTCGCCCTCGATGGTTTCGATGGTGGCGCCATTGGCCTCGACGGCCAGGATCATGCAGGCGTTGACCACCCGGCCGTTGAAGATGATGGTGCAGGCGCCGCACTCGCCCATGCCGCAGCCTTCCTTGGTGCCGGTCAGGCCGAGGTCTTCGCGCAGGCAGCGCAGCAAGGTTTTATGTTCGGCCACGTCTACCGTGTAGCGCTGGCCGTTGACGGTCAGGGATATTCTCATGTCAGCGCACCTCCTGGAGCAGTTGCCGCGCGTAGACGGCGATCATGTGGCGGCGGTATTCCTGGCTGGCCCGCACGTCGCTGATGGGCGACACGGCCGCCAGCACCCGGCGCTCGACGTCTTCGGGGCCGTCGCCGGGTTGAATGCCGTCGACCAGCACCGGGGTGGGCGCGGCCGAGCTGACCGCATAACGGCGGCGCCCCTGGTGCAGGGTGCACAGCACGCCGACGATGCCCAGGTCGTGCCCGGCGATGCGCTTCAGCTTGAGATAGCGGCCGCTGGCGTTGCTACTAGCCGCCGGCACGATGATCTTTTCCAGGAAT
>CAZNCK010000124.1:0-10093 GCA_964571545.1 uncultured Treponemataceae bacterium | reverse complement strand
TACGTGCCTAAGTACGCCTGCTGAAGGAGACACAAGGTTCGATGAACTAATTAATTGGTACGAAGAAGCAGGATACGCCCGGGACCAAATACAGTGAGGAGGCAGGCGCCAGGGTCAAGGTTGAGGATGACTGGTTTGAGGTATTCAATATTGCTTCGACCGCATACACTATCGATATGAACAGCAACAGCCATCTGGGTTCTTCCCCGGAACGAATCGATGCGTCGGCCAAGACCTGCGGTACTACCCGCTATACAGACGATAAGATACGGCCAGGCACCTTGCATGCGGCGGTGTTGTACAGCCCCCATGCCCATGCGCGGATCGTGGCGGTGGACTGTCAGGCAGCCGCGGCAGTTCCGGGTGTCAGGGGCGTCTTTACCGGCGCGGACTGGCCTGAAGTACTCATAGGCCTGTACCTGGGCGACAAACCACCCCTTGCCAGGGACAGGGTCAGGTACCACGGGGAACCAGTCGCCGTGGCGGTTGCCGACGACGAGGCCGCTGCCCTGGCAGCCATACGGCTGGTTAAGGCAGAGTTCCTGCCCCTACCGGCTCTGGGAAACCCCAGGGCGGCCCTGGAACCGGACGCGCCGATCCTGCACCCCGGGCTAGGATCATATCGGCGCATTTCCGCGATATTACCCGAGCCTGGCAGCAATGTGGCCAACCGGACCCGCATCCGCAAGGGTGATCCGACTGCAGCCTTTGCGGCCGCCGCGGTGGTGGTGGAAGGCTGGTTCTCCTTCCCGCCGGGAGATCATGTTGCCATGGAGCCCCGCGTGGCGGTGGCTGAATACGGTCTGGACGGCAGGCTCCGTGTAACCAGTTCCACCCAGTCTCCCTTTGGGGTGCGGACACTGTTGTCTAAGGGTCTGGGCCTGCCGGAGCGCGACATAGAGGTGCTTGCCCCTCCGGTGGGCGGCGGCTTCGGCGGCAAGGCGGGCATACAACTGGAGCCCCTGGCCTGTCTTCTAGCCCTGCGCTTCCCTGGCCGCCCGGTGCGGCTCGCAAACACCAGGGAGGCCGATATGCTCTCCAGCCCGGGCCGGCCTGGACTGCAGTCCAGGGTCAAGCTTGCCGCGAGGGCGGACGGAACCCTCGAGGCGGCAGATATGGAGCTCCTGTTCGACTCCGGGGCCTATGCCGATTATGCGGTGAATGTCTCACGGGCGGCCGGAGTGGCCTGCACCGGGCCGTACAACATACCCAATGTGAAGGCCGACACCGTCTGCGTCTACACTAACCATCCCTTTGCCACCGCGTACCGGGGATTCGGCCATATAGAGCTGTCCTATGCCACCGAGAGGGCAATGGACCTGCTGGCCGACAGGCTGGGCATGGATCCGGCGGAATTGCGGCTGAAGAATGCCATACGGCCTGGGGACACCACGCCTACAGGGGCCTTGCTTGACCCCAACACCGGAAACCTGCCTGCGTGCATAGCCAGGGTCAAGGAGCGGCTGGTATGGGACGCCGGGCGTCGGATCGTCATGCCGGACGGCAAGGTTCGGGCCAAGGGACTGGCCTGCTTCTGGAAGGCGCCGGCCATACCCACCTTCACCGATGCCGGGGCCATCCTGCAGTTTGCCGAGGACGGTAGCGCCAGCCTGGCTACAGGGGTGGTGGAGATAGGCCAGGGCACCTTCGAGGGCCTGCGGCTCATAGTGGCCGAGGCACTAGGAATGGACCCGACCATGGTAAGGGTTATTCCGGAAGTGGATACCGACACCTCACCCCATGACTGGACTACGGCAGCCAGCCGTTCACTGTTCATGGCCGGACGCGCGGCTCTGGATGCCGTGGCGGATGCGGTCGTCCAGATCAAGCGGACGGCCTCCGCTCCCCTGCGTTGTCCTGAAGAAGACCTGGAAGTGCACGGCGGCAGGGTTTTTATCCGGGATGACCCCGAACAGGGACTAAGCCTGTCCCAGGTAGTACTCGGCTATGTGTATCCCAACGGCAATGCCATCGGCGGGCCGGTCATCGGCCGCGGCAAGTACATAGCCAGACTGCTATCCAATATGGACCCAGCAAGTGGTGAAGGCCGCCCGGGCTTGGAATGGACCCTTGGGGCCGAAGGGGTCGAGGTCGAGTTTGACCCCGATGACGGCAACCTGCGGGTACTCAGATCGGCCTGCGCCATGGATGTGGGCAGGGTGATACACCCCGCCCTGGCCAGGGGCCAGGTAGTCGGCGCCATGGGCATGGGCATGGGCTATGCCACCCGGGAAGCCTTTACCTTCGACTCCCAGGAGGGGGTGCAGAACGGCAGCCTGCGGGACTACAAGGTATTGCGCTATGGCGAGGAACCTGAGTACTTCGTGGATTTTGTGGAGACTCCTCAGGGCGACGGCCCCTTTGGCGCCCGGGGCCTTGGCGAGCAAGGCATCATAGGAATGCCCGGCGCATTGGCCCAGGCAGCATCCCTGGCAGCCGGAATCCAACTGTGTGAACTGCCACTGACCCCCGAATACCTCTGGAACAAGCTACGAGAGGCTAGAGCATGATAGCTACCGATGTCACTTATATACGCGTAGACAGCCCGGAAGAAGCAGTCCTTGCCTGGAAAGCCCATCCCGGGGCCAGATATCTGGCCGGCGGCACCGAGATTACGACGACGGCCAGACGTTCGGCGGCCTATCCGCTTACAGCCCTGATCGATGTGAAGGGCCTGGTCGACACGCAGATCCTGGAGAACCAGGCGGGCCGCCTAATTTTGGGAGCCGCCCTGCCCCTGTCCGCCCTGGACGACTGGCCTGGATTTCCCCTGCTGTCTGCAACCGTCAAGGGTGTGGCGGACCATACCGTGCGCAACCGCCTTACCCTTGGCGGCAACATAGCGGGCATGCTGCCATACCGGGAGGCGGTCCTTCCCCTGTTGCTGGCGGATGCCGCTGGTCTATCAATAGTACCTGGCGTAGGTAGTGTGGCGCCATCCAGAAAGGTCTGGCGCCTGCGAGACCGTTTTGACAAGCGCTTGACGCTGGAACCCGGAGAACTACTACTGAACTTCAGCCTGCCTGAGGATTGTACCTCCCTGCCCTGGGCTCACCGGCGCAAGACCAGGATCGGCCCGGTTGACTACCCGCTGGTTACCCTCTGCCTGGTCCGCCACGGTCAGGCTTTCAGGCTGGCTGTGAGCGGGGTTCATCCCTATCCTCTCCGTGCTGATGAGCTCGACGTCGCCTTGTCCGCTGGAGCCGTCTCGTCAAGGGTAGACGCGGTCCTGGAGGCTCTGGGCACGCCACGAAGCGACCAGAGGGCGTCGGCAGACTACCGCGCGGCCCTGTTCAGGCTTATGCTCGGTTCTGCCCTGGAGGAATTGTCATGAAAGAGTACACCGGCCTCATGGACCTGCACCTGAATGTGAACGGCGAGGACAGACGGGTAGCCGTCCGGCCCGGGGATACCCTCCTGCGGCTTCTGCGTGAAAAGCTGGGCCTCACTGGTTCAAAATGCGGTTGCGAGAATGGTGACTGCGGGGCTTGTACGGTGCTACTGGACGGCAAGCCGGTAAAATCCTGCATGGTTCTGGCCGCGGAATGCGAAACTATAAGAATCACCACCATCGAGGGCCTGCGCAACCACCCGGTCCAGAGGGCCTTTGCCGCTGAGAACGGTTTCCAATGCGGTTTCTGCACCCCCGGCATGATCATGAATGCCGTAGCCCTCCTGGCGGCTCATCCTGAACCCAATGACGAGGCCGACCGGGAATGGATGCGGAGCAATATCTGTCGCTGTACAGGCTACGAGGGCATACGCCTAGCCCTGGCCCGGGCCAGGGCGGCCGGAGGCATTCCAGGCTAGACTGGATTCATGAATCGGTATAACCGCCGACGGTGCGCACCCATAGCCAAAGCTGGAGCGGGATTATTTCGCGTCGAGCGCTCTGACAATCACGAAATCGTTGTCCTTCATCCCCGCGTGGCAGTTGATGCAGCCGTTGACCTTTCCCGCGGCGGACGATTTACCCGCCAGGTCGTAGCGCGCCCAGAACCAATCGCCGTTGGCGGGATCAAATCCTTTTATTTTGGCCATGAGGGTGATGGCCGTGATTTTTTGGTCCGCGTTCATGTTCTCCTTGACGATTATCGAGCCTTCGGGCGCGGTGCGCGTCGAGGACGGTAGGCCCGAGAAGAGGTCAGCGTTCACGTAGATGCGGTGGTATGGACCATGCGGCGCCTGGCCTTCGCGCGCGCCTTCGTGGCCCGGCCAGAAAGCCCAGTCTTCGTAGGCGCCGTCGACCTTTATGCGTTTCCACACGGCTTCCGCGTTTGCCTCGGCCAGGGTGAGCGGCGGAAACCTTGCTTCTGTCTTCTTCGCGCAGGAGGTGACAACGAGCAGGATAGCGAACAGGACCGCGAACGGGATGAGGCTGGAACGTACCGGCCGGAACGATAGCGTATTCATCGGGTCTCCTTGATGGTGAAGCGTATGGTGAAGCGCGTTCCCTCGTTCTTTCCAGTCTTCACGGATATTCTGCCGCCGATGGACCGAACGGCCTCAGCCACCGCGTCTAGGCCGACGCCACGGCCGGAGGTCGAGGTGACCGCGTCCCGTGAGCTGAAGTCCGGACGGAATATGAAGCGGAGGAGCCGGGAGGAATCAGCCGCTTCGCCCGCTTTCAGCAGGCCTTGCTTTTCCGCCGTACGCCTCACTGCCTCGAAATCTATGCCTCTGCCGTCGTCGGCGATTTCCACCGCCGCTTCTCCGGGGGCGGGGGAATAGATCCGGATGACAATGGATCCTTCCTCATTCTTACCCGCCGCGACGCGTTCGAGTCCTTCTTCCAGGCCATGGTCTATCGCGTTTCTGACTAGGTGGACCAACGCCGTCTTCAGGTTTTCGAGGCCGGGGAGCTCTCCCAGTTCGTTACGCAACTCCACCCGGACCGTTTTGCCTAGGTCGGCGGCTATGCTTTTAGCCATGGAGGTTAACCGGTCGAGAACGGCCGCGGTCGTTTCTCCGGAGCCGACTGCGTTTTTGCCGTCGCCGCCGATTCCCGCGGGCACGAAGGCGCGGAAGCGTTCATTTATGCTCTTGATGTTTTCGACCTCGTCGGCCAGTCGCGCGGCCGCCGCCACGAGTTCTCCGACGCGCGCTCGCGGATCGGCGCCGTCCCGTATCAGCGCCAGGAGGTTCTCCAAGGCGTGGGCGTGGCGTTCGAAGCCGCGTAGCTCCAGGTATCGCGCGCTTCCCTTGAGGGAGTGGAAGGAACGGAATAGGGCCGCCACGATCTCCCCGTCGCTCAGGAGGTCGTAGCTCCGTTTCAGGCTATCGAGTCCTGCGTCCGCTTCTCGCGCGAATTCGATGAAGGCGCTGGGGCCCGCCTTGAGTATCGCGGAAATCTCCTCTAGCTCGGCATCGCGCCGTTCGCGCTGCACCGCCAATTCCTCCCGCGCCCGCACGATCTGGGTGCGGTCCTCGAATATGGCCATGACGCTGTCGACGGTTTCTCCGTCCATGATCCTGGCGAAAAGCACGTCCACGATTATCTCCCGCTCGCCGCCCTTGCCGTCTCCGACGCGGAGGGTCTTGTCCCGCAGGGGATTCGCAACCTGGATCATCTCCATCTCTGTGAGGGTATTGAAGAAGACCATTGAAAGGAATTGTTCTAGCTCCTCGCGTTCCTGGATGGAGGCCGGATCCGGATAGATGAAGTTCGCGAAGGGCTTATCGGCTAGTTCGGCGTGGCCGAACAATTGGACGAGGAAGGCAGAATACTGTTCCCCGATGATGAAATCCTTGCGAATCAGGAGGAGCCCCTGGCCTATGTTGTCCAGGTACTTGCGGTTCTCCTGG
The DNA here is from genome assembly GCA_964571545.1 of uncultured Treponemataceae bacterium. Lineage (GTDB taxonomy): Bacteria > Spirochaetota > Spirochaetia > Treponematales > UBA12059 > SZUA-370. Next base: position 4,288 of record CAZNCK010000124.1, on the reverse strand, counting down.
TTGCGCGCCTCGATGTTCTTATTCTCGATGAGGAGGCGGTTCCGCGTCTTAAGGCCGTCGATCATCTCGTTGATCTTGATCGCCAATCCGCCGAATTCGTCATGAGATTCGAGTTCGATGGAGACGTCCAGATTTCCCTCTCCGACCTGCGCCACGGTAGCGCCGATGGCGAGTATCGGATGCACGACTATTCGTTGCATAAGGAGTATGAGCAGGACGGCTATGGCCAGCCCCATCGCGATGAGGCTGGCCGCCAGGAAGGTTCCCGCCGCGTTTATGCGGTCGTAGGCGTTTGCTGTGGAGACCCGGTAGTAGGCTACGCCGCGGATGTAGGGGGAGGGGCCGTGGCAGGATCTGCATTGCGCGTAATTGAGTATAGGGAAGAAGTACTCCATCTGGCGTTCAGTAGTCAGCTCGTTCTGGCGTGGTGTATTGGTTTCCAGGACTCGCTTGAAATTCGGGTTTTCGAGGATGAGACGTTCGGTTCTTTCAGTTCGGTCGAAAACGACTTTGTCTTGGAATCTGTTCACTGAATCGATGGTGTCGTAGTCGTTGAAGGCGGTAGTCCCGTCTTTTCTGTAGATGGCGATCTCCTGGAATTCTTCCAGGGCTTTGAGCCCCTGCAGGGTTTGTACTGCGATGGGCGCCTCGCCCGCCAGCATGAGATTCCTGATGACGGTGTTGAGGATGTCGTTGTTGACCGTCAGGTTTCGCCTGACCGAGCCTAGGAGGTTCTCCCGCGTCGTTCCTACCATGACGGCCAGGGAGATGGAGATGCTGACCGTCAGGACCAGGATGATGACTGATACAATCTTGAAGCGTATCGAGCCGAAGATTCCGTTCATGCTATGTCCTTCAATGAGACGTTTACGGAGAAATCGCCGAACTCACAGGAGAAGGGTATACACACCACCGGAACACCTTCAGGCCAATGGATTTTGTAGTTTTTGCCGGTGATCACCCCCGGCAACGATATCTCTATGCGGAATTCCAGGAGATCCTGCTTGGCGTTCCCGGCGATGATGTTGATCAATTCTCCCACGCCGTCCAGCACCTCGTTACCCAGGGCCAAATACTCCTGCTTGGCCAGGCGAGAAACGATCCTGATGGCGGTCTCGCGGCCAAAACTCAGGACCACGGCGCCGCGCGTCTCGCCGGCCAAGCCAATGATGCCGGATACCTCGTATAGGGCCTGCGGGTCCTTGAGCAGGAAGGGCTTTCCGCTTTCGACCTGAAGATCGAGGTAGTCCTTGAACAGGTTCACGGAGGCTCTCAGGAATGGATTTATGTATTTGACCTGCATGGCTGCTCCTCAGGCGTTAAGGTATCTACCAATTTTGTCCAACAAGGCTTCACCTTTGATTGGCTTGACTACATAATTGGTGACGCCAGCCTGAATGGCTTCTACCACATTATAGCGAGCGGCCTCCGAGGTGATCATTATAATGGGGGTTTTAGCGTAGGAAGCGATAGCGCGTATGCGCTGCACGAAGTCCAGCCCGTTTAGGCGCGGCATGTTCCAATCGACCAGGAAGAGGCCTATGGCATTCCGCGAGGCTATCTCGAGCGCCGCCTGACCGTCCGCCGCGTCGAGGATGTCGCCATCGTCTATTCCCCGTTCCTTTAGTATATTCCGATGTATCCGCCTCATGACGGCCGAATCGTCGACGACCAGGATTTTCATGGACTCCTCCGATCAATTTAGTCTGGTTTCGTTTAGTTCGGCTGTCAAGTCATTTAGGCGTAGCTCTCGGTCAAAGCCGGGACAATAACAGTCAAGATAGTTTTCGCCTTTAGGAGGGCGAAAACCAATGAAGTACTCGATAGGTTTCAGGTCGTCTATCATCCGGAAGACGCTGGACGGAAGCGGTCGGAGCGTGTACCAGATTGCCAAGGAAACAGGAATCAATTACACAACAATCGCCAACTGGATAGAGCAGCATAAAGCTGGTAAGCTTAGTCTGGATGGCTGTGATGCGGTAACACCAGATCAACGCAATCCCGGAGAAAAGCTTGCTTTGCTTCTTGAAGGCAAATCACTGGCTGAAGATGGACGCGGCGAATGGCGGCATCAGCGCCACAGGTGCCTGAGCGCTTCAAGCGGTTTCAGGTAGATCATCCGCGGGCCGACATAGCGCATGATGGTGCGGATTTTCTGGCGCTGCGGCTTGGCGTAGCAGTGGACAGGGCAGCGGAGGCAACTCTTCTTAGCTTTGGCAAACTGGCATTGGTCGAGCCGCTTGCTGGCGTATTCCAGAAGGTTGCCGCACTCGGGGCAAGGCACCGCTCCGCCATGGTGCTTGCGGCAGTAGTACCGCACTATGAAACTGAGTGTGCTCTTTTCTGATTCGATATGCGACATAGGCGAGTCAGGATCACCGCTGCACTTCGGGCATGAACTCAAGCATCTTTGTGTTATATATTAATGCTTTCACGATTTACTTCTTCTTCTACGGCTTTTTGAATGAACTGGTTTAATGATATGCCTTTCATTAAAGCAAGCCTTTTTGCTTTCTTATGTATTTCAGGAGCTATCCTTATATTAAAACTTCCTTTATATGACTTATCAATTTTCTTTCCTATTTCTTTACATAATCCAATGTAATTGCCTACAGCCTCTTCAAATGCCCTTTTTAATTCAACTACACTATTTCCTTCAAATGTTATAAGATCTTCTACTCCCTCAATTTTACCAAAAAAAACTTCGTCATCTGCGTTGAAGTGTACTGATCCTATATAGTCCTTATAAACCAAAACATCTTTCATAAAAGCCCCCTTGACTTCAATTCTTCAATCACTAGTTCAATTTGATATTGTTTTAATTCATTACTTGGGTGTGGCTTATGTAAACAAATAATATGATTAGCATTATTATCAATAAATGCAACTCGTGAACCCGATGTTTTTCCGCTTTCACATTCTACATATCCAAATGAATCAAGGACTCTACATAACTCATTATATGTAAAGTCTTTAGGCTTCGATATAAATCTTTTGATAAGCTTTTGTTCTTTGCTCATATCCTCAATGATACCATAGTAATTCAATATTTGCAACTATAAGTAAGTTGCATTTGATTGATGAATGTTTCTCTTTGTTCATTTTCACCCTAAGCGTTCGCCCAACATCATATAAAATGCCCGTCCTGTTCGCGTACGTTTGCTTCGATTGACATGGAACAAAACCAGCTAAATTTCGTCGGCTAAAAGCGGCACATAGAAATCGGCGTTGACAATTGTCAGACTTGACATAACATACACAATGCGCATACGATATACGTATCGTATACCAAGGAGCCTGCAATGCTGGTCTGTTATAACCTTGATGCGCCAAAAAAGCCTACAAATCTTACGATCAACAGTGATTTACTATATAAAGCCAAGAACCTTAATATTAATATTTCTTCAGTACTTGAGGCCGCACTCGCCGATAAGGTCAGGCAAAAAATGCAATCAGACTGGCTGGAAGAAAATAATGAATCAATTGTCAAGTATAATGATCATGTAAGCACCTTTGGTTTGTTCAGTGATGAACTCAGGGTATTTTAATGCCACAGTTTGATATTTTCATCAATGCCAACCAGGCTTCCAGGGCACTCTATCCTTATCTCGTAGACGTTCAATCTCCTCTTCTGGATGCGTTGGAAACCACGCTGGTCATTCCAGTACTATTAAAATCAAAACATGAGAATCTTTCTATGAAAAACCTGACTCCAACAATACAGATAGAAAAAAAAGAATATTTGGTGCTGACGCCGCAAATGGCCTCAGTAAGTAATAAAATACTAGGCAAGGTTGTTGGCAGCTGTAAAGAAAGCAGAAATGAAATTGTTGCTTCAATCGATTTTTTAATCACAGGGTTCTAAGTCAAAAAAACGCTTGAGCTTCTATAAAAAAAGTGTCAATCAGCTATTCATGAATAGTCCAGTCTAAACCTGCCGTTGTCGGCCGGAATCAGTGGCAGGTTGGACTGGAATATCTACCATCAGCTTTTGTATGTCATAAAACTCTGTACCAAGGCCTCAAACGTGCCTGGCGCATATTCAATGAACTTGGCTTCTTCAACAAACGCATAGTCAAACAGAATTTTGGTTTGGGCCGCGTTGATGTCTTTGCACCAGGCTTTGAGGCGGGCCATTTTCAGTGGGACGTCTAGGTCTTCCAGGCCCGGGGTCTGGTCTGGCGTAGTTTGATTGAATCGCGGATTTCGGCGCTGCCCTTGTCCTGGACGGTCAATTCGTTGATCTTGCGCTTGAACGTTTCTATGATTGTCTTGGCGGCTTCTAGTT
>CAZNCK010000123.1:7076-10345 GCA_964571545.1 uncultured Treponemataceae bacterium | reverse complement strand
ATTCTTAGCTGCTGCCTCCCGTAGGAGTCTGGGCCGTATCTCAGTCCCAGTGTGGGCGTACACCCTCTCAGGCCGCCTACCCATCATAGCCTTGGTGGGCCGTTACCTCACCAACTAGCTAATGGGGCGCGGGCTCATCTCAGGTCGGCGCCGTAGCGCCTTTCCTCCCCCAACCGTAGTTAAGGGAGCGTATTCGGTATTACCCACTATTTCTAATGGCTATCCCCAACCCCGAGGTAGATCACCCACGTGTTACTCACCAGTCCGCCGCTCTAGGGGCATTGCTGCCCTTGCCGCTCGACTTGCATGCTTAAGACACGCCGCCAGCGTTCGTTCTGAGCCAGGATCAAACTCTCCATGATATATTCCAACGGTCCGAAGACCGCTAGATTCATTTAGAGTAAGAACCTTGTGTTTCCCTTGCGGAAAACACATCGCAAACCCCCACTCAAAGGGGGCCTACGGGTTCGCCGGCTATTTCCGCCCGGAGGCGTTTTCACTGGCATTTATTTGGCATTCGTATCGCTGATCCCTACACCCTTGCGGACGTAGCACCTCGATCCTCCTTGCGGAGGATTCCGGATCGCAGACCGTTGCCGGCCCGCGGATCTCCTTATCCTGCTTCTCCCCAACCCTTATTCCTGTTAATGAACTCCGCTCGACTCCAGCAACTTCCGTGCCAAGTCAGCCATTCTATCGTGCCTTTCGGCGCGGCGCTCTTTATAACGCCTTTCGCTATTCTTTGTCAAGCGCCTTGCCGAAGCTTTTTTTCTCGCTTCGCTCGGCCCGCGCACCCGCCGTTTCAGGCTTGTCCGCGCTCCGCATGTCCTGCGGCGAGGGAGAAGTTACCCGAAAGCCTTTGCGCATGTCAACGCTGTTTGATACAAAATCGCAAGGTTTTCAATATTTTGCGCTGAACACGCAGTAGAAATCGGACAAACTTGATTCCGGCCATAACGCACTCTGACTAAAAGCGCGGGGCCCCCTAAGTAGCGACGTTCAATCGATGTCGTTACGCGAGGTCGACCATGGGTATGAAGTCCATATCGGTGAACTCCTGATTCTCGCCCACCATGCCCCATATGAACGAGTAGCGGCTGGTGCCGACGCCGGAATGAATTGACCAAGACGGCGATATGACAGCCTGTTCGTTGGCCACCACCAGATGTCTTGTTTCCGACGCTTCGCCCATCAGGTGGAAGACGCGCGTATCCGCGGCCATGTCGAAGTAGAAATAGACCTCCATGCGCCGTTCGTGGGTGTGGCAGGGCATAGTGTTCCAGCAGCTACCCGGGGCCAGTTCAGTCAGCCCCATGACCAACTGGCAGGAGGGACAGACAGCCGGATGTATGTACTGGTTAATTGTCCGCATGTTCATTGAAGCCGCGTCGCCAAGGTTCACTTTTTTGGCCCTTGCCAAGGTAATATACTCGGTAGGATGGGTTTTGTGAGCCGGGGCGCTGTTCAGGTAAAACTTGGCAGGAGCGTCAACCGAGTCGCTGACAAAGCTTACCAGCCCCTGCCCCATGCCCACATACAGGCCATCGCGACTGTCAAGGGCAAACGTTTCGTTACCAACAGTTACAGTGCCTGGTCCGCCGACATTGATGACGCCGAGTTCGCGCCGCTCCAGGAAAGACTTGGTGCCCAGCTCCTTGCCTGCCTCGAGCGCGACCGCGCCGTGAACCGGTTTGATACCGCCGGCTATGATCCGGTCAAAGTGCGAATAGACAAGCCTGAGCCCGTCGTCCGCGAAGATGGCGTCTATGAGGAAACGCTCCCGAAGCTGTGCGGTCATCAGATGCTTGGCATCATCGGGATGACTTGAATAGCGTACGTCGAAATCCATGTTCTTGTCTCCTTGTTCAGTGTGATGAATCGCTACGGGCGTCGCCGGTTTCTGGCTTGGCCAGCTTTTCGTAATTTATTGCTGCGAAGATTAGCGCTGCGACGCCGTAGGACCAGTCGTGGCCACGGGGAATGAAACGATAACCGGCGAGTGGGAACACCGGTAGCGGAATAGTTGGAGCGGAAATATCGGGCATAGAGAGCCCCAGGGGCGTATCCTCGAGCGTATTTACGACGGTCTTGAAGGCCTTCTTGCCGGCCTCGGCAAATTCCTGGCCCAGCCACCCACGGCGAGCGCCGTGCATGAATCCAGACGCTATCAACGCGGTCGCGCTCGCCTCGCGGTAATTCTCGCCGAGGCAAGCCTGCGCCCCCGAAGGCCGCCGTGACTGCTGGCGGGCAAGCACCGTGTCGAAGAATCCATCCTCACGTTGCAGCGGCAAAAGGGCCGCGGCCGTGGTCCTGAAGATGCGAAGGATGCCGTCCTTGGCAGGATGGCCAGCTGGAAGGCGATCCAGCAGCATGGGCAAGGCGCAGACGATCCATCCATTGCCTCGCCCCCAGAATATTGCGCGGCGCGGGTAGTGAGTGCGGGCGCGAACCCAGTAGCTGTGGTACCATAGCCCCTCGGAGGGATCCTGCATGTAGCCTGAATACAGCATGGGCTGGCGCGCCGCAAAGTCCAGTAGTGCCGAATCTCCGGTGTCGCTCGCATAGATGGCTGGAAAGACGCTAAACATCATTATGGAATCGACCCATATGGATTTTGGATAAAATCTGCCCTCTGGCGAGCTGCCGAGGTGGTTTACGGCGTCGTCCAGGATGCGCGGCTGATTGCGGATGTAGTCCAACACCCGTTCTGTCAGTTGCCTGCAACCCTCGTCTCCGGTTCTGCGGTACACCGACCAGGTGATTAGCGCCGGCGCGCTCGTATCCGCCTGGTCCACCCGCGGCGCGTGGGTCTTCCAGTACTCGCAGTAACCCTTGAGAAAACCCAGGTAACGATCCTGGCCCAGATAGCCATCCAGCTCCGAGAGAGCATAACCGAGCAGGGCCTCGCCCCACATCCACTTCATGCGCGGCGCGATCCTGGCGGTCAGATCATCGGCCAGCTTCTTCACACTGCTGAAATAGGTATCGGCGACGCTCACTGCGCTAGCCTTTCCAGCTTCTGAAAATCCAGGTCGAGCGCCCGAGTTCCGCACCGCACCTGCAGGGCTGCCGGATGCCGGCCGGCCTTCACCCATGGCGTGTCGTAGCGTCCGTAGTTTGTGTCGACGACGGCGCCGTCTACCCGGAACTCGCCGCGCCAACATAGTGAAAGCTTATGCTTGCCGTCATACCTGAGCGTCTGGCTTGAAAAATCGACCGGCCGAGCCCTGATCGCCGCGATAAATGCCTCAAAGCTGCCGAACTCGACA
>CAZNCK010000123.1:4652-7066 GCA_964571545.1 uncultured Treponemataceae bacterium | reverse complement strand
GTATAACGAAGGGACAGAGCCCTTATTCAGTTATGCCGAACTCGACAATGGAGCCAAGTTCGCAAATCCAGTAGGTCAATGTGCCATCCTGGATGATATCGTCCGCATCCTCCGGGTTCACTCGCAGCGGATTGCCGGCGATCAGCGCGATGTAGCTGTCTGCCTTGCGCCCGAAGAGCCTGCGCTCCTCGACGAGGCTCTCGTCGAGGAGCCCGCGGGGAAAAAAGGCATGAGTGAACGGCTTGCGTCCCCGCTCCATGAAACCGCGTCTCAGACGCAGGTTGTAGATGCAAAGTGTAACGGCGCGATGCCCGGCCGCATGCGGAAAGATACCGTTACCAACCCAGTACGATGGTGAAAAATTGCGGTCGCTGTCGTCAAAAACCGACGCTCCCGGATGCGTAGTGAACACCGTGACGCCGCCTGGCAGCGTGGCCTGCCAGACATGCTGTTGGTCGCTAAACTCGCCGGGGTGGTGAGCCTGGGCGGTTGAGAGCATGAAGTGATCGGTTCGGAACGTATAGGTATTGGCCCTCTGAATGGCTATGCCCTGCGTTACAGGGTTAAGCGCGCGTACCACCGTCGGCAGTATGCGCGGCGAGCGGAGCACAGGCAAGTCCAGGGTCCTCAAGTCCTTGAGGAAGCTGTTGCGCTGGAGTTTCCACGTCTTGTAAATCTTCAGGGTCAGGTTCACCGACTCAGGGTTAGTGAAACTCTCCATCGCCCAGAGGAACATGCCCGCGGTATCGATATCACTGGGGTCGCCGAATTCACCCCGCACTTCGGAAAGATCCAGGCCCATGGAATCCATGATCTCCGATTCCGCAGTATCCCTGCCTATGGCAAGAATTACTTCAGGCACTCGGTAGTTTTTCATGAGAAAAAAATTGGCGCTGATCCGGCGGTAATTGTAATCCTTGACGTTACCAAAACCCCAGACCTTCTCGGCTATCTCCAGCGTATCCTGTCTGGCCGGATCTTTCTTCTGAGCTTCGTAGCAGCGTCCGCTCGTTGCGCAAAAAAAACCACGGTATGAATGCATGGCCAAATCGAGCAAGAGCAGATCCATCACCATGGTTGACTTGACCGCCATCGCCGCATCATCTGAAAAGTCGATGAGCAGCGTCAGCGGAGCGATGTCCTCTTCATAGTAGGTATTTGAATGCCATTCTGTGAAGCCGTGCCGAAAGCGGTATCCCAGCCAACGGTGGATGCGGAGCGCCGCCTTTTCGGCATGTTCGTAACCGGTCAAACCATCGTTTGTAAAAACGTTTTCTGGGTACATACGCCCGGCCAGATACTCAACAGCGGCAAATAGTATCTGGTGGTTCTCCGACCAGAAGCACATGTCGTCATCACCGGGCTCGTCCATCCAGTACTTGAAACCAAGTATCGACGCTTCGATGGCCGAGCGCGCGGCTACCGTCAACAGCGGCCAGTAGGCGTAGCGGGTGCGTATAAGTGAAACCATCCTGAAGTCGGCGCAGTCGTAGCGCTGGTTGACGAATTCAACGAGGCCAAGCAACTCTGTCTCATCGATGGAGCGGCCCTCGTCAAGGTCACGAATACCGGAGAAGCACGTGGCGCCCATCTTGATCGTCATGTCGATCTCGCCCATCCGTACAACCTTCCCGCGAGCCGGCCCTAGCGGCCGAGCCAACCGCCATCGACGGCTAGCGTGTGGCCGTTCATGTAATCGGAAGCGGCGCTAGACAGGAACACGACGGCCCCAGCTAGGTCAGACGGCTCGCCCCAGCGCCCCGCGGGAATGCGCGCGAGAATGTCGGCGCTGCGCTTTTCGTCGGCCCTGAGCAGGGCGGTGTTGTCGGTGACCATGTAACCAGGAGCTATGCCGTTGACCGTGATGCCATACTTGGCCCACTCATTGGCCAACGCCATGGTGAGTCCCTTGACGCCGCTCTTGGCGGCCGTGTACGAGGGTACCCTGATGCCGCCCTGGAAAGACAGCATCGAGGCTATGTTGACTATCTTGCCGCCCCGCCCCTGCTCCAAAAACCGTCTAGCGACCGCCTGACTCAAGAAGAACATAGACTTCAGGTTGAGGTCCATGACGGCATCCCAGTCGGCCTCGCTGAAATCGATGGCGTCGCAACGCCGTATTGTGCCCGCGTTGTTTATCAGAATATCAACGCCGCCAAGCGCACCGATCGTCGCGTCTAGGATACGTTGTATCGGTTCCAGGCCCGACAGGTCAGCCTGAACATGAATGTAGCGGCGTCCGACGGCCTTGACGGCCGCTTCGGTGTCCGGCGCTTCGGCCGACTGCGAAGTGCCGACGATGTCCGCTCCTGCCTGCGCGAGAGCCAAGGCCAGGGCCTGGCCGAGCCCGCGGTTCGAACCGGTCACGATGGCGCTCTTGCCGTCGAGTCTGAACAGATCGAGTATTGTAGCCA
>CAZNCK010000123.1:4345-4642 GCA_964571545.1 uncultured Treponemataceae bacterium | reverse complement strand
TTCTGCCCGCGAGACCAGATTCCAGTCTCCGGGTATGGTGTGTTTGAGAGCCGAGGCCGCGACGGCGAATTCCAGTGCATCAGCCTCGTTCGAACCATCCAGCAAGGCGCAAATGAGTCCGGCCGCAAATGAATCGCCGGATCCAACGCGGTCAACGATATCGTCGAGCTCGTAGCTTCTTGAACGCCTGAAACCATCCTTGCCCAGAAGGCAGGCCGACCAGCCGTTGCGATCGGCGGAGCGACTCTCACGCAGTGTCACCGCGACTAGATCGATATTGGCATACTTGGCGACGAG
>CAZNCK010000123.1:0-4335 GCA_964571545.1 uncultured Treponemataceae bacterium | reverse complement strand
TATTCATCGTTTTCAGTTTCTTTGTCCCGCTCCGCTTCAGAAAGACGAAGCCCCAGCCCCAATTGAATGTCTTCCTCATTGGCAATGATGACATTGGCCTCCGCGGCGAACAGGCTCATGATGTCAGGAGCCTTGGCTCCGTAATTCCACAGCTTCTTTCTATAATTAAGGTCGACGGAAACCGTGATGCCCGCTTTTCTGGCTGCCCGAACCGCGACCAGAGCCGCGTCGGCTGCCGATCGGGAGAGGGCGGGCGTTATGCCTGTCACGTGCAACCAGTCTGCCCCGGCCAACAGGGCCGGCCAGTCAAAGTCTGTCGGCCCCGAGAGCGCCATGGCGCTGCCCGCGCGGTCGTAGATGACAGTGGACGCCCTGGAGTCGGCGCCGGTCTCAAGGTAATATATGCCCATCCGACCCGGCACCCGCTTGACCGCGGCGACGTCAACGCCTTGAGCGCGGAGGGCTGACAGGGCGGCATCGCCTATAGGATCATCGGCGACGGCGCTGACAAAAGCGGCTTTGTGGCCCAAACGCGCCAGAGACACGGCCACATTGGCCTCCCCGCCGCCAAAACTGGCTTCAAGAAACGAGGACTGGAACAAGCGTTCCCGGCCAGGAGACTTTAACCTGAGCATTATCTCCCCGAAAGTTACGATTCGCTTCATATATAATGACCTCGGAGCGATACTAACACCACTGGAAAACCACGTCAACATATTATTGAAACGGTGTTCCATTTTCACAAAGGACATGCTATGCTTGCCGAACGAGGAGAAAACAATGCACCCAGTACTCGAACGAATTCGCACCGTCGGGCTTGTACCGGTGATCAAACTGAATGATCCAGAATCGGCGCTGCCGCTCGGAAGGGCGCTGGTTGCGGGCGGTATACCCGTAGCCGAGATTACTTTCAGGACAGCCGCCGCCGAGGAAGCCATTCGACGCCTGGCCGCTGACCTACCCGAGCTGCTGGTCGGCGCCGGTACGGTCCTGACAGTCGAACAGGCTCGCATCGCTGTTGATGCTGGAGCAAGATTCCTCGTCTCGCCGGCGCTCAACCCCGATGTAGTGGCGGTCGCCATAGATATGGGCATACCCGTGGTACCTGGCGTCTCCGGCCCCGACGGCGTGGACAGGGCGCTGCGACTCGGCCTCGAGGCCGTCAAACTGTTCCCCGCGGAAGCGACCGGCGGACTGCGCATGCTCGACGCGCTGTCCGGCCCCTACGACACCATGAATTTCATACCCACCGGCGGCATTGACGCCGCCAACGCCGGCGAGTACCTCAAGCGTAAAAACGTAATCGCTGTTGGCGGAACCTGGATGGCCGCCCCCGCGCTCATAGAGGGAGCAGACTGGGCGGGCATTGAAGCGCAGTGTGGAGCAAGCGCCCTGGCAATGCACGGCTTCTCATTTGCCCACGTGGGCATCAACGGCGCCTCCGACGCCGAGGCCCGCGATCGGGTAAAACTACTCGGTTCGCTGTTCGGTATGAAATTTTCAGAAGGCGCCGCATCGTTCATGGGTGACGGTATTGAACTTACAAAGTCACCGTTCCCTGGCGAGCCAGGACACCTTGGCATCCGCGTCAACGATGTCGGGCGCGCCTTGGCCTGGCTAGCTCGACGCGGAGTAAAACCGATACCGGGAACTGAACGCTGGGACGGCACGAGGCTCAAGGCCGTATATCTGGAACTCGAGCTGACAGGTCTGGCGGTCCACCTGGTAGCCTGAATCAGTTCCCGGGCCGATGACTCAGTCCTTGCCGAGCGGTGAAACCTGAAAATCGGTATCCCAGCCGAGCATCGAACTCACTTGCCTGGCGGCGGCCACAACGCGGGCCGCTCGCAGGCCTACCCCCGCGCTGTCAATTGGCAACCAGCGGAATTCCGGCCAGCTAGTCGAGATGGCCGCAACCACCACACCAGAATGGTCAAAGATCGGCGCGCCGACGCAGTGAATGCCTTCTTCGTGCTCTTCATCGTCCAGCGCATACCCGTCGCGCCGGACGCGTTCAAGTTCGGCCTCTAAGCCGGCCCTCGTCGCAATAGTCTTGGGGGCAAACGCCACGAGCCGCAGCTCGTCAAGGATAGCGCTCAGAGCCCGGGGCTCTGCCCAGGCCAGAAGGCACTTGCCCAGCGAAGTACAGTGTAGCGGCACGTGCCGCCCTACCCTGGAATACATCCTGATCGTATACTTCGACTCAATCTTGAGCACATAGACCGCCTCCAGCTCGTCGAGCACGCCCATGTGCACTGTCTCGCCGAGTTCGGCTGCCAGCGCCTGCGCTATAGGCCTCGCCGCGGCGTACAGGTCCAGATGGTCCAGGGCTCGCGAGCCAACCGCGAACAGTTTCATCGTCAGGGAGTAACGATCCGCCCCGTTACGTCGGACATATCCAAGTTCCTGCAGTGTCTGGAGAAAGCGGTAGGCTGTGGGTTTGGCAAGTCCGGCCGCTTTCGACAGTTCCTCCAGAGTCCATTCCTCGCTCTCCGAAATTCGTTCCAGAATAGAAAATACACGGAACACAGCATTCACATGCTGCAAAGCCGAAGCCGGCTCCTTAGACTTTATTGTAGACATGGCATCATGCCTCCCCATCACGAGGGACGTTTCCAGCAGTTTACCCAGGCCTGGCCCGATATCGACTCGCAGAGGGCTACGGTTTCGCGCGTGGCGTCAGCGGGAGCTCCGCCAGCACGCAAGCGCTCGAGTTCTTTTCTTAGTACGGCATGGCTCCTGGGAGTGATGCGGAACCTGGTAGATGCAACTATTCCAAAAACGATAAGCATTCCTGGAACTCCAATAAAAAATGCAAAGAACTTGGCGAGGGTCTCCGGGCGCTGGGCAGTCCCTGCGGTAAAACCTATTCCTTGGAGCATGAAGCCGATGGCCGGCAACGCGAACAGGCCCTGCACGAGCTTGCGCGTCAGGGTCATGGCGCCAGCATAAACACCAGAACGCTGCTCCCCTGTTATGAGTTCATCAACGTCGATGATAAAAGGCAGGATGGCGTACGGCATAAGCACGCCAGCCGAAGTGCCCATGCCTATGACCGCACAGACCGCCGCGACTGATAGTGTCGACGAATCCGCGGAGAGTCCCCTGGTAAGGAACATGCCGACAGCCCAGACGGCCAGGCCGAGACCATAGGCAAAAGCCTGCCCCTTGCGGTTGGCAAAGAGCGTATACAACGGCATCATTGCGAGTTGGACAACCATCAGGGTTCCCATCGCTATCGAGTACAGCTCAGGCCTCCCGAGATAGTACGTCAGATAATAGGTGAACAGCGCCATGAGCACGTCCATCGCAGTGTAGGCCGACACGTACATCAAGAAGTGGATGCGGAAAGAACGATTCCTGCTGATAGTGACGAACACGCGGAAAAAATTGCTGTTGGACTCCGGTTTGCGCCAGCCAGCGTTCTCCCAGGTACTCAAATAGACAATAACCCAGGGCAAGGCAAAAATCAGACCAAAAACAGCGCCCATGACCAGATGGCCGCGACCAGGATTGGCAGGGAACGATCTGATGATAACGCTCGGCACAAGCGCCGCGACTAGAGAGGAAAGCCCCGAGAATATCAACCTCGACGATGAAAGACGATTCCTTGTCTTGTAGTCGGAACTCATCTCCGCGGGTAGGGCTGAATACGGCGTCATTACCATCGTAAGCGCCGCGTCGAGCAGTATGTAGGCAAAAAGGTAGTACCCAAAAAGCACGGCCTGGCTGTTCGATCGTAGAGGAATCCAGAGCATTGCAAACGTCAAGGCTATTGGAATTATTCCCCATAGAAAATAGACGCGACGCCTCCCCGCCTTAGACTCTGTGCGGTCTGACAGATATCCCATGAGGGGGTCGGAAATACCGTCCCATATCTTACCCACACCGAACATCAGCCCCGCGAGTGCCGGTTTAAGGCCTACGACCTCGGTGAGGAAAAACATGAAGAACATTCCGACTATGAGAAAAGCGCCTCCACCGTAAATATCACCCAGACCGTACCCAATAATATTCCGCATCAGAACAGGGCGCTCTTCAACAGCACGGCCCTGAGGAGAGGACGCAACCTTTACCGTTTCCATGCCGTGCCTCGTTTCATACTAACGAAATTCATCGCTGCAGAGATTCATAACTTCCCAAAAAACAATTGGGCCATTCTTGAAGGCGTCAAGCCCTCAAGAATGGCCCAATTGTCTCGCTGATCCCTATCCATGTCAATATATTTATGAAACCGTGTTCCATTCCCAGTACACAGCATGCGCCTCTCCCCCAGCCCGCCGTGCCGCGCCTCAGCGCGCACACCTCAGCCAGCCCACCGGTTAACGGCTTTTT
>CAZNCK010000122.1:6832-10365 GCA_964571545.1 uncultured Treponemataceae bacterium | reverse complement strand
CGCCCATTGCGGTAAGGTCCTGTCTGAGTTCATGGCCTTCACCATCATCGCCGGTAAAGCCTATGGCATGGATAATTCCGAGAGCGCTTGATTTTTTCCTCTGGCCCGCGGGCGGAAGTGTCATGAGAGAGGCCAGGTTGTTGACCACGGTGCCGGCGGCCCCGGGGCTATGCCGTACACCGACTACCTGGTGGGCAGTCTTGCCGGTTTCTAGCGAGGGTTCGGCGAGAAAAGGATCAACATCGAGGTATTTGTCGAGGAAGAAGTCACCGATCACGGCTATACGCAGCGAGGTGAATCGCTCAAGCAGTTCATCGAGGCGTTCATGGCCAAAGCCGTCTAGCGGTCCACTCACGTGCGCGGCCCTCCACTCGATTCCGACCACAGGTAGTCGATGAGCGGGACAGCGTCGGCGTAGTCGGGGATGATGAGGTCTGCTCCTGCGCCGATGAGCCGTTGCCGTTTCCAGGCGTCCGGTTTTCCGGAGCGCCTGGCCTCATCGGTAGCTACGCCCACCGCATAGCCCCCGACCGCCTTACTGTCGGCTATCTCGACGTAGCCGTCGCCGAAGGCCAGGAGGCGGTCACCGTCTACCTTGTTAGTCTCTAGGATGCGCTTGATGACCATCTCCTTGGAGAACGCCGCTATATCACGCTGCGCGCCATGGATATGCCCGGGAGCAAAGCGGGTGAGGCCGAGCAGTTCCGCTTCCTCAAGCACGTATTCCTCGTCGGTGCCCGAGGCTATGTAGATGGCAACGCCGCGTTCGCGCAGCGCTTCGAGCAGCGTCACCGAACCTGGTACCAGGTAGGCGTCGGGGGGTATCGATCCGTCAGCCAGGCCCGATCTTCGGCTCGCTATGCGCTCCATCAGGAGCGCGTGGTAGCGTTCCTTGTATTCCTGCGGATCAGCGGGTTCGCCGCCCCGAGAACGTATCTCACTGGCCAGGTGCATCATCTGGTAGATGGTTTGCTTGCCGGTTAGCCGCGTCACGAATTCCCTGACCAGCAGTTCCACGACCTCGGTCGTCTCTCCGGGTTTGCGAAACTCCTTGAGGATGTCGACCATCATCGGTACCATGATGTCCATCCAGCCCTCGCGGACTAGGCTCAGCGTGCCGTCAAAGTCGAACAACGCGTGTTCGGGAAGTCTCGCCGGCCGAGTCGCCCTGATTATTTCGATGCCGGTGCCAGTGATGAATTTGGTGCTGCCGGATACGTCCAGCACTGGCGAGTAGTCGCGCTCAGCCATGCTGTGCTCCCTGCCCCGTAGCCTCCAACGGAAGACTCCGGCCGAGTATGCTATAGGCCATGTGGTCCAGCACCATGTGCAGGTCCTCGGTCACCTGCATGTCCGCTATCGGTATGTGCACCCCGTGCTGAGCCGTTCGTTTCAGCGACCCGCCATCGTAACCGGTCAGAGCCAGGGTAACGGCGCCCGAAGCATTGGCATACTCGATCGCCTTGATGACGTTGCGCGAGTTGCCCGAACCGGAAATGCCGATGACCAGGTCTCCCGGTTCCAGGAAGTTACGTAGTTGCTCCACAAAGACGTCTTCGTAACTAACGTCGTTGGCATAAGCGGTCAGCGTGGCCGTGTTGTCGCCCAGGCAGATGAACCTGAACCGCCTGGCTTTTCCATATGACAGCCCCTTGTTGAAGTCGGCCACGAAGTGCGAGGCCGTCGCGTGCGATCCGCCATTGCCCATGATGAATACCTGTCCCCCGCGCTCCAGCGCGTCGAGGAGCAGATCCAGGAAATTCTGGAGTTCATCCCGCGAGATATGGTCAATGGTATTTTTGAGCCGTGTGAAGTACGACTCGATGTCGACGCTAAAGGTCCTGTTCATGCTTGTAAATCCTTTGCTTGAAAGTAGCGAAGCGCCAGAGCCGCGGCGCCCAGCAATGCCGCATCGCTACCCAGAGCGCTTGCGGCGATATTCGTGTTTCTGGTTTCATAAGCCAGGCCCAGCCCTGGCAACCGCGCTTCGATGCGGGGCAGGAGCAGGTCCGATGCGCCGGCAACGCCTCCACCCAGGAATATCGCCTGGGGATCGAACAGGGTGAGCACGGCCGCCATGCCGCGCGCTAGCGCCTCGGACACCTGATCCACAACGCGGAGGCATCGTGCGTCGCCATTCCTGGCGCTTTCGGCTATCGCCCGCGCATCGAGCGGCGTTTGTCCCTTGGCAGCAGCATAAGCCCCGCTGTCGCCGACCTGCTGTGCTATCAGTTTCCGGCTCCACGCAGGACCAGCCGCTTCAGCCTCAAGACAGCCATGGTTGCCGCAACCGCACCGGGCTCCGTCAGGCTTGACGACCAGGTGACCGATCTCGCCTGCCATTCCATGAGCCCCTGCCAACACCCGGCGGCCTTGATACAGTGCACCGCCCACGCCCGTGCTGACAGTTATCCAGAAAAATGAATCCAGCATGACGGCGGAGCCAAAGACGGCCTCGGCCAACGCGCAGGCATTCACGTCGTTGTCGGCGATGGCCTTAAGCCCCAGTGCATCGGAAAAGAGCCGTGTGAATGGCACATCGTACCAGCCTGACGATGGCGAGCGGAGCAACACTTCACCAGAGCGGTCCATCACCCCGGGGAGCGCCAGGCCCAGCGCAACGGTGGAGCGAGCGCGTTCGCCGAGCGAATCTACCATTGAGCGGACCATCGTCACGACGGCCGACGCATCGCCCCGTGGTGTCGGTGCAATACGCTTTTCGACTATGGTGCCTGTCCCGTCGACGATGCCGATTGCTGTCTTCGTGCCGCCCACATCGACGGCAAGTACTTGGCTCATGGAGTGATGGTATTCGAGCATACGGGTTTGGGCAATATAGAAGAATGACTACATGGAGTCGCCGCGGTTCAAACGCAGGCTACTGCGCGATGCGGGTCAAGGCTCAGAAGAAATCCATAATGGAACCCGCGGCGATCATGACTGCCGGTATTGCCAAGCCAATGGCCGCATGTGCTACACCCAGTTCGCTCACCAGCTCATGGTCGCCGTTTTTCAAAGCATCGGTCGTGATGAAGCCCAGGATAGCCTCCGCCACCATCATGCTTCCATGCGCGAAGAAGGCCCAGCGGTGGATGTCTGACCTGTCGATTCCGGGTTTGTACGGTCCCATGAACTGGATGCCAGTGACCGCGTCGGTTAGGTACAGCGACTCTCCCGCAATCAGGAGTCCGATGTGGGTCCACCGAAGCGCCTGCCCGGTGGATTCACTCCATAGCGAGGAGATTTCAACCGCGCATTGCCCTCCGATTTGATCTTCGTCATCGATGCCGATTGATGTGCGGTAGTCGTGCCCCGCGCTTTGCAGGTCGAGGGCATGAATCACCCCGACGACGCCGGATGCGAGTAGTAGCCCCGCCGATGTCCAGCCCGTCACGCGGTGGAAGTCGGCCTTGCTCCTGAATCCGAGGAAGTTTTTTCCTGGCAGGGCTCCTGTTGCCGGTGTGGCCCCGGCAATGGCGTCGGCGGGAGTCTCAGCAGCAGCTTGGCCGGTCGCACCGGATACCGCATCGCTG
>CAZNCK010000122.1:0-6822 GCA_964571545.1 uncultured Treponemataceae bacterium | reverse complement strand
TGGCCGGGGAGCGCCCGCCAGTACCCAGTCGAACAGCGACTGCTTTTCATCCGGGCTGGGGCCAGGGCCCGATGGCGGCATTCGGCCTGCATCGATGCTCGCAAGGGCCGGGCTACCGTTCGGGTCCCCCGGCATAATGTAGCCCACGCCGATCAGGCTCTCATACGAGGCTGCCCAGGTATGGCATGAAGCGCAATCTCGTTTGAGCACTCCCTCGGTACTGTCGTACGTGAACGATACGGTTGCAGCGCCCTGCGCGTACGTACAGATCGAAACGACCGCGAGCAGGACTGCTACAAGTATGAGCGATTTTGAAGTATTCATGCGAGGATTATTGTACGGAAAAAAGTATTGAACAATCATATTTGCCGTACATCTTGAAATACATATATATATGAATTATTATGAAATCAACTTCACGGAGGAACAACAATGGATATGAACTCGCTTCTGGTTTTCGGTGCGGCCCTTGTGCTCTACTTCGCCTGGAAACGCTTCGGCCCAAACCATGCCGCGTCAGGCAAGGTCATACTCGAAAAGATAGCCGGAGGTGCCATCATCATCGATGTCCGCACTGCGGGTGAGTTTTCGTCGGGCGCTTACCCTAAGGCGCGCAACATTCCCTTGGATGTCCTCGGGTCAAAATTCGATAAGATCGGCGCCAAGGACAAGAGCGTCATTGTCTACTGCGCCTCCGGTTCGCGGAGCGCCCAGGCCGCAAAAATGCTCAAGGCTGCCGGCTTCACCGGCGTCACCAACGCCGGAGGTTTCCACTCCATGCCCCGGTAGCCCTACGGGGCTGAAAACCCCTCGCTTGCCCCCGCCACGCCGAGCCTGTTATACTCCCGTCTGCGTACAGAAATTGGCTTTTGAATTTTGCTTCAGAGCGCACTGAGTTCGGTCTTGATCATCGTATTTTCACGTGGTCTTTCCGTGCCTGCGCGCAGCTGGTTCAAATTTCTAAAAAATCGAATTCTGGACGACACCAACACCCCTCCCGCGCGCCATGCGGGAGCAGGCGAGGAGCATTCAATGGCAGCAGCAGAACAGACCCATGAAGTGACGATGGACAAGATCACGTCCCTGGCCAAGCGACGCGGTTTCGTATTCCAGTCATCGGAAATTTACGGCGGACAATCAGGCGCGTGGGACTATGGCCCCCTCGGCATAGAACTCAAGAACCGCATCCAGCGTTTCTGGTGGAAGGAGATGACCCAGCTCCACGACGACATCGTCGGCCTGGACGCCTCCATACTCATGCACCCGAAAACCTGGGAAGCCTCCGGCCACGTTGAAAACTTCACCGATCCCCTCGTTGACTGCAAGAAGTGCAAGATGCGCTTCCGTGCCGACCAGATAGACCAGGACAAGCTCGCCCGCAAGGAATGCCCAGAGTGCGGCGGTGAACTCACCGAGACGCGCAAGTTCAATCTGATGTTTAAGACGAACATCGGCGCCGTCGACGACGGTTCCGGCCTCATCTACCTCCGCCCCGAGACCGCCCAGGGCATCTACGTAAATTATAAGAACATCGTCCAGTCAAACCGCATGAAGATACCCTTCGGTATCGCCCAGGTCGGCAAGGCCTTCCGCAACGAGATCGTCACAAAGAACTTTATCTTCCGCACCTGCGAGTTCGAGCAGATGGAGATGCAGTACTTCGTAAAACCCGGCGACGACGAGAAGTTCTTCGACTACTGGCGACAGCAGCGCTGGGCCTATTTCCAAAAGCTCGGCGTCGACATGTCAAAGCTTCGCTGGCATCAGCATGGCAAGGACGAACTCGCCCACTACGCCAAGGACGCCTACGACATCGAGTATGAATTCCCCATGGGCTTCCGCGAACTTGAAGGCGTGCACAACCGCACCGACTTTGATTTGAAGCGCCACCAGGAATTCTCCGGCAAGGACCTCCAGTACATAGACCAGGACAACGGCAACGAGCGCTACATCCCCTACATCATCGAGACGAGCGCCGGCCTCACCCGACAGCTCCTCATGATGCTCTGCGACGCCTACCAGGAAGAAAAAGTAGCAGACAAAGGTAACGACGACGACTGGCGCACCGTCATGAAGTTCCACCCGGAACTGGCCCCTATAACCGTCGCGGTCCTCCCCCTGATGAAAAAGGACGGCCTCGCCGAGCTGGCCCAGGAAATCCGCCAGGCGCTCAAGCAGGACTACGCCACCGACTACGACCAGGCCGGCGCAATAGGCCGTCGCTATCGTCGCCAGGACGAAGCCGGCACCCCGTACTGCGTCACCATCGACTACGACTCCAAGGAAAACGGCACCGTTACCGTCCGTGACCGCGACACCATGGAGCAGGAACGAGTGCACAAGGACCAGCTCTCCGAGTACATAAGGAACAAGATAAAGAATTACGTGCGAAAGTAGAGAAGGGCGCGACGAGGCGCGCGCGGGTGACAACCCGGCGCGCGCCGAGATAGATCAGCTACCGGAGGGACCGACTGAATTACAAACTGATAGTATTGTCTCGCGTTGCCGTGTCGGCATCGTCGCCATGAAGGCGATCGTTCTGTTCCCGACCTGCCGCGCCCGACCGAATATGACCCTCCGGGGCAATATTCAGGTCAGCACCAGCTATGTATCGCCCAAATCTATTTCCCCCCTTGTCGCCGCCCTCTGACCGTCTAATTGCTTCTGCATGCCTGATTCAAGGTGACCAGGGCCGCGACCGGCGGCGCGCTCGACGCCGACAGTACGGATCAGCTATCATCGCCAGCGACAGTATCGCCGGCTTCATGATGACCATGGGCGCCGGTATGTATCTGGTGCATCTTGAGCGGTTTCGGGTAGGTATAGGAGTCTAGCCCGAGTTGAACGTCTTCGGTTCTATTATCGGCGAAGGCAAAACTTAGACCATCTGCAATACCACCAACGCGATCATTCCCGCTACGATCGTCAACAACGTGTTCTTCGAGAACCATGCGACAATTATGGCGACGATTCCCGCTAGTAGCCGAGTGTTGCCGAGCGACAGCGCGATATGGCCCCCGCGGATGAACAACTCGGGAAAGACGATCGCCGACAGCACGGCCGGCGGCACGTAACGCAGGGCCCTACGCAGGGCGGATGGAATCTCAAATTTTCCGAACAAAAAAATCAGAACGAACCTGATTCCGAACGTTATCAAACCGCCGGCGAGCATGATGAGCCAGATGTTCATTTCCTGCCCTCCAGGATAGTCCCGACCAGTATGCCGACCAATGCGGCGAGTATCAGCCCCAGCTTGAACGGCAGACTATAGGCGAGCAGAGCCACGACGCCGGCAGTGAGAGCCGTCGCTATCATCGGGTTGCTTTTGAGATTCGGCACGACCATGGCGATGAAGGTGAGCGGCAGAGCGAAGTCCAGCGGCCATTCGGCGGGAATCGCCGTACCCAGGAATATACCCAGGGCCGTGCTGAACTGCCAGGTCGTCCAGAGCGCGATTCCGGCCCCCAGCAGAAACCAATGGCTCGTCGGCTTGACTCCCG
The DNA here is from genome assembly GCA_964571545.1 of uncultured Treponemataceae bacterium. Classification (GTDB taxonomy): domain Bacteria; phylum Spirochaetota; class Spirochaetia; order Treponematales; family UBA12059; genus SZUA-370. The sequence continues at coordinate 3,322 of CAZNCK010000122.1, read as the reverse complement.
TTCGGTCATATTCAAGAATCGTCGGCGCGTACGCTTCGTCCGTCAGCAGGTATGACAGCGCAATCTTCCACCGTAGCGATAAGTTTTTCAGATAAGGCGCGAGCGAGGCGCTGTAAAGCATGTGCCGCAGATTGACCACGGCTACGGTCAGCAATATGACCAGCGCGGGAGCCGCCTCGCGCACGAGCTGCGCGGTGACGAACTGAGCCGAGCCCGCGAAAACAATTGAAGACATCATCTGCGACGCCGCACGCGACAGCCCCGCGTCGAGGGCCAGAGCGCCGTAGATCATGCCGAAAGGGAATACCCCCACCAGCAACGGAAACTCGGCTCGTACGCCCGCCCAGAATGTAGTTCTCGCTTCGTGCATGGAAACTCCAAATCAAATAAAAGCACGCTTCGGACTGATCGTCAGTTCATCCGCGTTTTTTTGCTATTCCTGGCCAGCCGCAAATTGAAGAATGATGGACGTTCCGTTTTCGTTCTTTTTGCGGAACGTCCCTCGTATCTGTTGCATGAGCATCTGAACGAGGTTCAGCCCGAAACCAACCTGGTTATCTCCAGCCGGGGCTTCCGGGAAACCCGTTCCATTGTCCTGGATCATGATGGTGACCAGACCATCGTTCATGGATGCGTTGACTGTTATTATCCCTGAATCTCTATTTTTGAACGCGTGTTTCATGCAATTGGTAATGAGCTCGTTTACCATGATTCCTAGCGGGGCAAGAAACTGTACGTTAAGGATAAAATCTCCAAGGTCGGTTTTCAGCGCCACCTTGCCGCTGTTCGGGAACGTGCTGAAAATATCAAAGAGTAGCGGCTCTAAATACACCCTGATAGGAAGTTCCCTGTAATTGTCAGAGCAATAAAGCTTGTCATACAGCACGATCATGCTCTGCACGCGACTCTCCGCATCCTGGATGGCGGAAAGCGCGGGCGAGTCCTGGAGGGAATTCTTCTGAAGCTGAAGGAGTCCCCGGATAGTATTCATGTTGTTCTTGATGCGGTGATGCACTTCCTTGAGCAGGATTTCTTTTTCTTGCAGCAAATTCCTGATTTTTTCCTCGGATATGATCCTATCGGTCGTGTCTTTGGCAAAGCCCAGGTATCTATCATCGGACACCTTCACTCCTTCTACTGACCACCAGCGGATTTCCCCATCCTTTCGTCTGAACCTGAATTCATCGCTTGAACGCCCTTTTGTTTTCAGGTTCTGAAAGTACAGCAGGTCTTTTTCGACTGACTCCGGAGGCTGGATATCCTGGATAGACATGGAGATGATTTCCGGAATCGAATATCCCGTTATCTTTTGCGCGGCGGGGTTAGCGTCCAGGTAGTGCCCTTCGGCATCCACGACGAAAACACCGTCGGGGGCGTTCTGAATATAGCTACGGAGTTTGCTCTCGCTTTCCTTCAGCGATGCTTCCCGAGCCAAGATTTCCTTGGTAGCGCTACGTACACGCATCCTCAGCATGAGGGAGAAAAGCAAGACGATTACGAGAAGCAGTACCAGCATCGCCACGGCGTATGTAATCCACCGGGGAATTATCTGGATTGAACCGATATTCCCGTACGACCATTTTTGGCGGGACGCCGTGTATACCGATGACTGCTGATGTTTCCAGCTTCCGAGATATCCATCGAGCATGCGCAGGAGTTCGCTATTTTTGCCTGCCGCAACAGTGAAAAAAATATCAAAGGGATTGAACACGACACCGGTGGATCTAATGTTATATTCTTTCTGCTTGGCTACCCCGAAGGTGCAATTTACGACTCCACCGTCCGCCTTCTTTTTTGCTACTGCCTCGAACACCTCGTCGAATGACGGAACTTCAATGAATCCTGTGGAAATATGGAAATTTTCGATAAGCGTCTTGAAATTCTGAGCGTTGAAGTCACCCCGCATCAACGCGACTGTTTTTCCTTCAAAAGCCGCGATGCTGTCGATGCCGGATTCGGTATCGACATACAGCTCGCTCCACACCGTCAAGAGCGGTATGGTCCCGTAGTCCATGTATGTTGCGCGTTCGGCGGTATAGGCAACGCTCGTGAGCAGGTCGACCTCTCCGGTTCTGATCCGCTCCAGCCCTTCGCTCCATGTTCCCCATACATAGTGGAACGTGATGTTCTGTTCCCTGCCAATTTCAGCAAGGGTATCAACGTAGAAGCCCTTCACCTCGCCGTCCGTATCCATGAATATTCCAGGATAAAAATTAAAGGCGCCGACCCGAACCGTCCTGCCATCGATCGCTGACAGGGTAGAAGGCAAGAAAAGTACAAGAAGCGCCAAGCCAAAGACCTTGAAGTTCATCCGGTCACTCCTTGCCGAGGATACTGCATGCCCAGTGGAGTCGCAGTATTTCATTAGCATACATCAATGCCCAAGCGACGGATGTATGTCAACACAAAGCGCCCAAGGATAGACTTCGCGCCGGCTATCGGCTTGGGTATTTGCCTTGGGTTTGAGGAATGACTATATTGATGCATTGTCCACCTGGCACAGCGCCAGCATAGCATGCGCGCGAAAAACGCTCCGGCGTCCGCGTCATAATTGAAGGGGAAAGCACATGGCGAAACTTAATCCGTATCTTTCGTTTAATGGCACATGCGAAGCGGCCCTGAGCTTCTATAAGAAGTGTTTCGGCGGCGAGCTCAAGATTATGACTGTGGGGGCGTCGCCCATGGCGGCTTCTATGCCCAAGGAAATGCAGTCGAGCGTCATGCATGGGCTGCTCGAGGCTGACGGCATCAGGATCATGGCATCCGACATGCTCGACGGAGACAAACTGGAGCGTGGCAACGCGATGAGCCTCATGCTCCAATGCTCGTCAGAGGCTGAGCTTCGGGATCTTTTCGGAAAATTATCCCCGGGAGGAACCGTTAACGCGCCGGTCAAGGAGGAGTTCTGGGGAGCGATCTACGGCGACCTTACGGACAAGTTCGGCGTCCGCTGGATGCTGAATTACGACAAACCGCAGGCGTGATGTCCAGAGCGCTCGTTGATCTGCGAGCGCCGTCAGTGACTCCTCCATAGCGCACCTGATATAATAAACAAGCAGACGATACTGGAGGCTGGCGGTGGCAAATATGGTTCTCGGTTTCTATGTGCTCTTTTTTGCCACCGGTTTCATGGGTATGGCTGCTCTGTTGTTGCTGGGTTTCAGGCTGCGGAGCGGGATTATACGGCTTTTAATCGCCTTTCAGTCACTGTTCCTGATTGGGCTCGGCATCATCGTCGTGTACTTCTACTTGCAGGGAAGACCCGGCGGCATGGCTCCGATGGTACGCCTGCTACTGTCCATAGTGGCCACCGGCATCAACG
>CAZNCK010000121.1:0-10375 GCA_964571545.1 uncultured Treponemataceae bacterium | reverse complement strand
TGGAGGAATCGGCGCCGTTCTTGCTGGTGAACATCGCGAAAAAGCTGTAGAGGCCTGAGCGTTCCTCGAATTCGGCGCCATTGGAGTTGGTGTAGAACGACTCGCCGCGGCCAAAGTCCAGCACGCACTGTTCCAGGCTGGTAAAGGGGTAGGTCGATTTCGAATAGTCTATGAACTCGCGAAGCCTGTCGTACATGGCCGCTCCGTCGGGTTCCAGCGCGCCTGAGCGGAAACGCTCCAGGGCGCGCGCCGGGGAGATGTCGTTGGCGGGGTCAGGCTCGCTGGAGCGCGCCATCGCGATGGCGTCTAAGGCGGCGGCTCGTATCGATTCGTCGTCGTAGCGGTTGATCGATATTGAGCCCTTGCGCCCGCCTACGTGGGCTGTGAGGCCTATGGACACGTTGACGGTGGTGCGGTATAGGCTCATGCGCCCCGCGTCCACGTTCAGTTCACTCTTCTCTCCGCGTGAAAGCGACGATTGGGCCTTGTCGGCTCCGGCGGCCTTGAGGGCGTCCACGGCCTTCCTTGTTATCTCCATGCCATTGAATTCAGCCATCACGCTCGCCCTCCGACATTGACGCGGCAACGGACGGCGGGGCCGCCCATGCCTACCGGTATGGATTGTTTCTTGCCGCACATGCCGCCGCAGGACCAGCTCATGTCGTCCGACACGGCGGACACGGTCTTGCGCATGTCGAACGCGACGCCTGAAATCGTCGTGTCGCGGAGCGCCTCGCCTATCTTGCCGCCCTTGATCTCGAAGCCCATGACGATGCCGAACATGAACTCGCTCGTGGAGTCCGCCTGCCCGTTGGACGAGCGCATGAAGTAGTAGCCGTCATCTACACTGGAAATCATATCCTGGAGTTTCGAGCTGCCCGGGAGGATGGCGGTGTTGCGCATGCGTATCAGGGGTTCATCATAGAAGCCATAAGCGCGGGCGTTGCCGGTGGGGGCTACACCGAAATGGGCCGCCGATTCCTTGTTGTGCATGTACGAGCGCAGTATGCCCTTGTCTATCAACACCGCGTCGGGCGCCTCCACGCCTTCGTCGTCGGTCCGCACCGGCACGGGGCAGGTCTGGCCCAGGGCCGTGTGCGCAAAGTCGACCAGGGTGACGAGCGGGCTTGCCGCTTCCTTGTCCAGGTACTCCGAGGCTACGGAACCGCCCATCACGCCGTCCGCCTCCACCGTGTGGCCGATGGCCTCGTGGGCCAGGATGCCCGCCAGGTCGGAATCGAGCACCACGTCGTGGGTGCCTGGCCTGGCGTACACGCCCTTGGACTTGCGCGCGAGATTGTCGGCAAGAATATCTATGTTGGGGAACAGGTCCGAGGGGTCGTCGAATACGTCTTCGAACTGGCCGCGGCCGCCGTAGACCTCGTACAGGTCCACCGGCTCGCCGTCCGCGTCCACCGTCAGCGATATCGCCAGGATGGTGCGCGGCCAGCAGGGTCTTCTCCATTTCCAGCGTTGACAGGCTGACCGAGCGGGACGAGAGGCCGGGGTAGTATTTCAGGCAATACGCGTCGATGGCGCGTATGTACTCGATGAGTTCCTTCTGGGTTTTCCTGGGTTTCTTCGTGCCCAGGTCCATGACGGCATGCCCTGGTCTTGAGGGCAAGGGACCCTTAGTCAGGGCGCCCGCGGACTCCTTGGCGCCCAGGAAGCGGGCGTTGGCCACGGCCCGGCTCACCGCCGCGCGGATGGAGCCGTCGTCGAGCTCGGGCGATGAGGCAAAACCCCAGACGCCGTCCTTAAACGCGCGCGATGAAACGCCAGCCTGGGCGCCGCGGGAGTTGCCCACCACGTCGCCGTTGAGGAGGCTTATTCTCATCGACCTGTTTTCCTGCACCCGGAGCTCTGCATATTCATCGAACAGCGGCGCGTGGCGTCCGATGTTTTCGTATCTCATGAATCCTCCATGTTCTCCGGCAACGGCGGGAGCGTATTTTCTACGATACTGTGATAGGCGACGAGGGGCAAGTGCACGGCTTCATCCGTATGCGCTATACTCGTCGCCATGATCGATCCCTCCGACCACTTTTTAGCGTTTGCCGGGCTCCGCGATCGCGACTACGCGCGTGCCGGGCTCATCGTCTGCGAAGGCCGCATCGTCATCCAGAAGGCCCTGGACTGCGGCATCCGCCTGCGCTCGTTGGTATGCGTGCCTGCCGACGAAGAGGAGTGGCGCGGCGTTTCGGCCTCTGTCGGACCTAGCGGTGGATTTTCAGTCGCCTCGATGGGTCGCGCTGAGATGGCTGACCTACTGGGCTTCTCCTTCCACCGCGGCGCGATGGCGCTGGCGGATCGCCCCGCGTCTCCCGTCCCCGCCACCGCGCCGGCGGGGCATGCGCTCGCCCTCTGGAACGTGACCGACCCCGACAACTTGGGCGCGCTCATCCGGAGCGCCGCCGCCCTCGGAGCGTCCCGCATCTACCTCGGCCCCGGTTGCGCCGACCCCTACAGCCGTAAGGCCCTGCGCGCCTCCATGGCCTGCGCTCTCGGCCTGCCCATAGTTCCTCTGACGGGACTAGAAGAACTGCCGCTCTGTCGCGGGCCTTCCGGCAACCTGCTCGTCGCGGCGGCCCTGGTTCCCGGCGCGCTGGAACCCCGCGATGTGCCAACCGCCGCCTCAGGCAGGCCGATAACCCTGTTGCTCGGCAACGAGGGTTGGGGCCTGCCCGCTGAAATCGTCGCCGCCTGCGACGAACGCGTCATCGTGCCCATGGCAGGCCACGTCGACTCGCTCAATGTCGGCGCGGCAGGCGCGATACTCATGTGGGAGTTGTTTCGTCGGCAACAACGCGAGTACGCGTTGTTGCCGAGTGGAAATGATATTCGTGCCCGCTGAAAGCGGGCGCGGCATCCCTGACGTACCGTCCTGACGGACGGGCCGTATTTTGGCGCGCCATTCATGGCGTGCTCGTAGGTTGTACAGGTTTGAGGCGCATCGTCATTAGTTTTCAGTAAAAAGGCCAATCGCACTGATATAGTCAAAGATTGCCGAGGGCAAATTCTCGTATCGCTGCGCAAGCGTCCGTGTTCCCGTATGCGTACTTCAGCAATACCCGCATGCGCGGAGCTTTGCTGACAGGGAGGCCTGGATGAAGTACACTGATGACATGGGATTGCGCTTGATCAACGACTTCATCTTCCGCTACGTATTCGGGAGGGAGGAAAGCAAGAATCTCCTCCTGGACCTCGTGAACGCGGTGTTGGTGGATGCTGGAGCCATGGCCGTCCGGTCGCTGGAACTTAAAAATCCGGTGAACCTCCGGGATGCGACTTGGGCCAAAGAGACCGTGGTGGACATCCTGGCCACCGGCGAGGACGGCCGGCAGTTCGACATCGAGATGCAAGTGCATCCCCACTTGGGCTTCATCAACCGGAGTCTGTACTACTGGGCGCAGCTATACTCCGGTCAGCTAGAGAAGGGTGAAGCGTACGGAATCCTTCGTCCGGTGGTCTGCATAAACTTTGTGGATTTCATGTTGTTCCCCGATGCGGACGAGAATCATCACCGCTTCATGATCAGCGATGTCAAAAATCCAGAGCTTGTGCTGACTGAGGATATGCAGATCCACTATGTGGAGCTGAACAAGAAGCCGCCAAGGGAATCAGCGCTGATGCGCTGGGCTGAATTCCTTGAGAATGCCGGACTGGAGGGTAAAGACATGAAGGTCCTGTTTGAAAGCAATCAGCTGATGAAGGAAGCCTACAAGGATTTCGAGCGTTGTACCCAGAACGAGCAGTTGCGCGCACTTGCCCTGTCCCGTGAGCGCTTCCAGCGGGATGTAGTAAGCAGGCTGTACTCCGCCGAGCAGGAAGGTCTCGAAAAGGGTATGCAACAGGGTATGCAACAGGGCATGCAACAGGGCATGCAACAGGGCATGGAGGCGGCCAAATTGGAAGATGCGCGGCGGTTTAAGAGCCTGGGCGTAGCCATGGAAATCATCGTCAACGCCACAGGATTGGCAAGCGAAATCGTCGAAAAGTTATAGTCTTCTTGGAGATTTATGTCTTCTGCCGCAGATTCTGGTCAATCCTCCGCAGGTTTGACTTTTAAGCCCTGCCGGAGTACTATGCACAGCGTATGAGCATGCCCCAAGCCACTGAATTCGGCGTAGATCAGCGTATCGTCTATCCAAGCCAAGGCGTCGGAAGGATCGTAGAGATCCAGGAAAAACGCTTCAAGGATACGAGCGTCCTCTACTACATCATCTACCTCGAGTTCTCCGATATGACCGTCATGGTCCCGGTGGACAAGGCCCGCGAGCTCGGCATCAGGCCGATCGTACCCACAGTCGAGGCGGAGCGCGCCTTGGAGTTCATCTCCGAGGAATACGCGCCCATCCCGTCGGACTGGAAACTGCGCTACCAGATGAACCTGGACCTCCTCAAGAAGGGTTCGGTGATGGACATCGCGAGCGTCGTGCGTTCGTTGTACCACCGTTCCAGGATCAAGGAACTGCCGATACTGGAGCGCAAGCTCTACGATTCGGCGCTCAACCTGCTGCAGGACGAGGTGTCGTTCTCCCTGGGCAAGTCCAAGGACGAGATAGCGGATCTGATCCGCGCTCGGCTCGAAGGCTAAAGCGGTGCGTTTCGCGGCGGTCGTCGCGGCCGCCGGGAGGAGCGTTCGCTTTGGCGGCGTCAAGAAGGAGTACAGGCTCCTCGATGATCTCCCGGTTCTCGCGCACTCAGTAGCTCTATTTCTCAGCATGAAAGACTGCGCCGCTGTCGTCGTTGTCGTCCCGCCGGACGGCGAGGTTGAGGCGCGCTCGGCAATTGGCGATGTGCTTGCCACGCGCGCTGGACCGCGCTTGCTGTTCGCAACGGGCGGTTCGGAGCGTTCCGACAGCGTCAAGGCCGGGCTGCTGGCCCTGCGCGCCGTCGATCCCGAATACGTGTTGGTTCATGATGCCGCAAGGCCTCGCGCCAGCGCCGAACTGGTCAAGCGCGTGCTCTCGGAGACCGCTCGTTCGGGAGCTTGCGTGCCGGGCTTGCCCGTGGCCGACACGGTAAAGCGAGTCGCTGACGATGGAGCCATCACGGAGCATCTTCAGCGCGCGACTTTGCGGGCCGTTCAGACGCCGCAGGGCTTTCAGTACCGCGGCCTGTTGTCTGCGTATCTCTCCGCCGGCTCTGCCGTCTCAAAAGCCACCGACGACGCGGAGATCTGGGCCATGGCCGGCGGTTCCATAGCGGTAGTCGATGGCGAGCGCGACAACATCAAGATCACGTTTCCAGAAGATTTACCATGAATGTTCGTGTCGGTCAGGGTTGGGACCTTCACAGGCTCGTCTCCGGCCGGCCCTTGATGCTGGGCGGCGTCTCGATTCCCTCGGAGCTGGGCGAACTCGGCCACTCCGACGGGGATGTGCTGTTCCATGCCCTCGTCGACGCGCTGCTCGGTTCCATAGGCGCGGGAGATATCGGCCGCCATTTTCCGCCATCCGACCAGCGCTGGAAGGATGAGCCGTCGCGCTTCTTCGCGGAGTGCGCGGCTACGATCCTGGCGGAGTCTGGCTGGCGCATCATCAATGTGGATTCAACCGTGGTGCTGGAGCGGCCCAAGTTGGCTCCGCATATCGATGCGATACGCGCCTCAATTGCCGGAGCGCTCGGTCTGTCGATGGACGCCGTCTCGGTAAAGGCCAAGACGCACGAAGGCGTCGACGCGGCAGGGCGGCTGGAAGCCATAGAGGCTCATGCTGTCGTTCTCGTCGAGCAATTCGGACTATAATTCGACTACAGCTTCTTTACCGATCTCCGCAGGCCCTCGAACAAACTTGCCCAGGGCGAATCCGCGCGGTAGAACACCGGCGGGTACCCGAGCGGCGCTTCGATTGTCACCTCGCCGCCCCTGAATTCCCTCGAGGTCCACAGGTGTACCCAGTGGTCCAAGGGTAACTGCGCCTCGGACAGCTCCCTGCCTGGTTTCAGGACAGGGGCCACGAGGAGGTCGCGGCCGTACATGAACTGGTATGAAAAGCGCCTGAGTTCCGGTTCGTTCTCGTAGTGTAGCCAGGTGTGGCGTATGGGCGGTACGCCAGTGGACTCATATTCGGCCATGGCCTCGGCGTGATAGGGAGCCAGGCCGGTCCAGACTGAACTCATGCGGGCGAAGTGGGCGAGGGTAGCGGGGTCTGACCAGAACTGCGCGTTGGATTCGGGGCGGTTGCCTTCGTGGGTGCGCATGATGGGGGTAAAAGCGGCCATTTCTGCCCAGCGCATAAAGCATTCCGGCGAGCGTTTTATCCACGCCAGGGTGGTGTAGCCGCCTATGTCGGAGTGCCAGGCGCCTGAACCGGAGAAACCCAGCGACAAGGCCGCGGGTATAACGCTCGGGAGGCCATCGGTGACGCTCCAGTCGACCAGCTGGTCTCCGGCCCAGAACGCGCTCGCGTGGCGGGACGAGCCCGCCCAGCCGGACCGCAGGAAGAAAACAGCCTCGCCGTTCTTGCCGGCCTCAAGTATGGCCTCGGCATTGGCCTTGGCCCAGAGCACCGGGTACTCGTTGTGCGCGAGGAGCGGGTCGCGGCCCCCGTGGAGCACGGCGTCCACAGGCAGATATTCTCCGAAATCGGCCATCCATCCAGCCATGCCGATGCCGAGCATGTCACGTTTGATGACAGATTTTATCCATGCAAAGGCATCGGGATTGAACAGGTCGACCATCGCGGCCGGAAAGGTTGTTACCGTGACCAGATAGTCGCTCCCGTCGTCGCGTTTGACGCAGAAGCCGGCTTTTGAAGCTTCGGCGTACAGCGGCCCCTCAATGGCGAGGAAGGGGTTTATGTAGCCCAGGAAGCGCACGCCTTCGCGACGCAATCTGGAAATGTCTTCGGGAAGGTTGGGGTAAAGTTCCTTGTCGAACTGCCAGTTCCATTGCAGTTGTTTGCCGAAGCTGGTAACGCGTCTGCCGCACCAGTCCTGCACCCAGACGGCGCCGGTTTTTACGCCGGCGGCCTTGGCCGCCTCGAGTTTGCCGCGGACCTCGTCGATGCCGCCCTGGGCGCCGAGCCAGACGCCTTCCCAGGTCCATGCAGGCAGGGCGCGCTGTCTGCCGACCAGAGCCGAGAGCGCTCCGACCGTAGCCGGCGCGTCGGCCGCGAATCCGACGATTATTTCCTCAGGGATGGCCCACGTGGTCAAGGTTGTGGTTTTGGGTCGCCTGAAATCGAAGACGCAGTAGGCCGTTGTCTGCACATGCACGTACGAGCGCTCGCTTGATACGAACGAGGGCTGGCCAAAGTAGGTGGTATGCCAGTTGCCGCCGGCGCGTCCCCAGAGATTGGCCAGTAACGTTATGAGGTCGTGGCCACGGCCTACGCCCTGTTCTTCGGACCAGAGCGGCACGCGGCTACCCTTGAGGTCGAGCCTGGAATACTGTTCGCCGCAGCCGAAAACGCTTTCGCCGGGCGTGGCCGGAAGCCTGAACAGGAAGCGGTTCCATACCGAGTCGTAGCGAGAAAAAGTGATGCGAAGAGCGCCGGAAGCCTCCCGCACTGTCATGCGGACGAGGCCCTCGAACTCGATGTCGAGGAAGTCGTCACGGGCCGAGATCTGTTTCCAGGTCTTGGCCTTGACGCGGGAGCGCTTCTTCTGGCGCAGCGTGAAGCCGCCTTTGTGCTGGCGGATCGCCGGCTCCGCGGAGCCAATCTCGAAGAGGGGTGCGCGGCTGGAATGAACCAGCGCGCGGCGCCCGTCGAGGCTTACGGCGAATCCGTCTTCGGCGGCTTCAAGGTGTATCACTCAATGACCTCCCAGCCGGCCGCGCGGGCTGCGAGGCGCAGGGGCCGGAGATAGTCACCATATACCACGGATGCATGGTGGGCAATACCGTTCCTGACGACAAGGTCCAGGACGTCTGCCACCGGCCTGTCGAACCGGGCCTTCATGTAGGTGCCCTTGAGCAGTTTCTGCATGGGTATGACGTGGGCGTTCTGGATGAACAAGCGGTATTTTCCATCTACCGAGTCCAGACGCACAATGGACAGATCGCCGTCTTTGAGCACGAAGTCCGCCGTTACGCCCTTACCGCCGGCGAAGTAGGTATCCAGCGAACGCACGCAGCGTCCGTCCCAGAGGTTGGCCGGCGCGACGCCGCAATGCCAGAACAGCGCGAAGTTGTCTTTCAGGTCAACCTGCGAGAAGTCGAATAGGAACGGGGTTTCAGCGCCCATAGCCTGATGGGCCAGCATCGACAGCGCGCCTTCCACATCGCCTTCGCAGGCCAGGATGCGGCCCTCGGATTGTAGGAGGCTCATGGCGGCGCAGGGCGACACGCCATAGCGAGCCGCGAACTCGGGCCAGCATCGGATAGCCATCGCGGACAGGCTCTTTGTCTCCATGATGTAGTCAAGCTTGACCGCTAGCGCGGAGACCTTGGCCAGCTGGTCGGCGCTGATGCCGGAGACGTCGAAGAGTTTTCTGTACTGCGCCTTGCGCCTATCGATGTCGGCGTCGGAGGCGGGCGCGTTCCATATCTCGTCCAGCTCGTAGTGATCGACAATGGCGCCGGTGGCGCGGTAGATGGCCGGATCCGCTACCGACAGGTTAAAGAAGCCGTGGGCGCGGTAACCGGCTATGCCGACCCGAGCCGTGCGGAGGCGCGCGAGCACGCGTACGGCGTCGACCCAGTCCTGGTCGATCTCGGTGCCGATGGTGTAGTGGTAGTTCTTAATGCCTGACTTGTACAGGTTGGACGCGTTCAAATTGACGCCGCAGACCGAGTTGAGACGTATCTTGCCACCGTCGTAGGGCAGCTCGGGGAGGCCCCACAGCATGAGGGGAACCGTCGGCAGGGCCTTGGCCAGTTCAAGGGCCAGGTGGCCGAGGTGGAAGGTGCCCGAGAGGATCACGAGGCCGTCGACCCTGGCCTTGGCGAACAGGTCTCCGGCGGCCCGCGCCTCGTCCGGTTCGATGACGAGGTCGTCCGGAGCGACTATGATGACATTTTCAAGCGCCGCGAGCGTTTTTTTCGTCTCAGCCCAGATGCCGCGGGCGGCGGCTACGTCGAAGGTTGTCCTGCCCAGGCAGGCAACGCCAAGAGTTATGCTATGCTTCATGGTTTTTTCCTCCATATAGAATACAACTATTACTTATCGAATGAAAGTAAAGCATGGTGCCGAGTCATTGTCAACGTGCTTAGCGTCGCCGAATCAAACGCCGGTCGGTTGCTAAGCTACAAGTCCTTCGAGTAGAATCTGTCGCAATAATGATACGATCAGCCTTATCTTCAGCGGCCCTTTCAGGGTCAGATATACAGACAGTCCTTGCCGCCGCCGTCTCGTCCGGGGTCCAGGGTATCGAGTGGACCGGCGATGACTACCTGGCCCCCGGCGACTCCACCCGCGCGAAGGAAGCAATGTACGCGACGCTCAGAGCCGGCCTCTGTACCGCCTCGTATGTGATGCCCGGCCGTGCCAGCCTCGGGGACCGGGCTGCCTTCAACCTGGCACTTTTAACAGCCCGGGAACTTAACGCGCCAGTCCTCAGGCTGCGGCCAGCGCTCCGCGGCGGTTTGCCGAGTGCCGATGCGGAGACCTTCGCCGTCACCGCTAGGACTCTTGGCGATGAGGCGGGCGAACACGGCATAACGCTGTGCTTTAGCATGGATGCTGATTCGGTGCTTGATTCCTGTCAAAGGGCCGCTGAATTGCTGGCTCAGATCGGCCACCCCTTCGTCAAGCTCGCCTGGGAACCCGCCGGCGCTAATTTTGATGATGCAATGGAGGCCATCGCCTCGTTAGCGGGCAGGGTAGGCCTCATTATCGTCCGGCCCGATGATCTCGACGGCGCGGGCGAGGCGGATGGTGACCGATCCGAGGAATGGCTCCAGTACCTCGATGCGCTTGAGGAACAGAACGGTAGCCCGGACATGACCAGGCATGTCGTCTTCAGGACCATGCCCGACCGGGTCGAACGCCTGTCGTCGGCCGTGGCCGCTATCAAGTCCTGGAGCGCGACGCTCCGGCGCTACCATCAGCGACGGGTGTACTGAAACCCTTGCCCCGCTCACCGGTCTGTGCCGATGGACGGGGCTTTTTCACCTTTTTAGCATAAAACAACCACTCCGTTGACCTCTCACCACATGCCCGGTATGATGCTATGCAAAGATACAAGGATGCAGGATCGTCAGGAGGTTTTAGTATGGGTACCAAGGTAGTCTTGGCGTATTCGGGTGGGCTGGACACATCAGTGATCCTCAAGTGGCTACTAAACAAGGGTTACGAGGTCATCTGCTTCATGGCCAATGTGGGCCAGCAGGAAGATTTCGAGGTTGCGCGTGAAAAAGCTATGAAAATCGGCGCCTCAAAGGTGTTCTTGGAGGATCTTCGCGAAGAATTCGTAACCGACTACATAT
>CAZNCK010000120.1:2992-10422 GCA_964571545.1 uncultured Treponemataceae bacterium | reverse complement strand
CCAGGGTTCGCACGAAGTAGCCTTCCATCATCCAGAACGCCTCGGCTAGAAGCAGGGTCTCGGGCGCCTCGGCGGCGCACATATCCACCACTTCGCGCCAGAACTCGGCCGGCATGGCGTCATTGAATGCCTCGGTGCCAAGAGCCGACTCGAAGCGGCTGGCGATTGACCCGCCGACGCCCGGTTCCGGGTACCACAGCCTGCGTAAGGAGCGCTTGGCGAGTATCATAGCCGCGTCGAAACGGATTATCGGAAAATTCCTGGCCACGTGCAGTATGCGTTCTTTGACCGCCTCGCGGGCGGCCGGGTTGAGGAAGTCGATCTGCGCGGTGTCATTCCAGGGCATGCTGGTGCCGTCGTTGCCGTGGTATATGTAGCTGGTCGCCCCGGAGCGAAAATCCACGCGCTTGAACGTGACGGCGGCGTCGCGCCGGTCGTAGTAGTGGTCCTCAAGCCAGAGCCCGAAACGGCCGTCGCCGGAGAGGTTTTCGCCTGAGTAGGTGTAGGACGGAAAAGGCGGGACATCGCGCCGGATGAACAGGTCGGGCCGGTCGCGCACCCAGGCCGAGTCCATGCCTGTGTGGTTTGGTACCATGTCGGCGGCCAGGCGTATGCCGCGGGCGGCGGCCTTGTGCCTGAGCGCTTCAAGGGCCGACCAGCCGCCGAGTTCCCAGGCTATCTCGTAGTCGAACAGCGAGTAGGCGCTGGCGGCGGCTTCCGGATTGCCGCACAGTTCCTTGATGCGTCGGCTGGCCTGGCTGCGTTCCCATATGCCTATGAGCCACAGCCCGTTGAAGCCCCTGGAGGCCAGGAGGTCCAGTTCTTCGTCCGGTATCGCGTCCAGCGTGCGTATATCACGGCCGTATGCTTTTGACAACTGGTCCAGCCAGACGAGAGCGCTCTTGGCCATCATCACGACCCGGGGCATCCAGTCCTTGTCCTCGCTGAAGCGCTCGTACTCATGATCGAGGGAGGCGTAGGTAGGCGCGCGGACCGGTCCGGGGCCGGCCGGGAACACGGGGCGCTCTTCTTCGTCCAGCATGCCTTCGCCGCCGAGCAGTTTTGCCATCCTGTCGCCAATGAGCAGGCCCCAGTGTCGTTTCATGTAGGCCAGTTGTCCAGCCAGCGAGTGCGGGCTGGCGCGCATGGGCGCCCTCAGGAGGCTGGGCAGATCCAGGCCGTCGGGGCCGAAGGCGGGCAAGGCCTTGAGGGCGGCCTCGGCCGCGTCCAGCATGGGATCCACCGGCGCGCGCGCCTTGAGCGGCCGATCGTCGAAGAGGAAACGGTATGGCCCGAAGGCCGGATTCTCGTTCTCCAGCCTGAGGAGGAGGAGTTCCTCCATGGAAACAGCATTTCTGCCGGGCCTGGTTCCCGTGGCGTCGGGAGGCGTGGCGTCTAGCCAGCCATCAGGCGTGTCCTTGCCCTCGTAGACCGCCGAGGGCGGAAAAATCTTGGTAAATGTAAGGAGGCCCGTTCTGGTGCCGGCAGGCCCCACGGCTATGTCGCTGCCTGTAACGGCCTTCCAGAAGGCCTGGGGGTCGACCTGCTGGCGGTACATGTCGCAGACCGCGTGCAGTATCTCGTCGATGAGGGCCATCGCGTTGATGGCGCCGGCCTTGACGGTAGGGCCCGCGCCGCCGGCTAGGTCGGAGCGTTCGTTGATCCTGGCCGCGAACGCGCGCGCCTGGCCATAATCCGCGAACACCACGCCGCCGCTGGTAGAGAAGGGGGCGCCGGAGAGACCGTACAGGTCGCGCGCGCTCTTTGACACGTGGAATTCGTAGCGCTCCGCCGCGCTTTCGATCCGCCGTGCTCTATGAACATCGCCCAAAGACCTGAACCGGATGACTAACTCTCTGTTGGTCAGCATTCCCATCGCGCTGTCCCCTCTCTGCTATTCTATTGATACCGTTGATTGTCGATGATACCCCATGCTTCATCGGGGCACAAGGACGACTAGATTTTTCGCCGCGCGCGCGCCCCGCTCTTGCGCTCAGGCGCGGCCTTTGATGGTCGCGATTGCCCAGCCCAGACCGTACAGCAGGGGTAGGTGAGCGAGGTACACGATGAGCGAGCGCCTGCCCGTCGCGGCCAGAAGCCGAAGTATCGCAGGCGGAACCTTGCTGGGCCGTAGTTGCCGCTTTTGGTCTTGCGGGCTCGCGGAATCGCCTGAAAGGCGGCCCCGCAGGGCATCCCTGGCTGCCGAGCCAAACGCGATGAACGCAAACCAGGGCGCGAGCGGTAGGTAGTCGGCGGGATACAGGTCCAAAGGCCGCAGGCCTAACCAGGCCAGCCAGGCAAATTCGAAGCGAAGCTTTGCCAGCGCAATGCCGGAGATCATTAACGCCATGCCTGTGAGCGCCGCTGCCACGGGGCGCCCGAGGAGAGGGTAGGCGAGGAGCGACGAGAGTGCCAGCAGATGGATGACGCCGAAGAACACGAAGCCCTTGCCAAGCACCGGCCAGGTGGCGGCGCTTATGGCCAGCGCGACGAGGGCCAGCATGCCCGCCCGCCTGGCAAACGCGTCGAAGCCAGCGCCGCGGGCTCGCTTGGCCGCGAGATTCCAGCCTGAAACCGAGATGAAACCCGCCGCTATCGCTCGCGGAAAGGCCCACCAGAAGCCTCGGTACAACTCGATGCCGGAGAGGCCGAACATGACGGCGACGTAACAGGCGTGGTAGGCTATCATTGCCAGTACGAGGCCGCCCTTGATGGCATCCAGCGTTATGGATCGTTGCGTCATCGGGCGAGTATACGGGCGGGCCTTGTCGCGGTAAAGAGGCGCCTACCTTGGCGGCCTGGTTAGCCCGATGCTATAGTCCGGCTACGATGAATCCAGTCATTTCAGTCGACGCGCAGTTTTTCTCCGATATCCGCAAACCCACGAGCTTCTACATACTCAGGCATGGGGAGACCACCGCCAATGCCGAAAGCCGCATCCAGGGGCGTTCAGAATACTCGCTGAACGACAATGGCCGTTTGCAGGCCCTGAATCTGGCTTCGTATCTGCAAGACAAGCATATCAGGCGACTTCTGCATTCTCCCCTCGCCAGGGCGACCGAAACCGCCGCCATAGTAGGCCGGGGCATAGGTATCGCGGCGCCCGAGCCAGAGCCGGAACTCGTGGAGCTGGAAACCGGGCGATTCACGGGGCTGACCTTCAAGGAGATACAGCTTCGCTATCCTGCCGAATACGAATCATTCAAGCACCGGAGTTGGGAGGCTGTGCCCGACGCCGAGAGCGCGGAGGCCCTGTACGCTCGCGCGGCCTCAGCCTGGGGCAGGCTCAAGGCAGCCGCGCTCGAGTCCGAAGGCGATGTGGCCGCGATCTCGCATGGCGGCACCATCCAGTGGCTCGTCCGCGTGACGTTTGGCTGCCGGTTCTGGATGCCGCTCTTCACCACGGGCAACTGCGGCATCTTTGAGCTGCATGTAGCGCCCACTGGCCCGGGCCTGCCGGCCTACCTGCAATG
This sequence comes from uncultured Treponemataceae bacterium, assembly GCA_964571545.1. Taxonomy (GTDB): domain Bacteria; phylum Spirochaetota; class Spirochaetia; order Treponematales; family UBA12059; genus SZUA-370. The sequence continues at coordinate 6,949 of CAZNCK010000120.1, read as the reverse complement.
GCGAGATATAAACCTGCTGCCCGAAGGCGACGCGACCAGCACGCCGCCTGTTTTCTAGCCGCCGTTCAGTTGAAATTCTGGGGATCGACCTCGAAGCTTTCCCAGAGCGGTTCATCGGGCGGAGGGTCGGCTATGATGTCGACGCGGCGCCTGTCCGGCAGATTGAACGTCAGCGCGCGCGCGTGCAGCATTATAAGGCCATTGTGGGTGGACCGACGCGCGCCGTATTTGAGGTCGCCGCTTACCGGAAAGCCAGCAGCCGACAACTGCGCCCGTATCTGGTGCGCCTTGCCGGCTACCGGCGATACCGCGACCAGGAAGTGATGGTCGCTCCAGCCAACGATTTCATACCTCAGCTCGCCCAGTTCTCCGTCAAGCTCGCTGTCAACGGGCAAGGCCTTGGCCTGGTTGCTGTTGTGGTCGTGGACTAGACGGTGTCTGAGCGTTCCCGAGGCTGGCTCCGGCGCGCGTTCCGTGACGGCCCAGAAGGTCTTTGCCACACGATGGTCGCGGAAGGCCTCTGACAGTTCGGTATGGTAGTGCCGTGTCTTGGCGAACGCGACGGCTCCGCTCGTGCGCCTGTCAAGGCGGTGGACCGGTTCGACGAACTTTCCCGGGCGCAGTTCCGCCACGAAATCCTTCAGCGAAGAATCGCCGCTCTTGTCGGGCAGCACGGGTACCGCCGCGAGCTTGTTTACGACGACCAGATCGCCGTCTTCATAGATAACATCAAAAATGCCGGACATAGTAGTTATATTACTATGCCCGGCGCCCCTTAGACTACGGAAAAAATGATTAACAGGTCAGGCGGCCTTGGCGGCTTTCTTGCGCAGAACCTGGGAGACGACCGCTGACGCCATCAACGCGATGCCGATGAGATCGGTGACGAAACCCGGGTCCACGAGCAGTATGCCTCCGAGGATGAGCGCTATGCGCTCCCACCATAGCGCCTTGTGTACGAGATAGCCCATGACGCCCGAGGAGACGCCTATGATGCCTACCATCGAGGTGATCACCATCTGAATACCTGGCAAAAGCTTGAGGTCTATCATCAGCATGGCCGGATTGAGCACGAAAATGTACGGCACCAGGAAGGCCGCGATAGCAAGCTTTGATGCCTGGAGTCCCGTCTTCATGGGATTGGCCTTGGCTATACCCGCTCCGGCGAAGGCCGCAAGCGCGACCGGGGGCGTAACGTCGGCTATGATGCCGAAATAGAACGCGAACATATGCGCCGGCAGGATGATTGAAATGGCATCGATCGGCAACTCGGGGTATTTCTGCCTGAGTATCATTATGATGGCTGGGGCGGCTATCGTCGACGTGATGATGTAGTTAGCCGTCGTCGGTATGCCCATGCCCAGGATGATGCTCGTCAGCATCGTGAAGACAAGCGTCAGGATCAGGTTGCCGTTGGCCAGGTCCACCAACACTTCGCCGAGCTTGAGGCCCAGGCCCGTCTTCGTAACGACGCCGATGATTATGCCGGCGCAGGCGGTGGCCACGAGCACGCCAATGGCGCCGCGGGCTCCGGATTCCAGCCCGCCTATGATCTCTCTGGCTCCGATCCTCGGCTTTTTCTTGAGGAGAGCGAAGCCTGCCAATACCGCGGCAAGCACCGCGAGGGCGCCCAGCGGGGTCATCTCGGTCAGGTATTTTGCCGCGCCGTCCGCGCCGAATTCGCCCACATGGAAGATCGGCTTCATTACGGCGAACAGCACGAGCATGCCGCCTATCGGCAAGGGTGCCCACCAGCCGAGTATTGCCGCCGCCACGGACAGGATAATGGCGTAGAAGGCCGCGAGCATCGGGGTGTAGCCAGTTACGAGCAGCCAGACTATGCCTACGAGCGGAAGCATCAGGTAACCGCGGTTGAAGAAAATTTCCTTCAGGTTCGGCAACTCTTCCTTAGTCATGCCGCGGAGGCCTAGTTTTTTTGCCTCAAAATGAACGCCGGCCCAGACGCCGAAATAGTAGAGCAACGCGGGTATTACCGCGGCGCCTATGATCCTGACGTACGGGATGTTCGTCATCTCCGCCATCAGGAAGGCCGCGGCGCCCATGATAGGCGGCATCAGCTGGCCGCCGGTAGAAGCGGTGGCTTCTACGGCGCCGGCGAATTCAGGCGAGTAGCCGAGACGCTTCATCATCGGGATAGTGAACGAGCCCGTGCCTACAACGTTGGCTACAGAACTGCCCGATACCGTGCCCATGAGGCCGCTGGAGAGCACCGCAACCTTAGCGGGGCCACCCGATGCGCGCCCGGCTATCGAATTGGCCAGGTCCATGAAGTACTGTCCGAGGCCAGTCTTCTCGAGGTATGCGCCAAACAGGATGAACAAGAAGATGAATGTGCTCGACACGCCCAGCGGGATGCCGAAGACGCCCTCTGTGGTGAAGTACAGGTGTTGCACAAGATCGCCTACGTCGACGCCCCGGTGCGCGAGCTTTCCTGGCAGGTAGGGGCCCACGAAGGCATACAAAATAAACGTGCCCGCGATGATTACGATGGGAAGCCCGACGATCCGCCTGGCGGCTTCGAGGACAAGCAGGATGCCAATGACGCCGACGATCATGTCGGCAGTGGTGGCCGTACCCGCGCGCTTTACGAGTTCTCCATAGTTGATGATGATATACATCGGCGTAATCGCGCCGAGCACCGAGAGCGCAAGGTCGAGCGGATGCAACTTATTCTTGGGCCACTTCTTGCTCGTTGGGTACAGGAGAAATACCAAGGCCATGCCGAACGAGAGGTGGATCGAGCGCTGGATCATCGCGTCAAGCACACCGAAAATCGCCGTATAGAGTTGGAAGCACGAGAATGTTATCGCTATTGCCGCTACAACCTTGGCTATCAAGCCGGTATAGCTCCGGTAATCCGATTCCTTGTCGTACTTTTTTAGAATTTCCTGGGTATCCACGCTTGCTTCAGCGAGGGCCTTGTTCTTCTCAGCTTCATTCATCGGTCAGACTCCTTGGTGAATCGCTAAAGCCTTGGCTTATTTTAGTTCCTGGTCGGTATCCGGAATCTATATTTCCCGGCCGCGTTGAAAACGAGCAAGCCGGCGACCGGAGCCCAGTAGGTAAGCGGACGTTCCTGGGTTCCTATTCTCAGCAGGTGCCCTGCCACGGGAGACACACGGACGGCGATCTCCGGAAAACGCCTGTTAGGTTTCGTGACGAAATGACCGTTTTCGATTGCAAAACCGTCCTCGTCGCCCGAGGGCATTCCCGTCGATAATTGGTCGAAGCGCTCTCGTACGAGCGTTATGCTTCCGTCGTCGTTTGCTATGAATTCCTCGTCGACAGGTGTTAGGTTTACTGAATGGACGAATGAGATAGTGAATCCGTCCTGAACGGCAATGGTAGCCAGCGGGACGCCGGTTTCGCCATATATCCTCAGGGTCGGCGTAGCGCCCCCCCACCGAAGTATCGAGGCCGCGCACGCGAGCACGACTGCTACGCTTCGAACGCTCATAGGTCTGAACTGGAAGGCGAACCGAGCGGCCCGCCTTCCGCAATCAGGATTCTTTACTTAGCAGCCTTGCCGTAGAACTTTTCAGCTCCAGCGTGCAGGGGAAGCGACATGCCGGCCTGGGCGGTCGCGAGGGTGATCAGGGCGCCGGCCTTGGCGTGGGCGGCGGTCAGGCGCTCGTTGCCGGTCTTGGCGAACATCGTCTGGAGCATCTTTTCGACGGTGGCGGCGTCGAGCTTGGCGGAGACGGCGAGCATGGCCTGGACGGCTACGGTCTGGGTGTCCTTGTCGACGCCCTTGTAGGTGCCGGCCGGGATCAGGGTCTTGGTGTAGAAGGGATAGGTGGACTGGAGCTTGGCGGCGATAGCGTCATCGATGGCTACGACATTGATGGGCTTGGAGGCGGAGATATCCTGGACCGCGGCGGTCGGGTGGCCGGCGGTAAGGAACGCGGCGTCGACGTTGCCGTCCTTGAGGTTGCT
>CAZNCK010000120.1:0-2982 GCA_964571545.1 uncultured Treponemataceae bacterium | reverse complement strand
ACCGGCGGCGCCTACGGCGACTTTCTTGCCCTTGAGGTCGGCTACGCTGGCGATGCCGGAATTAGCCAGGACGATGAGCTGGCAGGTCTCGGGATATAGGATGGCCATGCCCTTCATGTCGGGGAAAGCCTTGTCCTTGAACAGTTCGAGGCCGTTAACGGCATAGTACGCGATGTCGTTCTGCACCATGATGACGTCGGCTTTGGCGTCGCGAAGCAGGTTGACGTTGGCGACGGAGGCGCCCGTGGCCTGTACCGAGGCGTTCATGCCCTTGATGCCGTCATTCCAGATGGTGGCCATGGCTCCGGCCAACGGATAGTAGGTTCCGCCGGTACCACCGGACGCTATCGATACAAAGGCCTGTTTAGGAGCGCCGCAGGCCACGATGAGCGCGACGAGAGCGAAAGCTACGAGTACCAGACTAAGCTTCTTCATTGATGTCCTCCTTGAAACTATCGACGCCGGTGACGGAATGAATCCGCTATCCTGGGCGAGAGGAAATAGTGTAGCCTTGATGCGGCACATAAGCAAGTTATTTATCGGATAACGAGCTTCGTTGCGGCGGTCGGATCTTCCGGGGTATACTGGGTTTCGGAGGATTCAGATGCCCCTCAACGCACACATCGACATCAATCTTGAAAATTTGAACGATATTATCGCCCGCGCCGTTCCGGATCAGGACAGGCAGGCTGTAGTCCGCACCGCTTTCTACAATAGGCTGGCGCTTTTAGCCCACCGGATGTACGGCGGTAAGCTCCAAACCGCTCCGCGCTGCGGCGTCTGGGGGCCGTCGTGGTTCGGCGTCTGGTATACCCCCGGCGTTTCAGCCGTTTCCACGGCGATACGTGACGACAATGCCGAGTCCTTCGAGTTGTCCGGCCGCGGCAATACCGTGGCCGTTGTCTCGGATTCCACGCGCGTGCTCGGCGATGGCGACGTGACGCCGCCTGGCGGCATGGGCGTCATGGAGGGCAAGGCCTTCCTCATGAAATATCTGGGCGGCGTCGACGCCGTTCCCCTCTGCGTCGATTCGCGTGGCCCCGATGGCAAGAACGATCCCGATCGACTCATCGATTTCGTCAAGATGGTCAAGCACAGCTTCGGGGCCGTCAACCTCGAGGATATCAGCCAACCCAATTGCTATCGCGTCCTGGACGGGCTCCGGGATTCCTGCGGCATACCGGTTTGGCATGACGACGCTCAGGGGACCGCCTGCGTAACGCTCGCGGGACTCCTCAACTCGTTGGAACTGGCCGGCAAGAAGCTTTCCGACGCCCGCATCGTACTCCTGGGCGCCGGCGCCGCCAACTCCACGATAGCGCGGCTCCTCATCCAGGACGGCGCCGATCCTTCCAGGTTGGCGCTGTTCGACAAGGCCGGCGGCCTTCACCCTGGCCGCGGCGACCTGGAATCGGATCCCGATTCGTACCGCCAGTGGGATCTTGCCCGGCGCACCAATCCGGATAGGTTCACGGCGCCGGCCGACGCGCTCAAGGGCGCGGACATTCTCGTCGCGCTCTCCACCCCCGGGCCCGATGTTGTCAAACGGGCCTGGATACGCTCCATGGGGAAAAAAGCCATAGTATTCGCCTGCGCCAATCCCGTGCCGGAGATATGGCCTCACGCGGCGCTTGAAGAAGGCGCTTTTATAGTAGCCACGGGGCGCGGCGATTTTCCAAACCAGGTCAACAACTCGGTCTGCTTTCCGGGCATACTCAAAGGCGCTCTGCTTTCGCGGGCCACGGGCATCTCCGACGGTATGGCCATACGCTGCGCCCGGTCGATAGCGGCGTTCGCTAGGGAGCGCGGCATCGATCCGGGGCACATCATGCCTAACATGGAAGACGAAGGGCTCTTTGAGCGCGAGGCCGCCGATGTCGCCGATCAAGCGGCCAAGGAGGGCCTCGCCCGCTCGTCGATGAGTCCGGAGCGCGTGTGGGAGAAGGCGCATGTCGATATAATCGCCGCGCGGAGGATGTTCAAGGATATGACGGAGTCGGGGGTCATCGAGCCGCCGCCGCAGGCCATGCTACAGGAAGCGCTGGACTGGGCTCTAGGCCGCTAGTCTAGAAGCTTGCCAGCGAATATATGCCGACGAGCAATTCCATGAGGGCGAGGTCGGAATCGATCTCGCCTTGTACGCGCAGTTGATCGATGTACCAATAGAAGATGCCAAGTCTGGGATCGATGCGGAACACATATTCGATAAAGTCATCGGAGCCCGGTATTTCTCCGAAGAGCAAGCCCGCCGCTGAATCGGCCACGGCGACGAAAGCCGGAACGGCGTTGCCGTAATCCGCGGCATCAACCATGCCCACAAAAGAGTCGAGGAGAGCCAGCGCTTCGGCTTTCTTCAATTCGTCCTTGCCGTCCACCCAGGTTTTTGTGACGAGCAAGCGTACATTGTCCCGGAAAACCTCGAGCAGATGGGCGCGCTTGGCTTCCAGGTCTCCCGCGTTGCCGTGAATGTACTTCCTGAATGCGCCCGAGCCTCCTATGAGGTCGGCGAGCGCGGAGCCGTACTCGCGGCGCAACACGGCGTTATCAGTTCCTGTGAGGAGTGGAAAAAGCTCGAAAGCAGCTTTCTCGACGTCAAGATCCGCCGGATCCTCGACTGCGTATACGGGTGCGACCATGGGACTACCATGTCATGTCGCTCATTGCTTTGTCAACAATACTGGTTTGATCCCGTCTGACGGCTCGCTGGGCTTCTGCCGTATGAGCGTCTCCGTGTTGAAAACCTTGGCCGTTCCGGTTACGATTATAGGTAAAGGGACGTTACGGTTCCCATCACCTGACGTCGGGAAGGCCACTATGAATGACATCCTTGTCCACTCCGAGGCGGTCTTGGGGTACGGTTTCGTATCCTCCAAGTATCTCGGAAACGGCGAGACCGAGTACCGCCTGCGCAACGAACAGCAAGGCAAGCCCGTAGACTCCTACCGTCCGCTCCGTCATCTCGATGTTGAAATTCTCATTAAG
>CAZNCK010000119.1:0-10497 GCA_964571545.1 uncultured Treponemataceae bacterium | reverse complement strand
CCGGCGTATGGAAGGGGTCGGTGCCGATGCAGGTGTCGGGGCGATTTGGATCCTGCTCCGCGTCCCGGAGGAAGGGGCGGTCGGAGAAGGAATGGCCGTCTATCAGGCAGCAGTGCCCCAACGCCTCTAGGCGGCTGTTCACGAGGGCGGCCAGGTGGTTATGGTGCGCGTCGTAGTACTGCTCCTTGACCCGCTCCTTAAAGGAGGTTTCCTCACGGAATCTCAGACCGCAATCGGTGTGAGTGTAATAGAAGCCCATGCCCTTGGCGGCCATCGGCTCCGCTTCGTCGGGGCAGAATCGTTTTACGTCGCAGAATACGCGGGAAAAGTCCGCGCGCACCGTCTCTGTTCCCGGCACGGCGAATATCTGGTCGGTATGCCAGTCGGTGAGCTTTTCCACCTCTCCGGGGATCAGGTCCAGACGAACGCACGCCTCGCGCGACGGAAACCTGGTCGAGGAGTGAGGAACATGGACGATGATGGCCGCCTTCGCTACCGTGTGGACCCCCTGGGGATCGGCTACTTGGGTGCGGGGTGTGGATAACCCGGGATTTTCCATGATGAGCTTCTTTCTGTAATATTTTACGTCAACTTCTCTAAATTATTCTCGAATTAACGTTTTGTAAAGATCAATCATTCATCCGCGCCTCGTATAAGGCCTTGACCGTGACATAGCGTAGAGCTTCGTCGAAGCGATACTGGGCCCAAGCGAGGCGCCTACCGGCGTAACTCCCGTTCCGCTCGCACGGAACCCTCGCTTCGCGCTTTTTTTTCTGAAATTTGACGCAGGTCAAAGACGCCTCTATGCGTTATCGCTAGATTTGACCCAACAGGATTACCTGAGGAGGTCAATCATGACGACGAAGACGTATCAGCTTGAAACAGTTAGCTGCCCCAGTTGCATAGCCAAGATCGAAGGGATGCTCAAGAAGACCGCGGGCATCGAGAGTTCCGAGGTGTTGTTCAATTCCTCGAGGGTCAAGGTCGCCTTCGACGAGGCCGCGCTGGCTTCTGAAGACATCAAGGGCCGGATAGCCGGTCTGGGCTTCAAGGTACTGAGCGAGAAATGATCCAGGAAGGCGGAGTACCGGCATGAAGGCATTCAAAATGACCAAGGGGCTAGGTATCGCGGCGGCAGGGACCCTGGCGGCGGTTTCTTTCCTGCTCATGAAAACGATAGGCTACGAGCCGGTCACGGTCGTCGTGATGCTAGCCGCTACGGTCATAGCCGGTACCCCCATTTTCATGAAGGCGGTAGGCGCGCTGCGCTACGGCATCGTCGGCATAGACGCGCTTGTCACCATAGCCGTTGGCGGCGCGTTGGTCATAGGGGAATACTGGGAGGCGGCCGCGGTCACCTTTCTGTTCATGTTTGGCGACTGGTTGGAAGCGAGGACGCTTGAAAAGACCCGCTCCTCGATCAAGAGCCTACTGGGCCTGGCGCCAGCCACGGCAAGGGTCAGGCGCGGCGGCGCGGAGTTGGAGATCAGCCCCGCCTTCGTGGTCGCGGGCGACATCGTCGTCATAAGGCCGGGAGAGCGGATACCGGTGGACGGTACGGTGTTGGAAGGCGACGCGTACGTCAATCAGGCCGCAATCACGGGAGAATCGTTGCCGGTGAGCCGCGGACCGTACGAGCAGGTGTTTTCCGGCACCGTCATAGAATCCGGTTACCTGGTGGTCAGGGCCGACAGGGTAGGCGAGGACACGACCTTCGCCCGCATCCTGCAACTGGTAGAGGACGCCCAGGATAAGAAGGCAAAAACCCAGAAATTTCTCGAAAAATTCTCCCGGTACTACACGCCGGCTGTCATCATTATGGCGGTGTTGCTGTACCTGCTCACGCGGGACCTGGTTTCGGCGCTGACCCTGTTGGTCATAGCCTGCCCTGGCGCGCTGGTGATCTCGGCGCCGGTGTCCATAGTGGCCGGGATAGGCAATGGCGCCGGGCACGGCGTACTCGTCAAGGGCGGCGATATCATGGAGAAGCTGGGCGCCGTAAGGGTGATAGCCTTTGACAAGACCGGCACCCTGACCGAAGGCCGGCCGGCCGTGGTCCGCGTCGAGGCATTCGGCATCGCGGAAGAAGAACTGCTGCTGATCGCGGCCATCGGCGAGTCGTATTCGGAGCACCCGCTGGCGCGGGCCATTATTCGCGAGGCCACCGGACGGCTTGGCGCCCTCACCGAGACAGCCAAAAACGCTCAGATGCTGCCGGGCCGCGGAATACGCTTCATGATGAGCGGAAAAACATATTTGGTAGGCAACCGTACGCTGTTCATGGAGTATTCAGTGCCTCTGGGCGGGACGGAGACGTTGCTGAGCTTGGAAGAGAAGAAGGGCCGCACCGCGGTACTCGTAGGCGATGCCGAACGGGTCCTAGGCCTGCTGTCTATAGCCGATGTGGTAAGGAAGGACGCTAAGGCGCTCGTCGCTGACTTGAGGAGGCTCGGTGTGCGCCGCCTCGTGATGCTGACCGGCGATAACGAGCGAGCCGCCGCCGCCATTTCCGCGGAGCTTGGCCTTGACGGCCATTACGCGGAGCTGCTGCCAGAAGACAAGGTTCGGGTGTTGTCGGAACTGCAGGCGAACTATGGCCGGACCGCCATGGTCGGGGACGGCGTCAACGACGCGCCTGCCCTCGCGTCGGCAGACCTCGGCATAGCCGTCGGCGGCGCGGGCAGCGATGTAGCCATCGAAACGGCCGACGTGGTGCTCATGTCCGCGGAACTGGGCAGACTGGCCTACGCCATAGGCCTGAGCCGCGCTACGGTGGCTAACATGAAGCAGAACATTGGCTTTGCGCTGCTCGTGGCAGGATTGCTTCTTGCCGGCGTTCTGGTTAAAACGGTAAACTTGTCGTTCGGCATGCTCGTGCACGAGGCTTCGGTGCTGCTCGTCATCATCAACGCCGTGAGGTTGCTCGGATACGGCAGGAAGGCTGATCGAGAGGACAGGAGGCGGACGCTTGAACTGCGATTGCCAAAAACGGACGGGACACAGTTGCATAGGGATCGTGCCGATATTCAGCGACTTGACGCCTGAGGAAATGGACGAAATCGCCGCCATCACCAGCGAGAAGAGTTATGGCAAGGGTGAAACGATCTATTTTGCCGGCAAAGAAGGCAAAAAGCTGTTAGTCATACATGCCGGCCACGTCAAAATTTCACGCCTCAGCCCGAGCGGCAAGTCGCAGGTGCTTAGGGTGCTCGGCCCCGGTGAGTTCATGGGCGAACTGACGCTCTTTAGTGATGCTCCGCTCTCCGACTACGCGGAAGCGGTGGAACCCTGTACCATGTGCATGATAGAGGGGTTGAAGCTCAAGACGCTGATGGGCAAGTATCCGTCAATCGCGCTCAAGGTGATGCAGGTGCTCAGTTCGCGACTACAGAAGGCCGAGACACTCATCGAGGACATTAACTTGCACCCGGCAGAGCGGCGGCTGGCTCACGCCCTGCTCGAGTTATCCGCTGGCAGGCGCGAACTGGAACTGGCCCTGACCAAGGGCGATTTTGCATCCCAGCTGGGTATGACACAGGAGACGCTGTCCCGCAAGTTGTCCAGCCTCCAGGAGCGGGGCTGTATAGAGCTGCGGGGCCAGCGCAGCATTGTCATTCTGGACAGGGACGCGCTGGCGGGGATGGAGTAGGCCAGCGCTCGCCCGGTCCTGGGCAAGCGCTGGAGGACCGTAAGCTCTGGCGTATCGGTGCCGGTACCGGATAGAGTGTGTCGGGAATCCACAGGTGCCCGAGAATGGAGCGATTCGATGAAACGAAACAGCGCAATGCTTGAACCGCGTGAGCGAATATGGCAATTGCGGGGGCATGTTGGCGCGAGCGTCGCGCTTCGGGTTATGGCGGTCGTCCTGGTCTGCCTGATGGCCGTCGCGGGGGCTGGGGCCCTGGAGCCAGATGAGTTGCGGCCGGGCATGGATCCGGACGCGGTGGCCTCGGTGTATACGAGCCTTCGTTCGTGCTCGAATTCGGCGTTCCTAGAAGAGCCCGATTTTATAGCCTGGGACGCTTCATTGTTCAACAGGTCCGCACGCATAGAGGCGCGGTTCGACAAGGGGCTGGCCAGCGTCATTGTGATACGGATTTTCCTTGAATCGGGAGACGACGGCGCCGACATCCTCCGCGAGCTGACCGACGAGCATACACGGCGCTCGGGGCCGCCGCAAACCGGCGCGGACGGTCGCATGCGCTGGTTTTCCGCTACGCTGATCGTCGAACTGGCTGTAGAACGTATTCAAGGGCGCAGTGAACTGCGACTGGTGATGTCGGCCGCCGCTTCCTGAACGATGCTGGGCAGGCTGGGCAGCTTCACCTATATAGTGGACAGGCCATACAAGACCCTCGCTTAAGAAATCCTTAATGTATTCGTAAGCTATTGCTAAGAACCGAGCGCTACATTCAGTATATTCTATTAGTACTGGAGGACAGGTATGCGCAAGATCGCTGGTTTGATGTTGCTTATAGTCTCGATGTCGTTGACGGGGGCGTTTGCCATGCCGGGGACGAAAACCCTGCCTGGTCGTTACGCGATGGGCGTGACGTCGGAAGAGCTGCTCGCGGCTGTGCCGACCGCGGCGGACAAGACGCCCCAGGAGTGGACGCTCGAGGAGCGCTTGGCCATAGCGTCGGTGTTTTCGGTGGCCATGCAGGAATCGATGTACGTTCGCCGCGCGGGCATGGTTTCATTCCTGCTGCCGGGAGCGGGGCAGTTCATGACCGGCCAGACCGGCGCAGGCGCCCTGCACCTGGGCGCCGAACTCTTGATAGCGGGCGCCGCGGTGGCCGGCGTGTGGTATCTTACGCCTGACGATCTCCTGGACCACAGTCTGACCAGGGACGAGCGCCACGCGGTGATGGTTTCATACATGACGCCGGAGCGAATAGGCGAGCTGTTGCCCGGGATGGGCGTGGCGGCCGGAACCTGGGTGCTCTCCATGGTCAACCGTTCTCTGGCGGCTCATGGCGCGGCGCGAGGCGCGCTGGCAAACCTGGCCGACGGCACCGTGAGCTTCGAGCCGGTCGTTGGCCTCAATAGCATAGGCGGGGGCCTACGGGTCCGCTTTCACTGACCGGTAGATTTCTATAGAGCGACGACAGGATGAGGATACAGAAACGCTTGGTGTTCTCCAACATGGCCATGATTCTCATCCCCATGGGACTGATCATCACGACGAATGTGGTGCTCGGTTTCATGTTCAACCTGGGGCATGACCACATTGATCGGCGCGCGGCGGCCGCTTCGTACTTCCTGCCCAGCCTCGTCTACATGCTCATAGTAGCCGGCATACTGATACTGACCAACGGCAGCCTGGCGACCCTGGTTTCCCGCAGCGTTACCCGGCCTCTGGCTCTGTTGGAGGCTCGGGCCCTGCGTATCAGGGACGGCGACCTTTCACCAGCCGCGCCGCTCCGAGCGGAGGGTCAGCGCGGGAAGGACGAATTCGACCCCGTTTTCGACGCGTTCGACGAGATGCGCGAGCGCCTGCGAGTTTCGCTGGAGCGTCAGCTTGAAGACGAGGCGAACAGGCGCGAGCTGATAGCCTCCATATCGCACGACCTGCGCACGCCGCTGGCGGTGATCAAGGGCTACGCGGAGGGCCTGCGCGACGGGGTTGCCGCCGATCCGGCAAAATCGGCGGCGTATCTGCAGACGATTTTGTCCAAGGCGGCCCAGCTGGACCGGCTGATAGAGGATCTGTTCCTGTTTTCTCGCCTAGAGCTGGACGGCTTTGCCTGGGACCTGCATCCGGTAGCTCTGGGCAGCTTCCTCTCGGACTGCATGGACGAGCTGGCGGCCGACCACCCCGCGCTGATCGTGGAGACTGTCTGCGAGGCGGACCCGTTGGTGCGGCTGGACGCGCAGAAATTGCGACGGGTTTTCGCCAATATCGTCCAGAACGCCGCTTCATACGCGGCCGCCGCCGACTCCGCGGAGCCTGATCAGCGGGGGCGGCTCGATGTGTCGCTTAAAACCGACTACGGCAGGGCCATCGTCGTCATTAGGGATTATGGACCAGGTTTGATGTCAGGAACAGAAGACCGCGTGTTTGAGCGTTTCTACCGTGCCGACTCGAGTCGAGCCAGCGGCGGGGCTGGGCTAGGCTTGGCCATCGCTCGGCGCATCGTCGAGGGTCATGGCGGTACGATACGGGCAGAAAATGCGGCGGGTAGCGGGGCGGCGTTCATCATCGAATTGCCGGTGACGGCATCGGCTAGTCCGCCGCTGGCGGCGACATGAGCGCCACCATACTGCTCGTGGAGGACGATCCGAGCCTGTCCGCCCTAATCTGCGACTACCTGGCCATAGCGGGTTGCCAGTTGGACACGGCCGCGGACGGACTACAGGGGCTGGAAAAGGCCCTGGCGGGCTCGTTCGACCTGATGATACTGGACATCATGTTGCCTGGCATGGACGGCTTCGAGATAAGTCGCCGTTTCAGGGCCGTTTCGGACAAACCGCTTATAATTCTGTCGGCGAGGCGCGAGGACATAGACAAGATCCGCGGGCTGGGACTGGGCGCCGACGACTATATGACCAAGCCGTTCAGCCCCAGCGAGCTGGTGGCCAGGGTCAAGGCTCACCTGTCACGCTACGAGCGGCTCACCGGCGGCAGGGCCGAGGCCTTGGTCAGAAGCATAGAAATTCGATCGCTCTCTCTGGACCCCGAGGCTCGCAAGGTGCGCGTGTCAGGCCGGGAAGTAGACCTGGCGCCCAAGGAGTTCGAGTTGTTGCGCCTGCTCATGCGCAATCCGGACAAGGTGTTCTCCAAAGAAGAGATATTCGATCGGATCTGGGGCGAGGACCGCTACGGCGACCTGTCCACCGTGACGGTGCACGTGCGCAAGATACGCGAGAAGATAGAATCGAACCCCTCAGAGCCAGACTACCTCGAGACCGTCTGGGGCATGGGGTACCGCGTCCGGGTCTGAACCGGCGGCCCTTAGGTCTCGTCGTGATCAGGAAACACGATGCCCGCGTCCTTGCGCACGCGATCCAGCACCTCCATGAGGTCGGCAGAGAACGACAGCGGTAGTAGCGGGCTTTCCTTTTTGCCTGAGTCGAGGCAGTCCATCACGTGCGCGGCTTCCAGTTCGTAGCCTGAGCCCCTTCCCCGTCCGAAGCTTATGGTGGTCTCCTCGGCCTTGGCCTTGCCCAGGGTAAGCGAGCTGGCGTTGTTGAACTGTCGATTCAGGCGCGCGTAGCCGCCCTCGAACCAAAACTCCGCCTGTGTGGGCGAATCGGCGGCTATGCTAGAGGCTAGCGAGGCCATGCGCCCGCCTGGGTACCCGAACGACATTACTATGCTTTCCTCGGCGCCGGTGGCGCAGAACGATGCTAGCGTCTTGATGGTGTCGGGCTTGCCCAGGGTCATGAGCGCGGCAAAGACGGGGTAGATGCCTATGTCCAGCAACGAGCCGCCGCCTAGGGCGACGTTGTACAGGCGCTTATCCGGATCGTAGACGCCTTTAAACGCAAAGTCGGCGCGTACCAGTTTCAGCGTGCCCAGTTCTCCGGAGCTGACGATGTCCAGCACCTTCTGGAAGCTGGGCTGAAAGCGCGTCCAGAACGCCTCCATGAGGAAGGTGTCGTTTGTCCTGGCCGCCGCTATCATCTCCGCTACCTCGCGGGAATTGATGGCGAAGGCCTTCTCGCACAGCACGGCCTTGCGGCGCTTGAGGCACAGCAGGGTGTGGTCGCGGTGGTGCGAATGCGGGGTGGCTACGTAGACTATGTCCACTTCAGGATCAGAGACGAGCTCCTCATAGCTGCCGTAGGCCTTCTGAAAACCAGCCTGAACCGCGAAGGCGCGCGCCGTGTCTATGGATCGGGAGGCCGCGGCATATAATCTGGCGTTGGCGAGCGTTTTGAGGTCCGCGGCGAATTTTCCGGCTATCTTGCCGCAGCCCAGGACGGCCCAGTTGTAGGTGTGGCTCATGATGCATGCAACTATAGCGCGGCACGCGGCGCTGTCAATACGCCGCGTCGCGTGCATCGGGCTCTTGCTGGAACGTTTACGCTCAGGTACACTCTATTGATGAAAAAACATAGGATAAAAAATATCCTGAAAATACTCGGTATTTCCGTTGCCAGTTTTATAGTCGGATTGTTGATACGCCTGTCGATCCAGCCCATCATGGGAACCAAGGTTATCTGGCTCACCTTCTATCCCGCCATCATGATTTCCGCCCTGCTCGGAGGCTTCGTCTCCGGCCTTTTAAGCATCACGTTTACCCTCGGGTTTGCGGTCTACGGTTGGATGATCATCGGTTCCGAGCGCTTCATAGCCTCGCTGCCCGATGTCATAGGCGCTGTCGTTTTTGTGCTCAATACGACTATGATGTCGCTAGTTGCCTGGGGTATGCGCCGCGCCAATGAGCGTAGCCGCGCGGCTCGTCTGCGAGCCGAGGCCGCGGATAGGGCCAAGTCGGTGTTCCTGGCACAGATGAGCCATGAACTGCGCACTCCGTTCAACGCCATACTCGGGTTCACGAACCAGTTGCTACGCGCCCAGGACACTACCCAGAGGCAACGCGAGGTGCTGAGCATCATCAGCCGGAGCGCAAACCATCTGTTGGAGCTTATCAACAACGTGCTGGACATGAGCCGCATCGATGCCACCACGCGGGACCAGGCAGAACTGAAGCCGTTTTCAGTCAGGGAGCTGTTGCGGGATGTCGTGGAACTGCTGGCTAAGCGCGGCGAACAGAAGGGCATAGAACTCATGCTCGACATCGCGGCAAACGTGCCTCATCTCGTCGTCGGCGACCCGCGCAAGTTGCGCCAAATCGTTATCAACCTGGTGGGAAACGCCATCAAGTTCTCGCCTCGCGGCACGGTGGCCCTCAAGCTGACGAGGCTCGACGAGCCTGCCGGCGCGATGGGTTGGCTACGGCTGTCCGTTCTTGATCAGGGGCCGGGAATTGCTCCCGAGTTCCATGAGGCGATATTCGAGCCGTTCAGGAAGATAGACCCGGACGGTAGCATCGAAGGCTCGGGCCTTGGTCTGTCCATAGCTCGGCAACTGGCCGCCGCGATTGGCGGCACGATACGCGTCGCGAGCGAGCCGGGCCAAGGGGCGTGCTTCACGGTGGATTGGCCTGCTCCCGCGGCTTCCGCGGCGACGCATACCGAAACAGAAGCCTCCGATCATGAAAAAACGCTTAGGCTGGCGCCGGGTCAACCGCGGATAACCTGCCTCGTGGTGGACGACAGCCTGGACAACCGCCTTCTCATGAAGAGCTACCACGATGAGCTAGGCCTGGACTGCCTGCTCGCCGATAACGGGCGGCTGGGCGTCGAACTCTGTAGCAGGCGCTTGCCTGATTTCATTTGGATGGACATACGAATGTCCGATAAGGATGGTATTGAAACCATGAGGGCCATCAAGGCCTTGCCCGGCGCTGAGAAGCTGCCCGTAGTTGCCGTAACGGCCTCTGTCTTCGCCGCTGACAGGGCCAGACTAGAGGCCTCCGGTTTCTCGGCGGTCCTGTTCAAACCGGTGTCCCTTGAACAACTCGGCGAATGTCTCGAACGGTTTCTGGATCTGCGCTTCCAGTCCGATGAGGAGCTTGTCGGCGCGCGGTCTGCCGCCACCGCTTATACTGCCGCTGGCCAGGCAGAGGCCGTTCCGATAACCGTAGCGGAGCTGTCCGAACCGGAACGGCGCAGCCTGCTCTCGGCCCTGGACACCCTCGATCCCCGGGTTATCAACGCTACCATTGACGCGCTGGCTGGCGTTCATCCAGAATTGGTTTCCAATTTGCGCAAAGCGGCGAGATCCTACCGTTATACTGCAATTCGATCGCGGCTGGTTTCTGGACGGCCATGAGGGGGCTTCGTGGCGCATGAGTCGTCCATACTGATTATCGATGACCAGCCGGAATCCCTGAGCTGGCTACATGATCTGTTCAGTGAAGCCGGCTACCGGGTGTTGCTGGCAGACTCAGGCGAGATGGCGCTCTCAGCCGTATCGGCCCTTCAGCCTGACCTCATACTGCTGGATGTCGTGATGCTTGGTCTTGACGGCTTCGAGGTGTGCCTCCGTCTCAAGGCTCTGGACGCTACCAGGCATATTCCCGTCGTTTTTTTGTCGGCCCGCGATGATGCCGGCGACAGGATCAAAGGCTTCAAGGCCGGCGGGGTGGATTTCATACACAAACCGTTCCAGGAAGAAGAGGCCCTCCTTCGCGTCAAGACTCAATGCGACTTGAGGCGTCTGCAGCAGAATCTGGAACAGGTCGTCCGCGACCGTACCGAGGCCCTTGAGCTTGAAATCGCCGCGCGCGCCGAGGCCCACAGTAGACTGCAGGCTACGCTGAACGAGAACGGCGTATTGTTGCGAGAACTGCAACATCGCGCTAAGAACAGCTTCTCCATGATACTCGGCATGATGCAATTGGCGTCCTTCGACGCCAAGAATCCCGAGTCGGCAGAGCTGGTGGGCATCCTGATCAACCGGGTTCGGTCTATCGCCGACCTGTA
>CAZNCK010000118.1:10494-10923 GCA_964571545.1 uncultured Treponemataceae bacterium | reverse complement strand
CCGACTGGGGCAAGATGCTCGTCAGGGAACCGTTCGACGCGACGCTTGTCCGCAACAGCGAGTTCGCGGGCCTGGTTCGCATCGGCCGGCTCGAGCGCGTCGTGCTAGAGCATCACGACATGATGATACCGGCCGGCATCACCGATTCGCGCATCATTTCCTGTCTCTTTGGTTGTGGGTTTGTGGAAATACATCTCCCCTGAACTATTGGCCAAGTATCAAGCCGAGATTCAGGGAAAACACACACAACATACAGTAAACCGCCGCATCTCTTCATTGCGCCGATTTCTTGATTGGGCGCACGTTCAGGGGCACGTTGGAGAGAATCCCTTTAAGGATAACAGTTTACCCGGTACCTTTGATACCCAGATACCCCCACCCTCTATATCCCGATCACCCAATATCCCTTTTGTGCGTACACCAAGCTCC
>CAZNCK010000118.1:4010-10484 GCA_964571545.1 uncultured Treponemataceae bacterium | reverse complement strand
CATCGGCGACGAATGCGCATTGCACGCATGCAATTACCTTGCCCACTACATCGTGGGCGACCGTTGCATCCTCATGAATAATGATGAAATCCACGTTTCGGATCACGCGAAATGGGGCAATGGCGTCGTCAAGCAAGGCGAGTCTGAAGACGTGCGCGTCTGGCTAGATCTGATGAACGAGGCCGGCGGCCGTTCCGTGCTAGCCTTCGACGGCATGATATGCGCCGACGCATACCTGTGGGCCAAGCGCCGCGAGGATTCGGTTCTCATGGAACGCTTCAAGGAAATGACCGAGGCGGCGTTTGAGCACAGGCGCGGCGAGTACGGCATAATAGGCTCGGGTTGCGTACTCAAGAGCAACCACATCATCAAGGATGTCAGAATAGGCGAGTGCGCATACATCAAGGGCGCCAACAAGCTCAAGAATCTAACCATCAACTCCAGCGAGACTGAGCGTACGCAGATAGGCGAGGGCGTGGAACTCGTCAACGGCATCATAGGGTACGGCTGCCGGGTGTTCTACGGCTGCAAGGCCGTCCGCTTCGTCATGGGTACCAACTCAGCGCTCAAGTACGGCGCTAGGTTAATTCACTCGGTGCTGGGCGACAATTCCACCGTTTCATGCTGCGAAATCCTCAACAACCTGATTTTTCCAGCCCACGAACAACACCATAACACCAGTTTCCTGATCGCGGCACTCGTAAAGGGCCAGTCAAACATGGCTGCCGGCGCGACCATTGGGTCAAACCACAATTCCAGGGCCAACGACGGCGAGATAGATGCGGGTCGCGGCTTCTGGCCCGGTTTGTCCACCTCGGTCAAGCACAGTTCCCGCTTCGCGTCATACTGTCTCCTGGCCAAGGGCGACTATCGTTTTGAGTTGGACGTACGGTTTCCTTTCGCGCTTGTAGCCGACGATGCCTCCAGCGACAGGCTCGAGATAATGCCGGCCTACTGGTGGATGTACAACATGTATGCCCTGCTTCGCAACGAAGCAAAATTTACCATTCGCGACAAGCGGCTGAGCCGGGCGCAGAACATCGAATTCTCGCCTTTCGCGCCGGACATCGCCGAGGAATCCTTCGCGGCTCTGGAGCTGCTGGAACGCTACGTAGGCCAGGCCTGGTATCGGGCGGCGGGCGGAGCCGAGGCCGTCGTCGAAGGCTCGGAGGACGCGCTGGTACGCGCCAAGGGAAAAGAACTCCTCGTCGGCGCCAAGGAAGAGGTCGACGCTATTGAAGTGCTCGGGTACGGCATAGAAAATTCAAACCGCCGTGTCGTCATACGGAAACCCCGCCGGGCCTACAAGGCCTACCGACACCTCTTGCGCTGGTACGCGATGCGCGCGCTGATAGCCTATTTCGCCGAGCGGCCCGACGCCACCTTCCAGGATGCCTCCGACGTGCTTTCCGGACCGCGAGTCCGCGAATGGGAAAACCTGGGCGGGCAGCTCGTGCCGCGCGAAAAGGTCGAGTCGCTCATCGCCGACATCAGGGCCGGAACCATAAATAGCTGGGATGAGGCCCATGCCGAGTACGCGCGGCTCTGGGTCGAATACCCCCTCGACAAGGCCCAGCACGCGTGGGGCACCCTGTGTGCTCTCCTGGACGTGACGGATCTCGAAGAACCCGCGTTCGCCAGGGAAGTGTCCCGCTTCATGGATACGACGCGCTTCATAGAAGAACAGGTGTACCTGACGCGGCGCAAGGACTACGCCAACGGTTTTCGCAAGGCTACCTTCCGCGGAGACGATGAGATGCATGCGGTGCTTGGCTCTCCAGAGTCAAACTCCTTCGTCAAACAGACGCGGGCCGACATGGAACGCTGGCGCGCCAGGGCCGACGCGTTGCTGAGCCGGCTGGCGGCCGAATAAAGCATTATAGGGAATTTGAACCACAGAGAAGATGAAGGAAGAGAAAGAAGGATGGATATAGTGGTAGGATACTTGTGCCAGCAATACTCTCTTTCCCTCCGCGCCTCTGCGTGAGAAAGAAACCAACCAAGGCATCACGCGGAGGCACAGAGTCACAGAGAAGATGATGGAAGAAAGTTATTGAATATCAGGCAAGGGCTTTGGGGAATTTTCATTCTGTTCATCTTGTTGTTCTTTAAAATAAGCCCGGATTCCATTTCGCTCAGTATCCGCATGAATAAAAAAAGGCCAGGATTCGGGGGACCGAAACCTGGCCTTTGTATTCGCGGAGAGTCCGTCGTTGTCGTTACGGAGTCGTTGCCACCAGCGCCTGGCCGCTGGTTGTGGCGTCGGCCGTGACGACGACATCAGCCAAAGCGGCGACAACCGTACCCGCGGCATCTACGCCATACAGGTCGTAGGTGCCGGCGTCCAGGAAGGCCAGGGTGTACGTCGAGCCTGCCGTCACGACGAGGGCGCTGGTGTAGGCGTTGGTGTATGTAAGCCCATCAACGTTTGCTGTGGCCTCGTCAGCCGTGTATAGGTCATTCTCGTATGCGTATACGGTGGTGACGCCAGCGGGAACCGACCCGGTGATCCTGCCGGCTTCATTGTCTATGACGGCGCGAAGCGCCGGTTTGACCAGGTAGCCGCCCGCGTTGGAGACTATGGACTTTCTGACATCGAAGTCGATGGTGATAGTTACCGCGCCGGACAGCGGAATCTGGAACGCGTTGACGATTTTCAGTCCGGTTGCCGAGGGCATAGTAGCCGTCTTGGCAACAGCGCCTTCCATGACAGTAACTGAATCGACGCCCAGTCTGATCTGGTTGATCTGCGTGCCTCCGGTAATGACGAGCGAATCGCCGAGCGTCTCGGAGAGGCCATTCTGCAGATCAAGCAGATTCACCGTGAGGGCCGGGCTGATGGCCACGGTCTTCCATGAGCCGTCGCTGTCGGCTATGTTGCCGTCGGCGCTCTCATTGACGGCTACCGAGCTTAGGGTCACATTGACGGCCGTGACCAGGGACTCGTCGATAGGCGCGTCAGTAAGCGCGAATCCTACCGATACGCCGCCCGGCTCTGAACATGAAACCGCCAGCGCGGCTACGAGAACCGCGAATCCGATCTTCAGCATGCTTTTCATTGGAACCTTCCTTTACTTTTCCTTGTAGACTCTCGCCCTGAGTTGTTCCTGGAGTATTGTCCGGGCTTCGATCTCGCATTCCGCGGGCGAGCCTCCCCGCTGTGAATGGAGCGCGATGCCGACGACCGCCGGCGCCATGAATGCCGCTATCAATCGCCTCATCTTCGATCTCCAGTTTGATATCGGGGACTATTCGGCGCGTACGCCGTTTTCTAGCCCCCGTGCAAAGGTATACCGGCGCGGTGGCGATCCGGTTGCAGTTTTTTTGAAGCGCTCGGCGAAGCGCAGGATCGTCGATCTTGTTTATTGCGTGCTATATTCAATGCTCAATGGAAAATGATGACGATGACGCCGCGGTGGTCGCGCGCATCCTCGCCGGCGATGTCGATTTATTCCGCATCCTCGTCGACAGGTACAGCGAGCGTCTCTACTATTTCTGCATGGCCAGACTCGGCGACGAATCCGACGCAGAAGATGCCGTCCAGGATGTCTTCGTACGCGCCTTCAGGTCGCTCCGTAGCTTCGACCCTTCCAGAAAGTGGTCGCCCTGGCTGTTCGCCATCGCGGCCAACAGGGTCAAGTCCCGATACGCCGCCAACGCTTCCGCCGCCTCCATCGTCGACAGGGCCGGACTCGAGGCGTCCCTGTCAGACGAAGCCGCTTCCGGTACCGCAAATCCCGAGACCCTGGCGCTCGACGCTATGGCCGCGGAAGCGTTGAGGGCAGCGGTTTCATCCTTGCCTACATCGTACCGGGTGGTCGTCGAGCTCTATTATTTCGCCGGGCTCGGCGTGGCCGAGGTCGCCGCGTCGCTTGGTCTCGGCGCTGAAGCGGTCAAGACCAGGCTGTTCCGCGCCCGCAAGGAATTGTCCCGTTGCCTCGACGATTCCAGGCAACCGGCTGACGCCATGAAAGGTAGACGTTGATATGAAAGGTCTTAGATCGACGAGAACCATTAGCCCCGCGCCTCACAGAAACCCGGATTCACCATCGGCCCGGGCGGCCGCCTTCTTGTCGGACGGCGAGCATGACCGCGCTGACGGAATTTTTGTCCTCGACAAGATGAGCCGGATTGAAGATGGGGCTCCGGTGCGCCCGCCGTTCGCTCGGAGTGCCGCCGCCGCCAGGGCGAGCGCCGACTCGATCATGGCGCGGGTTCGCGGCATGGGCGCGCCCGAGCTGGTTTCTGTGACCCTGCCGCGCGCGCGCGCGGCGCGTATCGTGGGCCTCGCCGCGGCCGCCGTTTTCGTTGCCGCCCTCTCGTCCATCGTCACGCTCGGCCTCATCCGTTCAAGCGCCATGGTGGACGTCAGGTTCGTGCTGGAGGCGCCTGAAGCCACGAGCGTCTGGCTGGCCGCTGATTTCAACGAATGGTCGCCCGCTGGATTTTTAATGAAAAAAATGCCCGAGGGCACCTGGGAAATAACCGTTCCTCTCCGTAAAGGAAAGGCGTACGCGTACAATTTCATCATAGACGGTAGTCATTGGGTAGCCGACCCCTTGTCGCCCTCGCGCCTCGACGACGGTTTCGGCGGCTCCAGTTCATCGCTTTCATTGTAGGAGGCATCACCATGATACCGAGCAGTTTTCATGCGCGCCGATCAGCGCCGATTGCCGCCTTCTTATTTTTTGCCGCGGTAGGCGCGGCCGTTGCCCAAGGCGGCGGGCAGGGCGGGGGACAGGGATTCGACGGTTCAGGAAGCGGCGCTGGCGTTCCAGGCGGCGGAAATCCTGTGGCCCCGGAACCGACAACGTCAAATCCCTCAGGCGCCGGAGGCGGCGCTTCCAAGGCGCCCGAAGCGGCCGGACGGACAGGCAAAGAACACCGGGCGGTATCGGGCGCCGTCACGGATACTCCTACCGATTCGCTCGGCAAGGAATTTGATCTGTGGCTTGCGACTTCCAAGGAAGGCGCGAGGCTCGGAAGCGTCTACGAGCGCCTCCGGAAGACCGCGGCTCCGGCGCTGACAGCGGGCGTGCCGCTAGAGGCCTTTAAGGCGCGCGTCCGTGAGGCCGCCGCCAAGGGGGCGCCGCCAGACATTGTAGCGGCGGCGCTGGAGGCCGATGCGGCGCGTTGGATCTGGCTGTCTAATCTCGTAAGAGATGGCTCGTGGCCGCCTGTAAAAACAGCGGCCGGGTTTTACCTTTCAGCGGCCTCGGCGCTCCGTAATGGCGTCAGCGAGGCCGCGGTCAGCGATCTTGTAACCTGGGCCAAGGCAACGCGAGCCGGGGCTGAAAAGGCTGGCGCCGCGCTCACTGTCGCCGCGGCCCTCTCGGCCGCCCTGGGAACGCGGGGAGGGCAATCGGACTCTGTCGCCCGAATCATGGCGACTTCCAGGCTCAAGATCGGGCAGTACGATGCGGTTACCGCTCTGGCCTATCGCGCCTTGGCCACGGGCGTCAACGCCGAACGCTTCCTGACGGTCCTCGAGTCCACCGTGGGGCAGGGGCAACCTCTCATCGATTTCGAAAAAGCCTTGTTCCCGTGATTACCGTCATACGAAGAATGAAATCAAACCACGGAGGCACGGAGTAGGTAAAAATAACAAGAGAACATCGATGCTATTATTTTTTTTCTTGAGCCGGCGCCATGGCGCCGTGGCTTCGTGCTTGCCTTTTTGGGGCGGGGGGCGTAGCGGTTTCCTGCGCTCCAGGGAGAAGTTTCCGGGCGGTAACGGCGGCCAGTTCGGGGGCGCTGAATTGTTCCTGCACGAGCCGCGCCAGTTCCGCCGCGGCGTTGATCAGCTTGAACAAGCCGCTTGAGATCAGTTGAAGTTCGTCTTCATCTATCGAGTCGTCGTCCTTGAGGGCATTGACTATGGTCATGTTGAGAGAGGCCGTCTCGCCCATCAGTTCAGCCATGCGCTGGACTAATTCCTTGTAGGAATACTCCATACGCCGGTCGCTCATCGACGTCACCGTTTCGATGATTGACATTATGTTCTTGAGTGAATGGATCATCATGGGGTTAGGCTTGCGTTCCACCTCGATGCGCCAGTTCTCGAAGCGCGTCATCGTCTGGTCGAGCATGCGCTTCAGATCCGCGTTGCTCATCTCCGGCACATCCCGCTTACCTTTCATGACTTCCTTTATCTGAGTAAAGCAAACAAAGAGGATAAGAGAGGCAGAGGCAAGAAAGAGCCGGAAGGAAGGCGAAGAAGTAGCATGGCAGGAATCAGCATAGTTACTCCCGCCCCGCCATCATCTTCTCCCTTACTCTCATCTCTTTCCTGACTCTTATTCTCTTATCCTCTTCGTTGCATTCTGCAATATCAGGCGGGGTTCTTGGACTTGAAGGCGTCCATGAACTGTACCGTGGTCTCGACGTCCTTGAGGCTGACGGCATTGTAGGCTGACAGGCGGATGCCGCCCATGGAGCGGTAACCCTTGGTCTGCACGATGCCGGCGGCCTTGG
>CAZNCK010000118.1:0-4000 GCA_964571545.1 uncultured Treponemataceae bacterium | reverse complement strand
TAGCCGGCCGGCAACTGGACGTGGCTGGCGACCGCGGCCTTGGCGTCCTTGACGAACTTGTCATCGAGTTCCGGGGTGGGGAGCTTGAAGTCTATGTTCATCCAGGAGCGGGAGTCGACATCGGCCGTGCCCTTGAAGTAGCCCTTGGAGCCGTCAATGGCGGAGTAGAGCATTTGCTGCTTCTGCTCGTTGACCCTGCCCATCGCGGCCAGTCCGCCGTTTTTCTTGAGCCATTTCATCGTCAGGTTGAGGATGTAGATGGAGAAGCAGGGCGGGGTGTTGTGCATGGAGAACTTGTCCTTGAACACCTTGTAGGACAGCATCGTCGGCAGATCGTCGTGCGCCTTCTGCAGGAAGTCATCCTTGATGGCGACGACGGTGACGCCCGACGGGCCCAGATTCTTCTGCGCGCCCGCATAGATCATGCTGAACTTGGAGAAGTCAACGGGACGGCTGAAGATGTCAGAGGACATGTCGCAGACAAGGCTCTTGCCCTTGACCTCGGGTATGTAGTGCCATTCGGTGCCCTCGACGGTGTTGTTAGAGGTATAGTGCACGTATTCGGCCGCGGGATTGAGCTTGAGTTCATTCTGCTTGGGTATGGCGACGAAGCGCTCGCCCTCAAGCTCAGTGGTAGCGGCCAGGTTTATCTTGCCATAGCGCTTTGCTTCTTTGACCGCGGCCTTGGCCCAGTTGCCGGTCACTATGTAGTCGGCTTCCTTATTCGGCCCGAGGAAGTTCATCGGCAGCATCATGAACTGGGTGCTGGCTCCGCCCGTGGTGAAGAGCACGTTGTAGTCTTTGCCGAGGCCAGCGAGCTCGCGGAACAGGTCCATGGTCTCCATGTGGAGGGCGTCGTATTCCTTGCCGCGGTGCGATACTTCCATGACGGAGCAGCCGGTGCCGTTCCAGTCGAGCATCTCGTCGCGGGCCTGTTCGAGGACTTCTACGGGGATGCCGGCGGGGCCGGCGCTGTAATTGATTACTCTTTTCATCGAATGTCTCCTTTTGTCAGCGAGCTAATTTCAAACGTTTGTTACCTTTGAAAAAGCTTCAGTTCCTATTTCTTGGCTACGTAGTTCTTTACCCGGTCGACTATGCTGTCGCCCAGCCGTACGAGGTTTTCCGCGGTCGAGGCGCCGATGTGCGGCGTCAGCAGAGAGTTGGGTGCGGTCACGAGCGGACAGCCCTCCGGCGGTTCCTTGTCATAGACGTCGGTAGCATAGCCGGCCAGTTGCCCGCTGGTCAGCGCGGCGGCCACATCGGCTTCAACGATGACCTGACCGCGGCAGGAATTGATAATACGGACGCCTTTTTTGATCATGCCGCGGGTCTCGTCGGTCAAGGGCGTGTGCAGTGAAATATAGTCGGCCTTGGAGTAGACCTGATCGAGGCTCATCATTTCGGCGGCGTCGCTCTTCTCCACGTATTTGTCGTAGGCGACAACGTGCATGCCAAAGGCCTTAGCGCGTACGGCCAGCTCGCGGGCTATGCGGCCGATGCCGACGAGTCCGAGGGTCTTGCCCATGAGTTCAGTGCGTTCCAGTTCTTTCTTGAGCCACTTGCCTTGTTTCATCGAGACGTCGGCCGCGACGATGTTGGCAGGCATGGCCGCCATCATGGCAAAGGCCAGTTCAGCAACCGCGACGCTGGACGCTTCTGGAGTATTGACGACGACGATGCCCTTGGACTCGGCATACGGAACATCGATGGTGTCGACGCCGACTCCACCGCGGATGATGAATTTGAGCAGGGGAGCCTTGTCGATCATCTCCTTGCCCACCTTGGTTTTGGAGCGGACAATGACGATTTCGGCCTCGGCTATGCGGCCTTGGTCCTGGGTGACGTGGCCAAAAACCTCGAGTCGCTTTGGTAGATCGGACAGGAATGCGTCCGCGAGCAGAATAACCATGGAATCCTCCTTTATTGTATCGCCCGACTACGCGGGCGCCTGAGCAACGGCAAAATCAGTGCGACCGCGAACCCGAAAGTCCTGAGTCGAGGCCTTGCCATCGTGGTGACGCTTTGTTTGTAAGACGATCGCCCAATCTTATCACGGAGAGCATGCTTGTCAAGGCAGGCGGCTACCGAGGGCTGGGCTATCAACGCAACGGAATTCCTAAAGCCTCCGCCAGAGTTTGAGCGGCCGCTTCGAGTTCCGCTCTTCTTTTAAAAAGAACGGAATCCAGCATGAAGGTCTCGCCGTTTTTCATCTCGACTATCAGTCTGGCCTGGGACCCGCCGGGCATTTTTTCTTCGGCGGGAAGGTTTTTCTGGTCGAGCCTGCCCTTGGCGAACATGTCAATTCGGAACCAGGCGATGTCCGAGACCTTGAACGTGGGACCTTTTGCCGCGAACACGAGTCCCATCCTGCCTGTGCACGTGTCTTTGCCGGCATCGAAGGTCCAGCGCTCCTGATAGAATGCCGCCAGAATCACGATCACGACGATTATTGATCCCGGTATACCGAGCCCGCCCGAGAATATCGAGGCCGCGGTAAGAGCGAGGGCCGCGACGGCTGAGGAAATCCTGTACCAGAGGGGAATGCCGTACACGAATACGTCGCCTTTTCGGCGAAGGGACAAATGGATCTGCATGGTACGACTATACCCACTGCCGCCGCTCCGGACAAGGCTTGTCCGGAGCCGATGCTTGTTGCCGGCGCGGGGCTCGGAGTAGACTCCGGCCAATGAAAGCATTGCCGTATCTGCTCTTCGCCCTTGTCATCGGGCTTGCGCCTGTTTCCGCCGAGGCTCCAGTCCTGCTGCCTCCCGATGCGGTCAGGCGCGGAGAGCCGGCCTTCGCGCTGCTCGCGCCGCTGACCGCGGGTAGCCGCGCGCGTGACTACACCCTGCTTGTCAGGTTCGCTGACGGTTCGATTAGTCCCCGATATACAGGTTTCAGCGCTCCGGGCTTATCAGGCGGCACGGAAGTTCTTTCCGCTGGTCCCTCGGCCTTATCGTTCCGCGCTGAGACTATCCAGTTTCTGTTTTCGGCTCCCGTCGAAGCCGCGCTGGGTCCAGCCGTGTTGGCGGTGTACGGCCCCGGCGGCCTGTTCGTGACCGAGGCCAGGTTTTCTGTGATCGAACGTGTCTTTACGCGCGAAGAGCTGCAACTGGACTCCGCTCTCACGGGCATACGCGTCGATTCTGATCCGCTCAAGACTGAACAGGCGTTACGGTATCAGGCTGTGTTGTCTTCGGACGATCCAAGCGCTGTTTTCCTCGACGCGAGCTTTATAAAACCAGTGGAAACAGAGCGTCGCACCTCGCTGTTCGGTTTGCGACGACGTTACCTCTATTCCGACGGCGCGATAGACGTGACGACACATAACGGCATCGATTATGGGTGCCCGACCGGCTCTCCTGTAATAGCCGCCGGCACGGGGAGGGTCGTAATGGCCGAGGAACGTATCGTAACCGGCAATACCGTCATCCTGGAGCACCTTCCTGGCGCCTTCACCATCTACATGCATCTCGATACGATGGCCGTGTCTGCGGGCGCAATCGTTGCCCGCGGCGCGCCTCTCGGGACGGTCGGCAAGACAGGACTCGCCACCGGCCCCCATCTGCATTGGGAATTCCGCGTCAGAGGCGTCGCCTGCGACCCCGAGGCCCTCATCGGGCTTGACAAAATACCCCGTATCCGTAGAATAGACCCCGCTATTGAGGGGGGGTGATTTTTTATCAGCCAGATAATCGTCGACGACAATGAGCCGCTCGAGAAGGCCATCAAGCGTTTCAAGCGCATGGTGGAAAAAGAGGGCATCATCCGCGAATGGAAGAAGCGCGAATTCTTCGAAAAGCCATCTACCGTGCGTAACCGCAAGGAGAAGGCCATGCGCCGTAAGCTCCTTCGCAAGGCTCGTAAACCCCGCGAGGGCAAAGCATACTAAGACTTTGTGAATCAGATGGAGCCTCGGGGCAACCCGGGGCTCTTTTTTTTGTGCGCCCGGCAGGGCGCACCTGCTAGCGGGTGAAAGTCCCGTCTGCGCCCGGTA
>CAZNCK010000117.1:10047-11005 GCA_964571545.1 uncultured Treponemataceae bacterium | reverse complement strand
CTCGGGTGCCTTCTGGCCGACGACATGGGGCTCGGCAAGACCGTGCAGACTATAGCCGCCATGCTAGCCCTCAAGGAAGCGGGTCGGCTTGCGACCGGCGCCCTCGTCTGCGCGCCAGCGTCGC
This sequence comes from uncultured Treponemataceae bacterium, assembly GCA_964571545.1. Classification (GTDB taxonomy): domain Bacteria; phylum Spirochaetota; class Spirochaetia; order Treponematales; family UBA12059; genus SZUA-370. The sequence goes on along the minus strand of CAZNCK010000117.1, from coordinate 10,881 downwards.
TCTTGACTAACTGGGAACGCGAGCTGGCCAGGTTCGCCCCCTCCTTAAGCGTCTGCCTGTACTACGGCGCCGCGCGCAAGGTCGGCCCAGCCGCCAAGAACGCCGACGTGACGCTGACCAGCTACGAGACTTGGATACGCGATCAGAAGAAGCTAGCTGACAAGTCCTGGAGCCTCGTCGTGCTGGACGAGGCTCACTACATCAAGAACCCGGATTCAAGACGGGCAAAGGCAGTAAAAGCGATTAAGGCGTATCGCCGCCTGGCTTTGACCGGCACGCCGGTTGAGAACAACCTGGCCGAGTTATGGAGCGTCTTCGACTTTACGCTGCCAGGCTACCTTGGCACGCTCGCTCGCTTCTCAGGCGAATTTCGCCGGCCCATAGAGCTGGACCGCTCTCCCGAGGCCTCCGACAGGCTCAGGCGCGTTACGGCGCCGTTTATAATGCGCAGGCTCAAGACCGACAAGTCCGTGATCGCGGACCTGCCCGAAAGAACCGGCTTGGCCTGGTGCTGGCCCTCATCACCGCCCTCAAACAGGCCTCGAACCATCCGCGCAACTACGACAAGGAAAGTTCCGGCGACTCGGAACTTTCCGGCAAGTCCAGGCTCTTCGTCGCCCTGCTGGAATCGGCCTTCGAGTCTGGGGAGCGGGTGCTCGTGTTCAGCCAGTACGTTGAAATGCTTGAAATACTCGCGGGCGTTGTCAGGGGCGAACTGGGCGTAGAGCCGTACCTGCTCCACGGCGGCATGTCGAAGAAGCGACGCGACGAACAGGTGGACCGCTTCCAGGCCGAACACGGGCCAGGCGTGTTCCTGGTCAGCCTCAAGGCCGG
>CAZNCK010000117.1:6200-10037 GCA_964571545.1 uncultured Treponemataceae bacterium | reverse complement strand
GTGGTTTAATCCCGCGGTGGAGAACCAAGCCACCGACCGCGCCTTCCGCATCGGCCAGACCCGCAACGTCTTTGTCCACCGGCTTATTACCCGGAATACTATAGAAGAGCGAATCGACGCGATGATAGCATCAAAACGCGAGTTGTCCGAGCTGACCGTCCGCTCCGGCGAGTCGTGGATAGCAGAGCTGGGAGACGCGGAGTTGCGCGAGCTCGTGACCTTGAGCAAATAGCGCGGCGCCCTGTAATCCCTTCGAGTTGCACTAGGCCTGCAAGACAGGGTATCATCGGGTTGAAGGCGCGGCCGATGCGCGCCGCCTGGAGGCCCGTTGTGCTCGAGTACGTCGTCGCCGAGAACCCCGACGCCCGTATCATTCGCCGCGCAGCATCCGTCCTTTCGGACGGCGGTCTCGTCGTCGTGCCCACCGACACCAGCTGGAGCATTCTGTGCTCCATAACGTCGAAAGACGGCATCGCCAGACTCAAGCGACTCGTAGCCACAGGCCGTGACCGACCGCTGACCGTCATGTGCGCGTCCATAGCCCAGGCGTCCGAACTCTGCGAGGTGTCGAGCGCGGCGTTCCGCGTAATGAAGCGTCTCACGCCTGGTCCCTATGTTTTCATATTGCCCAGTACCAACAAGGCCGCGCGGAGCTTCGACCTCAGACGGGCCGAACTCGGAGTCCGCATTCCCGCCCACCGCGTAGCCACCGATCTCATAGAGGCCCTTGGCTGCGCCGCCCTGTCGCTTACCGCCAAACGCTCCATGCTTGACCCGGACTTGCCTGCGCCAGAATACCCCGAAGAAGCGCTGTTCTCGGGCGGCTGGGAACTCGAAGATTTGCCCGGTGTCGATCTAATACTCGACCCCGGCGAAGAAAACGAGCGCCTGATGGGCACCGTGCTCGACATACGCTCAGGTGAGGTCGAGGTGCTCAGGCTCGGCACCGGCCCCTATCCCTGAGCTAGTTCATCGAAGCTTGTGTCTGCATCAAGCTCAGCACACCGACACGACGACGTAGCGCCGTTCGCCTTCTGGCAGTTTAGCTACCGCCTCATCCCCGGGTTTCTTGCCTATCAGCGCCCTGGCTATCGGGCTCGTCCAACCTATCAGACCGTGTCCGGGATCCGCCTCGTCCACACCGACTATGCGCCATGTCGATTCCGCACCGGCCTCGTCGGCCACGGTCGCCGTGGCCCCGAATTTGATGCGGTCGAGGCCCTCCGCTGGCGGTTCCACGGTCTCCGCGATGGACGCCATCTTGGACAAGTATTCCATGCGCCTGTCTGCGCGACCAAGCGCGCGGCGCGCATTAGACAAGCTCTCCGGGGACGCCTGCCCACCCGATTTGCTCATCTTGTCTATTTCTGCGGCCAGGCGTGGCCGTTCCTCCGTCTCTAGAGCCCTTAGTTCGTCGGCCAGCCTCGCCGCGCCTGTTGGAGTCAGGTAATTGCGGGAACCCGACGGGATGGGCATCTTGATTTCCGGCGCTTCGTCGTCCGCCGCGTCGTACTGATCATCGCCAATAAAGGCCCTGGACATGGTCCCTCCACGTCCCTTGAATATACTATGGCTTTGCTGGTTCCCGCAGTATTTTTCCGGGCCGGGCACAAGCTTCGAGGAACTACTAAAAGCTTGACATAAACAATACACAATGTCATTTTGTCATAGATCGATAATATCCAAGACAGGTGGTGCCCATGAAGCGGACGGTAGCGCAGATGCTGGAAACAGCGGTTTTGACCTTCGGCGACCAGCCCTATTGCTGGCGCAAGACCGATGCGGGCTGGACCCCCGCCAGTTTTCGCAAGGTCAGGGACAATGCCCTGCTAATGGCCCGCGGCCTGCGCGCCCGCGGCATCGGTTCGGACAGGAACATCGCGATCGTAGCCGAAGGTAGCCCCGAGTGGGTCACCTTTGAGTTCAGCGTGCTCGCCAACAAGTGCGCGTCGGTACCATTATCAATAAAGCTGTTGCCCGAGGAATTGCCCTTCCGCATCAACCACGCTGAATGCGTCGCCATAGGCGTCTCGTACAACCAGATCAAGAAGGTCGCCTCCGTGTACGCTCAGTTTGAGCATGCGCCGCTGATCATCCTGCTCGAGGACAGCGACGCCGCCACCGAGGAGGCCCGCGGACTCGTTCCCGGCGCACAGCTCCTAAGCCTGCACGCATTGCTTGAGGAAGGACGCAATGCCGACGATCAGGCGGCGCAGGCGCAGGCCGCCGCACAGGCGGCTATCGAAGAAGGCACCACCGCGACCATTTCATATACCTCGGGAACCACCGGCAACCCCAAGGGCATAATGCTGACGCACCTCAACTACTGGTCAAACTGTACGGACTCCATCGCGTATTTCAGGATACCCAGGGGGTATTCAACGCTCGTCATCTTGCCCTGTGACCATAGCTTTGCCCACACGGTCGGCCTGTACGCGGCCCTGATACAGGGCATACAGCTGTATTTTGTCGATGCCCGAGGCGGCGGCATGGCCATACTGCGCAACATTCCGTCCAACATCGTCGAGACTAATCCGGTATTCATGCTCACCGTCCCGTCGCTGTCCGGCAACTTCATGAAGAACATCATCAACGGCGTGGAATCCAAGGGAGCCTTCGCGACTAAGATATTTCGGGCCGGCCTTGCGGCGGGCATCAAGCGCAACGGAGACGGTTTCAACCGCCCGGGGCCGCTGGTGCAGCTGGCTACCTTCTTTCCCTGGTTCATCGCCGAGAAGTTGGTATTCAGCAGGGTCAGGAAGATGTTCGGCTCGCGCATCAAGTTTTTCGTGGGCGGAGGCGCGCTTCTGGACCGCGGACAGCAAGAATTCTTCCTTGCCATAGGTTTGCCCGTATTCCAGGGCTACGGCCTGACCGAGGCTGCCCCCGTAATAAGCACCAATACCCCGCACCTGTACAAGCTCGGCACCTCGGGCCGCGTCATTCCCAACCTGACCTGCCGCATCACTAAGGCCGACGGCGCCGAAGCCGCCCGGGGCGAGCTTGGCGAAATCTGCGTGCGCGGTGACAACGTTATGGCCGGATATCTCAAAAACGAGAGTGCAAGCATGGCCGCGCTACGGGACGGATGGCTCTATTCCGGCGACTTGGGATACATCGACGAGGACGGGTTTCTCATGGTTGCCGGGCGCGAGAAGGCCCTGCTTATCGCTTCCGACGGGGAGAAGTACAGCCCCGAGACCATCGAGGAGACGATCACGACTACCGCGGATCTCATCGGCCAGGTCGTCGCCTACAACGAACACCGCAAGTACACTGTCGCGGTCTGCTCTCTGGACGAGACCAAGATCCGCGGCCTGGTCCAGCGTGGAGAAGCCTCGAACCCGGAGGAATTGCTGCGGTTTATCAGCGAAAGCTTCTATTCGTATAAGAATCGCGGACTGCGATTCCCCGCCCAGTGGACGCCTACGACCTTCATCATCGCGCCAGAACCGTTCACCGAGGTCAACCGCATGGTCAACAGCACGATGAAAATTGTCAGACACGCCGTCATCGAGACCTACGCAGCAGACATAGAATACCTCTACACCGACGAGGGGCATGATATCCGCAATCCCCGCAACCTGGAGCGCATACGCCACTACTTCGCTTGACTAGCGAGGATTTTTCTTCAAGAGCGGGGATGGATGCGAGGCGCGGCCCGGGAGGAGACCCGAAGGCATACATACTGTATGTCGAGGGTCGCATCCCGGGCCGCAACGCCAGAAAACCCAACCCGCGCATAGCGCCGGGTTGCCTCAACCAACTTAACCGGTAAAGACTTTTCTTCAAGAGCGGGGATGGATGCGAGGCGCGGCCCGGGAGGAGACCCGAAGG
>CAZNCK010000117.1:0-6100 GCA_964571545.1 uncultured Treponemataceae bacterium | reverse complement strand
CATACTACTGTATGTCGAGGGTCGCATCCCGGGCCGCAACGAAGCAGACGCCCTGCTCTTGAAGAAAAGCTATTCTTCGTGTTTGGAGGCTTCCTTCTCGCGCTTCTCCTTGCGCTTCTCCATCATCGTTTTCTGTGGCTTCTTCTTGGGTTCTTTGGGTTGTTTGCTTTTCTCTGCCATAGGGTCCTCCTGAGGGGCCGGCCAGCTTTGGCGCCGATCGGCGTTTCTGCTACAAGTATAGCTCGTACGGGACGAGTCGGCAACGGTTCTCTCTTGCGCCGGCGGAATTGATCGTTTAGTGTTGGATCACACCATGACTAGCCTGGTATCCGCGAGTTTTTTCAGCTCCTTCTTCTACGTTGCCGCTCTGACGTTCTCGATAAGTATGGGCATAGTGGCGGGCATCAATGGTTGGCGCCGTCAAGACGTCAAGTTTTTCATGCTAGCTTCGCTGGCGGATGCGGCTTGGATTCTGGCGGGCCTGCTTGAGGCGCTATCCCCCGAAACGGGACTTAAGCTGTTCTGGAACGTCTTCCACTGGCCCTTGATGCTGGCCGTCGGCGCCGGGTATCTGTTGTTTGCCCTGGCCTATGTAGGCCCGACTTCAAAGAAAGCCTCTCCTACGGTTATCGTGTTACTCGTGGTGCCCTTGCTTTTAGCAACTCTTGCCGCTGCTCTGGCGATGGCCGGATTTGAATCGCTGTTATATCTGCGCTACAACCGGGCTGACCGTCTTTTCTCGCAGCTACTCTACAAGCCATCGGCCTTTGCCGCAGTGCTCTCGATTTACTTCTATGCGCTTCTTCTGACTGCCCTGTTCGCCGTCGCGTGGCATGCTTTGGCTAGGGCAGTCGAGCAACGTAGGGGAGCGCTCGTCGTCCTTGCAGGCTTTGTAGCGTTGCTCTTCGGATATATCATCGGGGCATTGCCGGGAGTAAGCCGTAGCGTTGCCTGGGCCCAGCCGCTCCTGGATGTCATGAGCAAGATATTCTTCGCGTACGGCTTGTTCAGCGAGCGACTCTTCGGTTCACTGACCAAGGCCCGTCGCGCCGTCATGGATACGCTACTCGATCCGGTTTTTGTCCTGGACAAGGGCGAAGCCGTCGTTGACTGCAATGCCGCGGCCAGTACCCTGATGGGAGCCCTCCCGGGCGACCTGACGGGAAAATCGGCACGGGAACTGTTCTCCGGCTGGCCGTCCTCGCTGACCGCGGCATTGGGATATTCCGAAGCGGAAACTGAACTGGACTTGCCCGACCGGGACGGCACCCCGCGGCGTAGTTACCGCATCTCCGTCGCGTCCAGTTCCGCCCGTGATCGAGCGGATGCCTGGAAACTGCTCGTGTTCAACGACATAACGGGCCAGAAGAGCGACGCGCGCGATATGGCCTCGACCAACGAGGAACTCGAATTCTGGGTCAAGCAGCGTACGGCGGCCCTCAGGCTGGAGGTGGCGCAGCGGACAAGCGCCGAGGAACGGCTTCGCGAACTCAACGAGGAGATTACCAAGACTCAGCGGGAGATCCTGTGGACCCTGTCCGAGGTGGTGGAGAACCGTAGCCGGGAGACGGCCTACCATGTGGTCAGAGTGGGCGAGTACGCGCGCCTTCTGTCTCAGGGCTACGGCCTTTTAGCTGAAGAGGTGGAGATAATCACCGCCGCGGCGCCTATGCACGACGTGGGCAAGATAGCCATACCCGACGCCATACTTACCAAGCCGGGGCCGCTCACGGCTGACGAACGCGAGCAGATGAAGCGGCATACGACCGTCGGCAAGGAAATCCTTGGTTCATCGCAGCGCCCGCTGCTCCGCGCCGCCTCCGTCATCGCGCACGAGCACCATGAGCGCTGGGACGGCAAGGGCTACCCCCTGGGCATCTCGGGCCTCGACATTAGCCTTTCCGGCCGTATCGTGTCGCTCTGCGACGTATTCGACGCGCTGTATACCAAGCGCGTCTACAAGGAAGCCTGGCCGCTGGAGCGGGTACTGGAGCTGTTCAAGGCTGAGTCCGGCAAGGCCTTCGAACCGCGCCTCGTGGATATTTTTTTTGAAAAGATCGACGATATACTCGTCGTGACGGAGCGTCTCGCCGACGTTCCCGTCATTCCGGCCAGTTGAAGCAACGTTGCGGCCCTCTTCGTAACACAGTATGCTCCTTAAGTCATGACACAAAAAGAGCCTTTGCTTACGGTTGTAGCCGCCGTCACCCTGATTGCCTCGTTAGGCCTGGGTGCCTGCTCCGGCGCGGGCGCGTCCGCCGTGTTCGGCGACGGCGCAGTCGATCTGGCCGCCGTCAATCTGAGCGTTCCTATTCCGCTCGACGGAGCCTGGGAATTCTACTGGAACCGCTTTGTCGATCCCGCGGCACTGCTCGACGGCGCGCCGCCCTTGTACGATGCGGTTGAGCCGTTTCCTGCCGAATGGCTGTCGTACGGCATCAGGGGCGTAGAATCCGTTGGGTTCTGCACCTGGCGCCTCAGGGTTACGGGGCTGGAGCCGGGGCGCCCCTATGGGCTCCGGTCTTCGTCATTCCTGAGCGCCGCCTCTATCTATGCCAACGGCACGCTTATCCAGTCGCATGGGCGACCCGGCAAATCAGCGCAGGAGGAAGAACCGGGCTGGTTTTCCCTCCTCTCGCCCGTGGAATCCGGCCCGGACGGGAGCCTCGACCTCGTGGTCCATGCCTCCAACTTTGCCGACAGGCAGGGTGGCACGCGTTCAAGTATCTTTCTTGGCGACTACAACGCGCTAGCGGCTACGCGCGAGCGTGCCGTAGCCTACGAGCTGTTTGTCGTGGGCGCCATAGCCGCGATGGGCGCGTACTACCTTGGTCTGTACGGCTTCAGGCGCAAAGAGAAGGCGTCATTGTGGTTCGGCCTCCTCTGCCTGGTATTGAGTCTCCGGGTGCTGTGTTACGACGAATACTATATCCTATCCCTGGCGCCGGGCCTGCCGTGGCGCATTCTCTTCGACCTGGGCTATCTGACGTTCACGGCCGCTATGGCCTTGTTCGCCGCCTTCGTCCATGAGACCTACCCCGATGAATTCCCCGCTTGGGCGGCCGTTACGGCAGCGTGTGCCTCGGCGGCGTATTCCGCGGTCATACTGTTCGCGCCCACGCGCGTCTCGTCGCTGGGTCTCGTATGGTTCCAGGGGGCAGCCCTCGTGGTGTCTCTAGGCGCGGCCGCGGCTCTCGTTTTCGCGGCACTGAGAAAACGGCAGGGCACCGGGCTGTTCGGTCTGGGATTCCTGGCCATATTCAGCGCCATGATCCATGACATCCTCGTGTCGGCCGGCCTCGTTCGAGGCGTGTTCCTGGTGCAGTTGGGCATGGCGGTCTTTCTGTTCGCGCTGTCGCTGATACTGACCCGGCGCTTCTCCGGCGCGTTCTCCCAGGCAGAGGCTCATTCCGGCGACCTGGCCAGGGTGAATCGTTCCCTGGAGCGCTTTGTCCCCAGGGCCTTCCTTGGCTTCCTTAAGAAGAACACCATAGAGCAGATAGCTCTCGGCGATTCCAGCGCCGAAGAAATGGCCGTACTGTTCGTCGACGTACGCGCCTTTTCAGGTCTCGCGGAATCATGCACGCCGGAGGAGACCTTCGCGTTCATCAACGAGTACCTGGCGCGCGTGGGGCCGGCGGTCCGGGTTCACGGAGGCTTTATAGACAAGTACCTGGGCGACGGTTTCATGGCACTGTTCCCCGACGGGTCCGAGTCCGCCGTGCTGTGCGCCCTCGACGTGCAGGCCCGCGTCGCCGCGTACAATGTGGACCGCGAGGCTTCCGGCGGGAAGGCGATCCGCGTAGGCATAGGGGCGCACACCGGACGGCTGATGCTCGGCACTATAGGCGAGGCGGAGCGGATGGACGGCACCGTCATCTCAGATGCCGTCAACCTGGCCAGCCGCCTTGAGGGCGTCGCCAAGGCCTATGATCTCGGTATCGCCGCCAGCGAGCGCATCCTGGCGGATCTGCCCGATCCGACGGCGTTCCGCATGCGCTTCATAGGCAAGGTCAAGGTCAAAGGCAAGTCCGAGCCGGTGTCGGTGTTCGACATCTACGAAGGCGACCCCTCCGAATTGCGCTCCAAGAAGGATCTCGTGCGCGCCGCCTTCGAGCGGGGCATCCAGGCCTATTATGAACGGCGCTTCGGCGACGCGCGCGCGTTGTTCGCCCAGGTCATAGCGGTGCTACCGGAAGACGGGGCCGCGCTGAAGTACCTGGGCGCCATAGAGAGCCGGGCGCCGAATGATGGGGTTATTGAATAAGGATAGGAAATTTTGGCACAGAGACACAGAGAAGATGAGTAAGAAGAAGAAAAGAAGAAGAAAAAAATACCACGGAGACACGGAGTAGGAAGAATATGGAAATTTGGGCACAGAGCCGGCGCGAGCAGTGCGGAGCGCTGGGAGAAGATGAGAAGAGAAGAGAAGAAAATGATAATTGAAAAGAAGCCTGGTTGCTCGAACCTTGTGTTTCTTGATTAATCATACAATCCGCTGTGGCGAGTTTAATGAAACGGTACAGCGGGTTGTATCAATTATGCTTAGCAACAAGGTTCGATGAACCAGTAATCAATTACATTGAAAAATTGCCCTTTTTGAAGACTTGAACTTCGGTGCCGTCGACCTTGATGCCGGTGATGGACAGGTCGGCGCTGCCCACCATGAAGTCGACATGCACGAGGGAATCGTTGGCGCCTGCCGCTAGGAGCTGTTCCTTTGTCATATCGGAGCCGCCCGCGATGCAGGTTGGGTAGGCCTTTCCGAGGGCAAAATGACAGGACGCGTTCTCGTCGAACAGGGTGTTGTAGAACAGTATGCCCAGATTCGATATGGGCGAATCGTGGGGCACCAGCGCCACCTCGCCGAGGCGTTTTGCGCCCTCGTCGAGGTCCAGCAGTTCCTTGAGGGTTGCTACGCCGCTACGCGCGCCGTAGTCCGCTACGAGTCCATCCTTGAAGCTGAACCAAAAATCCTCTATGAGGTTACCGTTGTAGTTGAGCGGTAGCGAGCTCTGCACCCTGCCGTTGGCGCCGGTCCGGTGTGGCATGTGAATACTTCCTCGGTGGGCATGTTGGCCACGAACACGTAGCCTTCGGGGCACTCGTCGCCGCCGCCGAACCACTGGTGCCCCGAAGGCAGGCTCACGGCGAGGTCGGTGCCCAGGGCGTTCTTGTAACGCAGGCTGCAGAAGTCGTGTTTCTTGAGGAAGTCGAGGCGGGTATTGAGCGCCGCCTGGTGGGCTCGCCAGGCCTTGACCGGATCGTCCTGGTCGACGCGGACGGTCTTATAAATGGCGTTCCACAGCGCATCCACGGCCTCGGCGTTGGTGTTGCCGGGGAAGACCTTCCTGGCCCAGGCTACGGTGGGCACCGAACCAACGCACCAGACATTTTTGTTGCTCATCTGGCGCGATCTGAAATGCTCGAGCGCCGTGCCGCGGGCCTTGTTCTGTCGGCTTATGCGCTTCGGGTCGACGTTCTTCATGAGCTCGGGGTCTGACGCCATGATAGTCAGGAAGGCCGCGCCGGAATCGGCGTAGCCGTTGAAAAACATTTTTGACCATTCAGGGTCTGGTCTTTCTGCAGATGTATGCCTACCTGTATGAGGAGTCGGGCATAGCTTTCCATGGGATTCAAGAGTGCCTCCTTTGGCGCGTTGCTGGCATTGTACACCAGCCGATCAATCGAGCTGTCCGTTGTTTTGGTCAGTCCCGGCTTCCGGTGCGGAACCGGGTAGCTCTTCTGCGCGCTACCTGGTCAGCGCCTGCACTTCTTCTCTGCGCTTCTCCGCGAGGACCTTTATCGACTGCTTGAAGTCAGGATACTGCTCGACTACCACGTCGAATTGATCCTTGACCAAGCGGTACAGGTCGCAGAATCCGGCGGCCTTGATGGTGGCCGTCCGGGGCATGCTCAGGAGCAGCGAAATTTCACCGAAGAATTGCCCGGCCTTGAGCGTTGCGTAGATTGTTTTCTCGTCCGCAGAGAGCACTGTTACCGTGCCCTTGCTGATGAAGAACATGTCGCGGCCCAGTTCGCCTGAGCGGACGATGTAGTCTCCCGGCGTAAAGACCACCGGTTCGAGCTGCAGTATTAT
>CAZNCK010000116.1:3805-11007 GCA_964571545.1 uncultured Treponemataceae bacterium | reverse complement strand
AATGGCGGGAATATCTTCCGTCCGGATTGCTGAGCAGTTTGCGATGTTCTACACGGACCGGGCGTTCTTATCGAAGCAGAAGCTAAGTGCTGAAGGCAATAAGATTTGGCGTAAAGAAGCCGTGACGCCGCTCAAGGTTGGTGCCACGTACGTGCCTAAGTACGCCTGCTGAAGAAGACACAAGGTTCGATGAACTAATAACTGCTTTTCAGGGATGACCTATATTGGACGAAGGTGTAGTCTTGTTTGCTGAAGGACATTCGTTTTTTAAGGGAGCTACCATGAAAGAAATACCCAGACTCCGCTTTGCCCATCTGCCCACACGCATAGAACCGCTACCGCGCCTATCGGCTTTCCTGGGCGGACCGACCCTGTATATCAAGCGCGACGACCAGAGCGGCCTTGCCCTCGGCGGCAACAAGACCCGCAAGCTGGAGTTTTTGGTAGCCGAGGCGCTTGCTGTCGGCGCCAGGACCCTGGTCACGGCAGGCGCTTTGCAGTCGAACCACTGTAGGCAGACGGCCGCCGCCGCCGCCAAATTTGGTCTGGACTGCATCCTGGTGCTTAATACCGAGCATCCCGAGGCCCCTACGGGCAATTATCTGCTGGACGAGTTGTTCGGCGCCCGCGTGGCGCTGGTCGCGTCCAGGGAAGAGCGTGACCATATGCTCAAGGAGACGTTTGAGGCCGCGAAGACAGAGGGCAAGCAGCCGTACTACATCACCTACGGCGGCTCCAGCCCCACGGGGGCTCTGGGCTACGCCTTTGCGGTCGAGGAATTCATGGGGCAGGGCGTACATGCCGACTGGATGGTCTTCGGCACATCGAGCGGCGGCACCCATGCGGGGCTAGTGTTGGGGCAGCGGGTGTTTGGCTACGCAGGCAAGGTCCTGGGCATCAGCATCGACGAAACGGAGGCGACGCTGAAGGCCCTCGTATCGGGCTTGGCCAGCGATGCTAGCGAGCGGCTAGGGCCGCGCATCGATTTCTCCCCGGACGAGGTGCTGGCCAACGATTCATACTGCAAGGCCGGATATGGTGTGCTTACCGATCTGGAGCGTGAAGCCGTCAGGCTTTTCGCCAAATATGAAGGCGTGCTGCTGGATCCTGTGTATACGGGCCGCGCCGCCGGCGGCATGATAGACCTCATCCGCAGGGGCTTCTTCAAGAAATCGGACAGCATCGTGTTCTGGAACACAGGAGGCCAACCCGCCCTGTTCGCGGAGAAGTACCAGACGCGATTGCTGGGATAAGGCTACGCTAGCCGCCTTCTCCAGTTGTGCCCATTCCGCGTCCGTTCACGCTATGCTATAGTCCTCCCATGAAATCGCCATCAAGACTGACTTGGTACGCCAGGCTCAAGCGCCGCGCCGCCCGCATGAAGCGGCAGTTGTGGGCGCTGTTTCTGGCCTGGAAGGACCCCGCTACGCCGTTGCCGGCGCGCGTGGTCATCATCGTCGCGGTGGCCTACGCGGTGAGCCCGATAGACCTGATACCTGACTTCATACCGTTTTTCGGCCAGCTCGACGACTTGGTAATCTTGCCCTTGCTGATCGCGCTGGCCATCAAGCTGATACCGCCCGACGTCTCGGCGCGGTGCCGGCGGGAGGCCTGGCGGCACCTGCGTTCGGGAGACCGTATCAGTACTCCGGCCGGCACGATGGCGGCCCTGGTGTTTGGCCTTGTCTGGTTGGCCGCGCTCGCATGGATTGTGTCGCTGTTCATCAAGTAGTGCTTGGTTTAATGGTATCCTAATGCCCGAAGTCTTAATCTTAATCTTTCCCAAATATACGAACCGGCGTTTTCGGTGGTAGCATGGCCCCGTATGGATGGAAAAAACGACGTTTCCAACGAGCCGGGGCACGGGGGCTGCTACCTCGTCGCGGTGAGCGGGAGCGGCAATTCTGAATATCTCATTCACTGGACGAGCGCCATAGCGCGGCGCTTGAACGCGAGCTGGACCGCCTTGCACGTGCAGGGTACCATTCCCGACGCGGATCCCGAGGCGCTCGAGCGGAACCTTGAACTGGCGAGGAGCCTGGGCGCGGATGTTTTCTCCCTGCCCGATGACGAGGTGGCGGCGTCGATCATCCGCTATGCGCGCATCAAGAAGGCTACCGCCCTCGTAATCGGCAAGACGGGCAACGGAAACGCGGCATTCCGTGGCAAGCGTAGCGTCATGGACGCCATACTCCGCGAATCGGGCGATCTGGACGTCATTGTTCTGCGCGGCAAAAACCCTGTACCCCACCGACGGCGCCTGGCCGTCGCGCGCATCGTAGCCCGGCCCCGCGACCTCATCATAGCGTTTCTGGCTGTACTTGGCGTGACGCTATTAGGTTTTCTTGCGCAACCCGCACTGGGTTACAGGTCCGTTTCCATACTGTACCTGCTGGTTATCATTTGCCTGCCTTTCGCCTGCGGAAGAACGGCAGTCATCGCCGGCGCGGTACTCAGCGCCCTGTTGTGGAACTACCTCTTTGTCCCGCCGAAATTCACCTTCGGCATAGACAGCCTCGAAGATCTCCTCATGTTTACGGCATTCTTCCTCGCGGCCTTCATGGGCGGATTTCTTACCTCGCGGGTCAGGGAAAAAGAAGCGGCGCTCGCGCTCCGGGAGCGGCGTACGGCCTTGCTGTACGGATTCACGCGGGCCCTGACTCGGGGGCGGGGAATAGAGGAGATAGTCGCGCTCGGTTCTGTATACATCGGCGAATACCTGGGCGCCGACATCGCGATATGGATGAAAAATGACAACGGCAAGCTCGACCTAGACCGGGTGCTCGGCGCCGCCGAGGGCACGCCGCCCGGCGTTCTTCCGGGAGCGCTCGCCCAGACATGTTTCGCGGCCAACGAGGTGATTGAGAACGGGGAAGGCCTCCTTTACCTGCCTCTTGGGGCTCCCGATTCCGTGATAGGGGTGATAGGTGTTGCCGGGCGTGACGGCAAGGCTTTCAGCGGCGAGGGCAGGGAACTGGTTTCGACACTGACCGGCAATATCGCGCTGGCGCTTGAGCGCGAGTTGCTCGCGGCCTCCAATGAAGCGCACAAACTGGTCGACGAGTCCGCGCGCCTGTCCCGCGTCCTTCTTAACCACGTTTCCCACGAGTTGCGCACGCCCCTGACGACAATAAAAGGATCGGTCAGCGGCCTGGTCGACGGCAGCGTCGACGACGATCCTGAGCTCCGGAGCGCCTTGCTCGCCGAGACCCTCAAGGCGGCCGATACCCTGAACACCCTGGTGGAGAATCTTCTGTCTATGAGCCGCCTCGAGACCGGCTCGCTCCGACCGCGCCCGGAGCGGACCTACGTCGCCGAGCTGCTGGGCGCGGCCCAGGCGTCTCTGGCATCCGAACTCTCGGGGCGGGATCTCCAGCTCGACCCTGTATGCGCCGATGCGGAGTTCGAGGTGGATCCCGTGCTGATGGTCCAGGTGTTCAGGAACCTCATACGCAACTACGCGGCCTATACGCCTTCAGATTCCAGGCTGACCATCGAGGCCCGCATCGAGGAAGACAGTATTCACCTGCGTTTTTCAGACAACGGACCTGGCGTCCCGGAACGGGAACTGGCATCGCTCTTCGATACCTTTTATCGCGGCTCCAATTCGACCTCCCACCAGGGGTGCGGACTCGGACTCTCCATTTGTCGCGGTATCGTCGAGGCCCATGGCGGGACCATAAACGCACGGACAGCGGACGGCGGCGGTCTCACGGTAACTGTAATCCTGCCGAGGAAACCATGACGCCCATACTCGTCGTCGACGATGAAATCCAGATACGCCGCCTCCTTCGGCTCTGCCTAGAGAAAAACGAATTCGCCGTCATAGAAGCGGCTACGGGAGCCGAGGGGCTCAGCCTGTTTTCGGGAGCTAAGCCTGAGCTGGTCATACTGGATCTCGGCTTGCCCGACATGGACGGCAGGCAACTGCTCCACGAGATCAGGGCCCGCGGGGACACGCCGGTCATCGTCCTGTCGGTCAGGGATGCCGAGGCGGAAATCATGGACCTTCTGGACTCAGGCGCTGATGATTATCTGACAAAGCCGTTCGGAACCGGTGAACTGATAGCCCGCATCCGTGTTGCGCTTCGCCACCGGACTCCGCCCTCATTCAGTGGCTGTACCGTAAGGGTCGGCGCGCTTGATGTTGATATGGATACCCGGGAAGCCTTCCGCGACGGGGCCGAAGAGAAACTGACGCCCACCGAGTGGTCGTTGCTGCTCATCTTTTTGAGGAGCGCCGGTAAGATAATGACACGCAAGCAGATACTGCGCGAGGTCTGGGGGCCGGCGATGGAGGAGGAGTACAACAACCTTCGCGTCTACATCAACCAGTTGCGCAAGAAAATCGAGGTTGACCCGTCGGTCCCGTCCGTCCTCCTTACCGAACCAGGCGTGGGCTATCGCCTGAAAGTGCAGCTTTGACATGACAGGCCACGGTTCGTCCGACACCCGGTACCTGCTTTTTTTCTTCCTGATGATAATAAGCGTGGGCACCGCGCTACTGTTCTTGCCCCTGTCCTGGGCTGGTCCCGTCGACTCCTCTCTGTCGCTGGTCGATTCTCTGTTCATCGCGACCTCGGCCGTTTGCGTCACGGGACTGGCGACGGTCGATGTAGCGAATTTTAGCCGTTTTGGCCATGTCGTCATCTTGTCGCTCATTCAGATAGGCGGGCTCGGGATCATATCGTTCACCTCGCTTATCATGCTTTTGCCGGGGCATCGCCTGCCGTACCGGCGTCTCCGCACGATACGCGGTTTTTCCATAGATGGAGTTGAGCATAACCCAGCGCGCATCGTCAGGAACATAGTCCTCTTTACGCTCTCCATCGAAACGGCTGGCGCCTTGGCGCTCTTCCCCATATTCCTGAAGGCAGGCGTCGGTGACAGCGCCTTCACGGCAGTGTTCCATTCGGTTTCAGCGTTCTGCAATGCCGGTTTCTCGCTCTTTTCAACCAGCATGGAGGCCTACAACGATGACCCTCTCATCCTTGGCATCCTGTCTGTCCTCATCGTAACGGGCGGCATAGGCTTCATCGTGCTCCAGGACATCGAGCGGCGGCTGCGCGGCAAGCGCTCGTCGTTGAGCGATCATTCCAGGCTGGTATTGATGCTGACAGGATTCCTTATATTCGCCGGTGCCGCCGCGTTCTGGTTTTTTGAAAACGATCGCGCCTTTTCCGGTATGGGCTTCCTGCAGAAAGCCTCCAATGCGCTTTTCCAGTCTATAACGCCGAGAACGGCGGGTTTCAACGCCGTGCCCCAGGTGGCGCTGAGCCAGGCATCCAAGTTCCTGACCATCGTGTTGATGTTCATCGGCGGCGCCCCCGGATCGATAGCGGGAGGCATCAAGGTATCCACAGCGTTTCTCGTCCTCCTCGTGATGGTCAGGCAGCCCAACGACCATGGCGAGATCAACGCCTTCAAGCGACGATTGTCGCCCGGGACAACGGGCGCGGCGGTCACCTATTTCCTCAGGGCCGGACTGCTCCTGCTCGTCGCCACGGCGGCTCTGAGCCTGAGCGAAGGAGCGCGGGGCACCAGTCTGAACCGCATCATCTTTGAGGCTGTCTCCGCCTTCGGCACCGTTGGGCTCTCGCTCAACCTCACGGCCGGCTTGAGCATCGCGGGCAAACTGATACTGGTCGGAACCATGTACGCCGGCAGAGTGGGGCTCGTCGCGCTGGCTCTTCCCGCGATGAACTGGAAAAACGAGCATATCGTGTATCCAGAGGCAGAGGTTCTGGTGGGATGAGGCAATGAAACAATTCGTCATAATCGGCTTGGGCTACTTCGGCAGGAATGTACTCGACGAGCTTCTTGAATTGGGAGCGGATGTGCTCGTAGTGGACAGGAACCGCGAGATCATCGACCAGTACAAGGATCGTCGGGTCAACGCCTTCGTCATAGATACTCTCAACGAGGTCAACCTCAGGCACATTCTGCCTACCACGGTCGACGGCGTCGTCATAGACATGGGCGAAAAGGTCGAGACGTCTATTTTGACGACGAGTTACTGCCGCAAACTCGGCATACCGCAGATAATCGTCAAGGCCGAGACGCGGGAGCACGCGGAAATACTGGAGCTCGTTGGCGCGACGCGGATCGTGTTTCCTAACCGTGAAGCGGCCAAGCGCATTACACCGCTCCTTGTCTCATCGGTGCTCCTCAACTACCTGCCGGTCTCGGGTAAGTTAATTATTGCCGAGGTGGCGGTGCCGGAGCGTTTTTTCGGGCATTCGTTGCTGGATGTCAACCTCAGGAAGAAATACGGGCTCAACTTGATATCGGTCAAAAACGGCGATGCCGAAGAGTACGGCCTCTTCTCGCCTCAGTACGAGTTCCGGCCGGGAGACGTGGCCTTGATATCAGGTACCGATGAACTGCTCGAGACCTTCTGTGCCGTGGACAGCAAAGACCGCAGTCGCCGGGCCAATACGAACCTGGGCAATCTGGGTAAACTCTTCGGACTTGGCAAGACCTGAGCCCGGGGCACCGGCATCACGGCCTTACCCTATCAGATCGAACCTCCAGGAGTACGTCTCCGACCTGGTAGCCAGCCTAAAGTTCTCTCTTTGCCACGATCAGGAGGCGGTAGCCCTGGAATTCGATATCGTGTCGACCCGATTTTCACCGAACCTGCTGTTTCCTCTCGGCCTCATCATAACGGAACCCGTGACCAACTCCCTAAAGCACGCCTTCAGGAAAAGCGGAAGCGGGCGCATTCGGCTGTCGCTGGCGCGCGAGGGCGCGTATTGGATTCTAGTGGTCAGGGATAACGGAACCCCGCCCGCGGACAAAAAGTCGATATTCGATAGCACCTCCCTCGGCATGATGCTGGTCCTGAATCTGGTGCTCCAGATCGGGGGAACTATGGACACTGATCTCGCCGGAGGTACCTGTTTTACCATACGCTTCCCTCACGAGACGGCTAGCGACATTGGTATGCAAGCGGGTACCGCATAAAAACGCGAGGCCCGGTCGCCTGGCGACCGGGCCTCGCTATCTACAGTTCGTCGTTATCGCGCCGGGGGGTCAGTTATCCCGGGCAATTTCCAATTCATATAGCTCTTCGAAAAACTGCCTGTGGCGGCCTTCCTCGACGGCGAGCCGCTCGAAGACAGCCTTGCCTGCCGGAGCCTCAGCCGAGGCGGCAAGCGCTACGTAGAGGTCTCCGGAGCGCTCTTCCTTTTTTATGGCGG
>CAZNCK010000116.1:0-3795 GCA_964571545.1 uncultured Treponemataceae bacterium | reverse complement strand
ATGATGTCCTGGTAGCTCATATCCGCCGCGGGCTTCTCGTCGGCCGCCAGTTGCCTGGCCAGGCCGAGGTCGGCCGCGGCCTGAGCCGAAAGGCTGACGGTGCCGCGTAGTTGCATGCCCGAGAGCATGGTCACGTGTCCCTCTTCCATGGCCATGAACTCGGATAGCACCGATTTCTGGGCCGCGAACGAGGCGTGGCCGAGCAGGCCCTTGTAGAAGGCCACCGCGGCGCGTTCCATGCTGATGGCAAAGTCCAGTGCCTCCGCCAGTGTCGCTGTTGCCATGTCAGGCTCCTTTCCCGCCCAGCAGGCGGTCTATGCCGAGGGCGGCGCGGTGGCCGTCGGCTATGGCGGAGATGGCGTCCTTGCGGTCGTTGACCAGGTCGCCGCCCGCGAATACGGGGGCGCCGGCCACCGTGCCGTTGGAGGCCTTGCCCTCGGCGTCGACGATGGGCTTGAATCGCTTCATAGTCACGCCGTCGGATTCGGCGACAAAGGATAGGTCGGGGCCCTGGCCTATGGCCGCGATGATTGAATCGTAGCGCTCCTGGCGCACGGCGCCGGGTATGGGCTCGGGTACGGGGCGCTTGCCGGGTTCCTTCTGTACCATCTGCGCGTCGTTCCAGACGAACAGCGCTGCCTTGCCGGCAAAGCTGCCTTCGGCATCCTTTACTTCCAGCGGAATGGCCTTCTCGATGAGTCGGGCGCCTTCAGCCTTGGCCTCGCGTATCTCCTCGGCGTCGGCGGGCATGTCCTCCTCGCGGCGGCGGTAGAGTATGTCCACATTGGCGCCGTGGCGGAGGGCGGTGCGCGCGGCGTCCATGGCCACGTTGCCGCCGCCGATGACGGCGACGCGCTCACCCAGGCTCAGGTCCTCGCCGCGGGTGGCGGCGGCCAGCACGGCCACGCCATCCAGCACGCGGGGGTGCTTGTCGCCGGGCACTTCAAGCCCATACGCCACCGGGAGCCCCGTGGACAGGTACACCGCGTCGTAGTCCGCGCGGAGTCTGCCCAGCGTGGTTTCCTTGCCCACCGACACGCCGCGCCTTATCGTTACGCCCAGGCTCTCGATGTATCCAATGTCCTTGTCCAGGGCGGGGTAGGGCAGGCGGTACTCGGGTATGCCGTAGCGCAGCATGCCGCCGGCCTCGCCGTCTTTCTCGTACACGGTCACCTTGTAGCCCAGCAGCACCAGGTAGTAGGCGGCGGAGAGGCCTCCGGGGCCGGCGCCGACGATGGCCACCGTTTTCCCCGTAGGGGCCTCGGCTCGCGGCAAGGCCTTGGCGTAGTCTGACAGCTCCACCTGGTCGGCTATGTAGCGCTTGAGCCAGCGTATGGCCACGCTCTCGCCCCCGGTGCCGATGGAGCAGGCTTCCTCGCAGAGGTGGGTACAGACGCGTCCACAGGCCTCGGGGAAGGGGTTTGTCTCGTAGAGGAGGCGCAGGCCGGTATCCAGCTCGCCCTCGCGTACGGCCCTGATGTAGCCGGGTATGTCCATGTGGGCGGGGCAACTGGCTATGCAGACGCCGCAGGAGACGCAGCGGTCGGCTTCCTTTTCTGCCTGCTCGCGGGAATAACCCTTGACCAGTTCCAGGAACGATTTGACGGCCTCGGCATGGTGCAGTTCGGGCATGTCTACGCGCTTCTCGTCTAGCAGGCGGTAGCCGTCAGCGCGGCGGTAGCCCAGTTCGGCGCCGTCCCAGGGTTTTGGCTCCACGCCGGGCGTGTAGCGGAACACCTCGGGGTCTGAATCTATCCAGACGTACTCGTTGCTCATGTTGAGCGAGCCCGAAGGGCAGATATCGACGCAGAGGGCGCACCAGCAGCAGCGGCCGTAGTCTATGCGCGGCCTGAGGCCGGAATCGCCGGGGCCTGCGTCATGGCCTGAAACGGGGACCAGGTCTATGGCCTTGTTCTGGCAGATCGCCTCGCAGGTGCCGCAGCCGACGCACTTGTCGGCGTCGTTGATGTGGAAGCCACGGTAGCGCGGCGCGCCGGGTCTGTCGTCTATAGGCTTGGCCACCGTAAACGGCTTCTCGAAGGCGCGTTTCCAGACCGCGAACGGCGCTATAAAATCCTTAATGTCCATTCGCTTACCTCTCGATCTCGGGCGGATAGGTGTGGAGGCTGACCATCAGGCCGGCCACGTCGGCGATGTTGACGCCGCGCACCAGGCGCTCCATGACGGACACCGCATGGGTGTAGCTGGGGCCGCGTACCGCGATGCGCCGCGGCTTGTCGGTACCGTCTGACACCACGTAGAAGCCGTATTCGCCGCGGGTGCACTCGGCCGCGACGTAGGTCTCGCCTGCGGGTATCTTCCAGTACAGCGGGTTGGGCAGCTTCTCGCGGAAGGGGCCGTCCTTGGGCATCTTGTCCACGATCTGGCGTATAAGGTCTATGGCCTGGAACATCTCGCCGAGCCTCAGCTGCGAGCGCTCGTAGGCATCGGAGACCTTGCCGACCAGGGGCTGGAAGTCCAGCCGCGGATAGGCCAGGTAGCCCAGGTCCTTGCGCAGGTCGCGGTTGATGCCTGCGCCGCGCGCGTTGGGCCCGGTTATGCCGTACTTGTCCACCCACTCGGGCGGTATGTACCCCAGGCCCTGGGCGCGCATCTTGTAGACGGCGTTGTGGAACATCACCAGTTCTATGTCGTTCAGGTTCTTCTCTATGGTGTCCATAGTCTCCAGGACGTGCTGGAGGAAGCCCTTGGGCACATCGCTTCGGACGCCGCCGGGTATGATGTACATATGGTAGATGCGGCCGCCTGACAGTTCCTCGAAGAGGTCCAGCACGTAGTCGCGCATAGTCACGCTCCACTGGGCTATGGTGCCGTGGCCGAATGCGCCTGCCTGGCCGCCTATCCACATGAGGAAGCTGGCCAGCCTGATCATCTCCAGGGACAGCGTGCGCAGCCAGACGGCCTTGTCGGGGATGTCGATGCCGGCCAGCTCCTCGAGCGCCGCCGCGTAGCAGTACTCATTAAAGTCGGGCTCGGGCACCGCGATGCGGCATACCAGCGGGAAGTTCTGCATGTACAGCCTGCGTTCCATCAGCTTCTCGAAGCCGCGGTGCAGGTAGCCGACGTGGGTCTCGCAGTCCACCACGCTGTCGCCTTCGATAACCAGGCGCAGCGACATGTTGCCGGTGATGCCCGGGTGGTTCGGACCCTGCCACATCACCAGGTACTTGCCGGAATCCAGGTCGGGCGCGGCGCGCTCGGCCGGCGCGATATAGGGTGCCTTGGCGCGGCTCATGCTTGCTCCTCCGGATACAGTTCCCGCTTCATGTGCTCGGCCGGGTCAGAGCTGGCGCGGCCGGGCCGCTCGGCGTAGGTGGCGTCGCTGTAGGCCAGGCTGTCGAAGTCGCGCCGCATCATCGGCGGGCCCTGCCAGCCTTCCAGCACGAACTCCTCGTCGACGCGCGGGCTGCCTGGGAAGTCATCTCGCGCTGGTAGGTCCAGCCCTGGGCCAACAGGCGGTGGATGGAGTCGACCACCGGCCGGGTACGGTCGATTTCGCTGTGCACCAGCAGGCTGTGGCCGCGTTCATGATTGCGCAGGGCGTAGGTCAGGGTGAAGACGCCGCGCTCCAGCTGGTCGATGGCGGTGGCGAAGGACAGGTGGGCGTAGCCGGCCTCGTCGCGCAGCCACCTCAGGCAATCGCGCAGCCGGCCGGAGTCCACGAAACAGGCGGCCTGCCCGGCCTTAAGGTCTTTCCAGTCCCGGACGCCGTAGCGGCTTGCCAAGGATGTTATCAATTCTTTCATCTACCCGCTCCTACCAGTTGTAATCCGG
>CAZNCK010000115.1:0-11291 GCA_964571545.1 uncultured Treponemataceae bacterium | reverse complement strand
CAGGCGAGGCTGATTTATTCCATATATGTTCCCCAGCGAACGATGCTGGCGGCCCAGACGAAACCGAGGCCGGCTCCAACGAGTACCAGATTGTCGCCGTTTTTTATTTTTCCTGCCGACAAGCCAAGCTTGATGGATAACAGCTGGTCGTTCTGGCCCACGTGGCCATACTCGTCTAGATAGGTGGTATTGGCGTCGGTGATCCCGAGTTCGTTCAGGATCGCGTCGTGGGCGCTCTTCTTGAAATGCAGCACCGCGAGGTAAGCGATATCCTTGCGACTCTTGCCTGAGAGTTCGAGCGCGCGGTCTATCACCCAGTAGAAATTGGGCATTGTCTTCTCGCCCAGCTTGGCCTTGAACGCCGGTTCGTCAGCGACGAAGAAATGAGCCTTTTCAAGGTCGCCGTCCTTGGGCGGCCAGGCCTTGCTACCGAGCGTAGGCACTATGCAATCCAGGCTCAGCGAACCGTCTCCCTTGAACGCGGAGCCTAGCAACACGTTCTTTCCGGCATTCTTTTTAAGCACGCAGGCGGAACCGCCGGAGCCTATGTCCATCATGAAGCGTGTCGAAGGCTCGGCTAGGTCTATGAGGTCGTTGTTGCGGTATCCGGAAACAAGAAGCACCGTATTCAGGTCAGTCCGCGTCATGATGAGACTCTTGGCCACATCCAGGGCGGCCATCATTGAGCCGCACATCGCCTCCATGTCGAAGCTCCACGCGTTGGAGGCGCCTAGCTCATTGGCCACGTACAGGCCAGCCAGCCAGCAGGGATACTCCTTGTGCTGGGCTCCGCACCACAGCACCAGATCTAGATCCTTGGCGTCTATGCCCGCTTCGGCCATAGCCTGCCTGGCGGCCTTGATGCCCATGACGGCGGTCGTGTCTTCAGGACCGGCTACAGGCTTACGCTTGACTCCGAACTTCAGCGCTATGACGTCTTCAGGCACTCCGGTCGCGGCAGCAAGCTCCGCGGCGCTCATATAGGTATCCGGCACATAGGTTCCTATGCCGACAAGTCCGACATGCATTATCGCTCCTCGATTACGGTGAATCATCTCTCATTAATAAATGTACCGGTTTTTAAAATCCGTCAAGGGTTTTTGTGCAAGATTATGCATAACGCGCGCAATCGTTAGCATGCTTTTAACATTTATCTTGTCATATAACGCTATGGGCCTTATACTCGGGGCGAGAACACTGAATCAGCTCTCACTATTTATGCTATGCATGGAGCACCTAGATGGCCGAGCGGGACAACGGTACGCAAGCGAAAATCCTGGATACCGCGATAGCCCTGTTTTCTTCGCGCTGGTATTCATCGGTTTCCGTAGCCGAGATTTGCAGAGGCGCGGGGCTTTCCAACGGCGTCTTCTATAGATACTTCGACAACAAGGAGGCTCTCGTGCTCCACATTCTCGAAGATGTCATTACCCGCATAGGCGAGGCGCTCGAGGGCATACAGGGCGCTACGATGTACGAACGCCTCAAGAGCATGTCCGACATAATCGTCCGCTTCTCGTTTGAGCACCCCGACCAGGTCACCGTGTTCAGGGAAGGCCAATACCGCTACTTTGAGTACGAGCGCCGCCTCACCGATATGTACCGCCGGGTGCTGTCAAAGGTGCTTGGTCGGCCGGCAGGCATACCCGAATACCTCGTAGCGGTCGGCGGCCCGCGCTTCGCCGCGGTCAGGGCAGCCCTGCAAGGCGCTACCGTATCATCTCCCGCTCTGGCTGACATCGTGGCGTATGGAGCGTTTCCCGGTTTGAGTTGGGATGGCGACCGGGTATTCAACCTGACTATCACGCCGCCGACTATAAGCTTCGGGGAGACGAGCCGAGAGAGGCTCATGAAGGCCGGAAAACGGCTATTCGGCGAGCGCGGCTTCCATGCCGTTAACATCCACGAGATAACAGACGCGGCCGATCTCGCCGTGGGTTCCTTCTATAAATATTTTGAAAGCAAGGAAAGTTTCTTCAGGGAGCAGATTACCTCCGTGGGTCATGAAGTACGCAAATTCATAGCCGCCAATATGACGCCTGGCCTCAACCGGCTCGAGGAGGAGATGCAGGGCATATTCCTGTTCGGCGTGTACCTGTCGCTGGATCCCTGGTGCTACAACATCGCCAGGGAAGGCGAATTCGTCTCGCTGCCGACGGTAAAGGAGTACTACGAGGCCTTCAGGCGCGGCTATTTGAAACGGGGCGAGGCAGGATTTAACGCGGAGGCTGCGCATGCCGACCCCGCCTACCTGGATAGCGCTATCGAATACCTGATGGGCATATCCCACTACTACGGCATGGAAGTCGCGTTCGACGGGTCGCCGCACAATGCGCGGGACATAGTCGAGGGCATAGGCGACTACCTCATACATGGTTTGATCAGGCGCTGACAAGCGCTTGACGCGGAGGAAACGATGGCCAAGGCCAAGATAGTCGGTACGGGCGTCTATGCGCCAGGTGTTCCGATCAGCAACGATGAACTCATTAAACTTACGGGCGTAAAACTGGACGCGGAGAAACTCGAAGGCAAGATAGGCATCAAGGCGCGGCACATAGCGCGGCTACGCGGCATCGACGAGACGACGGCCGACTTCGCCGAGAAAGACGCCCGAGCGGCCTTGGCCGACGCGGGGCTGGCCCCGATAGACGTAGACCTCATCATCGTCGGCACCGACACGCCGGAATACGTCAGCCCCGCCACGGCCATACTCGTGCAGGGCCGACTTCAGGCTGGCCAGCGCGACACCGCTGTCTTCGATGTATCGGCTTCCTGCGCCAGCTTCGTCACCGCCCTGGACGCGGCGGCGCGGATGATGGCCGGCGACTCTGGATTGCGCACGGCCGTGGTAATCGGCGTCTACAACATGCCGGCCCACGTGCGGCCCGGCGACGCCTTCGGCTGGTCAATCTTCGCCGACGGGGCCGGCGCCGTAGTGCTGTCCCGCGTGGAGGATTCCGATCCGTCCGGCTATATTACCGGCAAATTCGTCTCCGACGGCACCCAGTGGGACTACGTGGGCGTCTACGCCGGCGGCACCCGCAAACCGGTCACCAGGGAACTGCTGGATGCCGGCACCTACGGACTCGAGAACCTCCAGCGCCTGCCAGGCGACCGCAACCTCAAGCTCTGGCCCCCGATAATTCGCGCGCTCTGTGAAAAAGGCGGTATACCGCTGGAGAAGGTCGCGCGCTTCGTCCTTACGCAGATAAACCGGAGCGTCATCCTGGACGTCATGGACGCCCTGGGCAGGCCGCGGGAACTAGCGCCCATGGTCATGGACCGCTACGGCTACACGGGCTCCGGCTGCGTGCCCATGGCCTTTCACCACGCCGTCAAGGACGGCCTGCTCAAGCGCGGCGAACCGATCGTCTTCTGCGCCAGCGGAGCCGGCTTCGCCGTAGGCGCAAACCTGTTCATTTATTAAAGAAGCTTTACGAACAAGAGTAACGAAGAGGATAAGAGAATAAGAGATAAGAAAGAGAGGGAGAAAGAGAAAAAGAGAAAAAGAGGTAATATTTTTTTAGCTTTCCTCTTTTCTCTTTCCTGCCTCTTATTCTCTTTGTTTGACTTAGTATTAGGAGGGAGTTTATATGTCCAAGTGGGATGATATGTATCGTTCGAAGCTTCGTCCGATAGACGAAGCCATCCAGTGCATAGAAAGCGGCTACGACGTGGTCGTGGGTCAGTGCGCCAGCGAGCCGCAGGGCACCATGGCCAGGCTTCACATCCTGGCGCCCAGGGTCCGCGACGTGAGGGTATTCTCGGTCCTCACCCTCAAGGCCTACGACTTCTACCTCAAGCCTGAGATGAAGGGCCACTTCGAGCTGGCCAGCTGGTTCCACGCGCCGGGGTCCCGCCAGGCGCTCAAGGCCGGCACCGGCACGGTCACCTTCGTGCCCAATATGCTGCACCGCGCGGCCACCGACAGGATTCACGCCAGGCCGCCGGAGGTGTTTATCGGCACCTGCACGCCGCCTGACCGCAACGGCTTCGTCAGCCTCTCCTTGGGCATCACCTACGAGAAGGACATACTCGAAGCCGCCAAATTCGTCATCCTTGAAGTCAATCCGCGCCTGCCGCGCACCCTGGGAGACACCCACCTGCACATCAGCCAGGCAACGTACTTCGTCGAATTCGAACAGGACGTGCCCAGCCTCCCCGCGCCGCAGCCATCAGCCACGGATATACTCATAGGCGATTTCATAGCGGATCTGGTAGACGACGGCTCCACCATCCAGTTGGGCATAGGAGGCATACCCAACGCCGCGGCCATGGCCCTAAAGAATAAGAAGGACCTGGGCGTGCATACCGAGATGCTCGTGGATTCGATGATGGAACTGTACGAGATGGGCGTCATCACCAACAGGCGCAAGTCGCTCAGGAAGGACAAATTCGTCGCCACCTTCGCCATGGGCAGCCGCAAGCTGTACGACTGGCTGGACGACAACGTGGCCGTGGAATTCCAGCGAGGCCGCTGGGTCAACGATCCCGCGGTCGTGGCGCAGAACTCCCGCATGGTCTCGATCAATACCTGTCTAACCGTCGATTTTACCGGCCAGGTAGCCAGCGAATCCATAGGCACCCAGCAGTACTCCGGCACGGGGGGTCAGTCGGACACGGCCCAGGGCGCGGTAGCCGGCTTCGACGGACTCGGAAAGTCTATCATAGCCTGTTATTCCACCGCCAAGGCCGGCACGCTGAGCACCATAGTGCCAACGCTACCGGCGGGTAGCGCCGTGACGCTACACCGTTCGTTCGTAGACCACGTAGTCACCGAACACGGCGTCGCCAAGCTCCGCGGACGCACCGTCAAGGAACGCACCCTGGCGTTGATAGCCGTGGCCGCGCCCGAATTTCGCGAGGAGTTGCTGGCGCAGGCACGAATGCTCGGATACATCTGATAGCAAGGTTCAAGCGTTCAGACGCGGTACAGTCCAAAATCCAGTATCGACCGCCGTACATGACCGTCGCGGCCAGTCACTGTTTCAGCATTGAAAAGCGAATTGAGCACGGCTTCTTCCACGCTCTCGGTAGCTGCCTGGAACAGCGGGTCCAGGCAGTCTTCGTGGAGCCACTCCCGCCGCGACACCGGCGTTTCCGGGTAGTGCGGCACCGTAGCCGCTGTCGAGAACGCCAGCGCGATTTCGCCGGAGCCATTGCCTATCGTGGCGCCTGTGCGAGCCAGGCCGCTGGCGGCGCGCACGCACAAGCGGCGCAACTGGCGCGCGTCGAGCGGCGCGTCGGTAGCCAGAATTACTATTACCGAGCCGGCTCCTGGGGCTCCGACGCCGGAAGCGTCACCCGCGGAAACGGTAGCGGCTCTTGCCTCGACCGCCCGAGAGGGTTGCCCTAAAGCGTCGGTCTCTCCGAGCGCGACTATCTCGCGCCCTACCCGCCGGCCATCCACGACTAATTCTGCCAGTCGCCCGAAATTCGTCAAAAGCAGCGCGCCTACGGTAAATGAAACCACGGAGCCTTCATCCCGTCCAGCCCGCGCCGACACGACCCTGCTGGCTGAACCTATGCCGCCCTTGAGGCCGTAGCAGCTCATGCCCCGACCCGCGCCCACGGCGCCCTGGCTGAAGGCCGAACCCGCGGCTTCTCGCGCCAGTCTGATAGCCTCGCGGACGTGTCCGCGCGTTAGGTCGCGGCGACGCATGGCCGACAGGTGCCCGTCGTTGCACTCCATGGCGACCACATTGGCGCTGCCTGTCGTCGTCGCTATATCAGGGTTCTCTTCGAGCAGGACATCCAGCCCGCCATCTATGCAGGTAGCCACCGAAAAGGTATTTGAAAGCAGTATGGGCGACTCGATGGTGCCGAGTTCCGCAACCTGGACTAGGCCCGCCGACTTGCCGAAGCCGTTGAGGACGCGGCAGGCGGCGGTAACCTTGTCCTGGAACAGGTTGCCGCAATGCGGCAGCACCGCGGTGACACCGGTCTGAAGCTCCCCGTCCGACAGCGTCACGTGTCCGACCGATACGCCGGCCACGTCGACGATGGAGTTGGTCGGCCCGGGCGACAGCGCGCCGGTACCCACGCCGTACAGGCGCGCGACGCCAGGAATCATCGCTTCCCGGCTCCCAACGCGGACTCGATAAGGCCATCGTCGGCGACATAGGGCAGGGTTATGGAACCGTAGTCCGCATAGCTCTCGTTGTACTCGGCGCAGGTCGACACGGCGTGTTCGTTGCGGGCCCAGGCGCGGCGCGCGACGCCGCCCATCACGTCCCAGGGCATCGCCATGCCCAGGACCGTATCCACCCTCGCCGAACCATCCAGCACCATGCCGAAGCCGCCGTTGACGCTCTTGCCTATGCCCACGCCGCCGCCATTGTGCAGGGCTATGAGGCTCATGCCACGCGCGGCGTCTCCGGCGAAGTTCTGAACCGCCATGTCGGCCATGACGTTGGAGCCGTCCTTGATGTTGCTGGTCTCGCGGAATGGGCTGTCGGTGCCGCCGCAGTCGTGGTGGTCTCGTCCGAGCATGATAGGGCCCACTTCGCCCGTGCGAACCATCTCGTTGAATTTCAGGGCGATCTTCATGCGGCCCATCGCGTCCTGGTAGAGTATGCGCGCCTTGGTGCCGACCACCAGCTTGTTCTTGGCCGCGTCCCGTATCCAGGCCCAGTTGTCGCGATCCTGGCCCCGGCGTTCCGGGTCGATGCAGGCCATGGCGGCCGCGTCGGTCTTCTGTAGGTCAGTGTCCTTGCCGGACAAGCAGACCCAGCGGAACGGCCCGTAACCGTAATCGAACAGTTCCGGCCCCAGAATGTCCTCGACATAGCTCGGGAATATGAAACCGTCCTTTTCGTCAACGCCGTTCCTGGAGACTTCCTGGACTCCCGCATCGTACACGGCCTTGAGGAAGGAGTTGCCGTAGTCGAAGAAGTAGGTGCCCTTGGCCGACAGCCGCTGTATCACCTCGAAGTGCCTGCGTAGGCTCGCGTCTACGAGATCCTTGAAGCGTTGCGGATCGGTTGACAGTAGCCGTGTGCGCTCGGCGAACGAGATGCCCGCGGGGCAGTAGCCGCCCTCGTACGCGGCGTGGCAACTCGTCTGGTCGGACAACAGGTCGATGCGCAGGTTTTTGGCGTCCGCGTATTCGAGCAGGTCGACGATATTGCCATGGTAGGCGACCGCCGTAGCCTCGCCCTTCAGCCTGGACTGTTCCGCACGAGCGAACGCGCCCTCCACCGTCGACTCGACACAGCTGACCCAGCCCTGGGAATGTCGCGTTATAACCCGGCTCTCGTCGACCTCAGCTAGTATTGAAACAGCGCCGGCTATTATCGCCGCCTTGCCCTGTGCGCCGGACATGCCGCCGAGGCCGCTCGATATGAACAGTTTGCCGGCCAGGTCCCCGTCGCGCGGTATGCCCAGTTTGAGTCGTCCCGCGTTGAGCAGCGTGTTGAAGGTGCCGTGCACTATGCCTTGGGGGCCTATGTACATCCAGCCGCCCGCTGTCATCTGGCCGTAATTGGCCACGCCAAGCGCGGCAGCGTGGGCGAAGTCCTTCTGGTTATCGAACATGCCTATCATGAGGCCGTTTGTTATTATGACGCGTGGCGCCAGGTCGTGGCTCTTGAAGAGGCCCAACGGGTGGCCGCTTTCCACTACGAGCGTGGTGTTGTGGTCCAGTACCTCGAGGTAGCTGGTAAGCAGTCGGTATTGCATCCAGTTCTGGCAGACTTGGCCGGTTTCGCCGTAGGTGACCAGTTCGTACGGATACAGCGCCACCTCGAAGTCAAGGTTGTTGTCTATCATCACCTGAAAGGCCTTACCTTCCAGGCAGGCGCCTTTGTACTCGTCTATAGGCTTGCCGTAAAGACGTCCCGCGGGTCTAAAGCGGTAACCGTAGATGCGGCCGTGCGTACGTAATTCCTCGGTAAACTCGGGCGCCAGGCGCGCGTGCCAGCGCTCGGGCACGTAACGGAGCGCGTTCTTTACCGCCAGCGCTTCCTGTGCCCTGGTCAGCGGCGCTTCCCGCCTCGGGGCTCGCCTGTAACCCGCCTCGAACACCGGCTCCGGCGGCAACGTATCAAACTCCAACCGCAGTCCCCCAGCACTATCACCCGATTTCATACGCTCCCCTCACAACTCCGACAGCCCATCCGACGGCCTTGTATACGAATATTTTACCACAGAGACACAGAGACACAGAGCAGTACAAGAGAGAGAGAGAAAGCAAGAATTAAAGAGTGAGAGCAAGCAATCAAATATCTATTTTACTTCTTGCGTTCTCTTCATCTCTCTTCTCTGAGTCTCTGTGATTCAAATTTCCTGTCTCATTCTTTAGCAACACCTTTTCTTACTCTTCTCTGTGCCTCTGTGCCTCTGTGGTTCAAATTTCCTGTCTTTTCTTCAGCAACACCTTTTCTTACTCTTCTCTGCGCCTCTGTGTCTCTGTGGTTATCTTTCTTGTCTTACTCTTCCGCAGAGGCGTCCAGGGCGTCTTCGGCGGCGCGGAGGAGGATGCCATCGGCTACCAGGGCTATGGCTGCCTGGATATCAGCCTGCATGATACGGTCCTTGTCCACCATAGGCACGGCGGAACGGAGCACGCGGTATGCCGCCGCCGTAGCCGGCGAAAGCTCGTTAGCGCTACCGCGCAGGTCTATAGCCTGACAGGCGGCCAGCAGTTCCAATGCTATAACCGCGCGGGTGTTTCCTAAAATTTCGCGCGCCTTGCGGGCCGCGATCGTGCCCATGGACACATGGTCTTCCTGGTTGGCGCTGGACGGTATTGAATCGACGCTGGCCGGATGAGCCAGCACCTTGTTTTCGGAGACAAGCGAGGCGGCGCTGTAC
Organism: uncultured Treponemataceae bacterium; assembly: GCA_964571545.1. Classification (GTDB taxonomy): domain Bacteria; phylum Spirochaetota; class Spirochaetia; order Treponematales; family UBA12059; genus SZUA-370. The sequence continues at coordinate 2,477 of CAZNCK010000115.1, read as the reverse complement.
TGGATTATCATGAAACCGGAATTGAGGCCTCCGTCCTTGACCAGGAAGGCGGGCAGGCCGTTGGACAATGCCGGATTGACGAGGCGTTCTATGCGGCGTTCGGAGACGTTGGCCAGCTCGGCAACCGCGATACCCAGGAAATCCATGGCCAAGGCGACGGGCTGGCCGTGGAAATTACCGCCAGAGATGATGTCGCCGCCGGAGGGATCCTCGGGGTTGAGGAAAATAAGCGGATTGTCGGTGGCCGCGTTGATCTCGCGGGAGACGATGTCGAAGGCGTACGAGATGGCGTCGCGCGACGCGCCGTGGATCTGCGGAATACAGCGTATCGTGTAGGCGTCCTGGACGCGCTCCTGCCCCTGGCGTGTCGTGCACAGGGAACCCGTGAGCAGAGCGCGCATATTGGCCGCGCACTCGATCTGGCCGAACTGGCCCCGGGCCTCGTGCACGCGCGCGTCGAAGGCGTCGGTGATGCCGCGCAATGACTGCATTGTCAGCGCGGAAACGACATCCGCGGTCCTGGCGAGCTTCCATGCGTCGAAGGCGGCCAGGGAGGCGATAGCGGTCATGCATTGGGTGCCGTTGATCAGCGCCAGGCCTTCCTTGGCGGCCAGCTCCACCGGCTCGAGGCCGGCGTCCGTCAGCGCGTCGGCGGCGGGCACACGCTTGCCGTGATAGAAGCAGTCGCCCATGCCGCACAGGGCCAGCGCCATGTGCGACAGCGGCGCGAGGTCCCCCGACGCTCCAAGCGAGCCTTTTTCCGGTATCACCGGCACTATGCCCGCGTTGAGCATATCCAGCAGAGCCATCACAGTGGACAAGCGCGCGCCAGAATCTCCTACGGCAATAGCGTTGACCCTGAGCAGCATCATCGCCCTGACGACTTCCTCGGGCAAGGGCTCGCCGATGCCAACCGCGTGGCTCATGATGAGATTCCGCTGTAGGGTGGCATTGCTTTCGTTATTGATGACAACGTCGCAGAATTTGCCAAAGCCCGTAGTGATGCCGTAGCGTATCAGCGACTCGCCCACGCAACGCTCCACGACCTCGCGAGACGCTTCTATCCGCGGCACAGCCTCTTCCGCAAGCTCAGCCGTCGCCCCGTATCGGGCAACCAGCACGACATCCTTTATTGTGGCCTCTCGACCGTCGAGGACAACCGTATCCATTGAAGACCTTTCGTGGGCGCGCCCGCGCTTCGTGGCCGGGACGCACCGTTACAGGAGCCGAGTATAGCATGGCTACGGAGGCTGGGCGAGGGATGGCATTGATCTCAATGCGTAGAAACGCAGGCCTGGAACGGGCCGACTAAGGGCGAGAAGGCTCTTCTTCGCCCGGGTCCGGCTCCAGCGCGAAACGGTAGCCTATTCCCGACTCGGTCACGATGACCCTCGGCGTAGACGGGGTCGGCTCGATCTTCTTGCGCAACGAGGCTATGTGCACGCGGAGGCTGCCCTCCTCCATGTCGCCCATCGGCCCCCAAATCTCCTTGAGCATGCGGGACCTCGTTACTATCTTCCCCGCGTATCGCACGAGGAGCGCGAGCACGGAGAATTCAGTCGGCGTCAGCTTGGTCTCCGCTCCGCCGATGACCGCCCGCCGCCGCTCGAAGTCCAGCTCGAACGTCCCGCTCCTGAACGCGTGTACGGACTCGGGCGCGCTACGCCTTCGTACCGCCTTGATACGGGAGATGAGCTCGCCCGTATGGAACGGCTTGATGATATAGTCGTCGGCGCCGCCGTTCAAGAAGCCCGAGATGTCGGACTCAGAGTCGCGGACCGAGACGACGATCACCGGCACGGCGCTCCAGGCCCGAATGGCCGCGAGGACCGCGCCGCCGCCTATGTCCGGCAGGTTGATGTCGAGAAGCACGACGTCCGGCCTGCCGTCTACCGCCACCCGCAGCCCTTCCTGCCCGTCGGCGGCCCCCTCGACGTCCCATCCGACATTGGACAAGGCCATGGACAGAAGCCGGCGTATCTGCTTGTCATCGTCGATCACGAGTACTTTCATGGCGACTCCCCTCGCTGCGGCCGCGCGGGCAATTCAGCGGCTATGGCGAAGCGGCCCTCGCGATTCTCGACGATGCGCAATTTCCCGCCGTGGGCCGACGCGATGCCCTCGCAGATGACCAGGCCGATCCCGAGGCCCCCGCCCGCCGCTCCGCGCCCCCGGGTGAATTTCCTGAACGGCGGGATGCCCGGTTCCAGCCGCATCCCCGGCCCGGCGTCGGAAACCTCGACTCGCAATGCGCCTCCCGGGGACGAGATCGACAGGCGTACGGCGCCGTCCTTCCTTGAATAGCGGCAGGCGTTCTTTACAAGGTTGGCGGCCATTCTCGCCACGAACTCGAGGTCGACGACGACAGGAGCCGCCGCCTCGTCGACCGCCACCTCCACGGTTCGGCCGCCCGTATCGGGAGCCGCCATCGAGACGGCCGCGCTCGCTATATCAACAAGGTCTACCGCCTCGACGTT
>CAZNCK010000114.1:0-11484 GCA_964571545.1 uncultured Treponemataceae bacterium | reverse complement strand
TTTGTTATTAATAGATCCGGAGCACTTAGAAACACTGGTTTTTAGAGGTGCCCTTAAGAGGGTGTCGCACGCAGAGGCGCGGAGTGCGCAGAGGTACGAGAGGTACGAGAGAGATTCGGGGGATTATGTGAAAAAGGGGTGGGAGCTAAAATTTCTTGGTGACTTATTTGATATTACTTCAAGTAAAAGAGTGTTTGAATCTGAATGGAAAAAACAAGGAGTTCCATTTTATAGAGCTAGGGAGATTGTGAAGCTTGCAAATAACAGATTTGTTAACAACGAGCTTTTTATTTCTAATGAAATGTTTAATCAGTATTCCAAGAAATATGGTATACCTGTAGAAGACGATATAATGGTGACGGGTGTAGGTACACTCGGAATATGTTATGTAGTGAGAAGTAATGATAAATTTTATTTTAAGGATGGAAATATTATATGGTTAAGAAAGAAGAGTGATGTAAATTCTCGCTTTGTAGAATATGCATTTAAATCAGATTATTTAAGAGCACAAATTGATAACTCAAACGGTGCTACGGTTGGTACTTATACAATTGTTAAAGCTAAAAGCACAAGCATTCCCATTCCCTCGTTATCCGAGCAGCAGCGGATTGTTGGGATTCTGGATGAGGCGTTCGAGGGGATTGAGAAGGCAAAGGTCAACGCGCAGAGGAATCTTGATAATGCGCGGGAGGTGTTTGAGAGTTACCTGAATGAGGTGTTTACCAAAAGGGGTGAGGGGTGGGTGGAGAAGACGATTAGCCACATTGGAAAGGTATATGATGGACCACATGCGACGCCACATACCGTGCATGATGGTCCGATTTTTCTTGGTATTAGTGCATTGAATGATGGAGAAATTGATCTCAGTGAAACCCGGCATGTAACGATGCTTGATTATAATAAATGGACTAAGCGAATTGAACCACAAGAAAATGATATTGTATTTTCTTATGAAACACGATTAGGGCAAGTTGCTATTATTCCAAAGGGTCTCAAATGCTGTCTTGGAAGGCGTATGGGACTAATTCGTTTAGACTTAAGAATTATCGATCCAGAATATTTTATACACATGTATACATCTTCGATGTTCCAAGAGTATCTAGAAAATAAAACTATTAGAGGAACTACGGTAGATCGTATTTCAATTAGAGATTTTCCTTCATTTATCATATACATGCCGAACCTTGAAAAACAAAAAGATATAGCTTGTAGAATTAGACTGGTAAAAATGGCATATATCCAACTCCAATCTATTTACCGACGTAAGCTTTCGGCACTGGATGAGTTGAAGCAGGCGTTGTTGCACAGGGCGTTTAGCGGGGAATTGTAAGAATACAGAAATCGTTTTAAACATGTATACAATCAGGGTTCAAAAAACCTGGAAAGGCATTTGACGATGCAGTTGATAAAGGTATCAGAGATATCTTCCAAGATCATGACACTGATAGATGAGGCCGAGCAGCGCTTCGTTGCTGTCTCGCCGTATGTAAAGATATCCAAATGGGACAAGATGAAGAAAAAGCTGTCATCGCTGGCCCAGCGCGACATTGCGTGCTCTGTCTATGTACGCGACGGCGAGCCGCTGGCGCTTGAAGAACTAAAGAACATTGGCATCGTGCCGTACACGGTGAGGAATTTGCACTGCAAGCTGTACTTCAATGAAAAGGAAGCCATCGTAACCTCCATGAACCTGTTGTACAGCTCTGAGGTCAATTCCATAGAAATAGCATATGCGACGACTACGAAGGATGAGTATGACGAGATCATCCAGTATTATAAAAAGAACATAGAAGGGAATATTGTAGAAGCCGGGGAGGAGACTCAGGGTGAACCTTCCGCAACGGCCACCGGGTTGGTTGATACCGCTGACAAGTTGAGAAAAGACCTGGAAAATCTGGGGCGCTCATACAAGGTTGTTCTGAACGATACGGCTTTAACAATCCAAGGCCCGCGTTACCAGTATGAGTGTTTTATCGCTAACGATCTGAAGAACAGGCTTCGCATCAAGTGTGAAATTTCGACGAGTGATCAGACTAGGCTGGCAGCGAAGATGGATGTGATTGAGGGTCATAACTATTCAATGGTTCCAAAAATGCAGAACGGCAACGCATACTACAAGCCAATACTGTGGGGCACGGGAAAAGAGCCGAATCTATCTACTACCATAGAGAAAACCTTGATGGATGAGTATCAGGATATTAAAAACAAAGTGTACTACTTCATAGAGAGCATTGAAGATGTTGATACCTTCAGGAGAATTTAGACTTGGGGTGCATAGTGAAATAGTCACTTGTAACTAATGATTTATGGCTGTGATGATTGATGCATTGCGGAATTCAATGTTTGTATGTGAACAATCTGATAGAATGCTGAAACGGTATGCGATAAGGTAGGCGGGTAATGAAGATAGAAGGTATAAGGCTCAAGAACTTCAAGGCTTTCAGGGATGTGGAGATCGTTGATATTCCGCGCATGTGCGTGTTCGTCGGGGCCAATGGTACGGGCAAGACGACGATGTTCAACGTATTCAGCTTCCTCAAGGATGCGCTGGTAGACAACGTGCAGGTTGCCCTTACAAAGCAGGGCGGCAGCAGGGGCTTCCAGGAGGTCCGGAGCCGCGGTTCAGAAGGTCCTATTGAAATCGAGCTGAAGTTCAGGGAGAGCCCGTCTTCACCCCTGGTTACCTACCTGGTTGTGATCAACGAAGAGAACGGGCGGCCCATCGTCGAGAAGGAGATCCTTCAATACCGGAGGGGCAGCAAGGGTAGGCCGTGGCGCTTTCTGGAGTTTTCAAGAGGCAAGGGGCAGGCGGTCATCAACGAGCCGGATGAAGTTACCGATCAGACGGAGCTCAAGCGTGAGGATCACGAACTTCGCTCTCCCGATATTCTGGCGCTCAAGGGACTGGCCCAGTTCGAGAAGTTTCCGGCCAGCAAGGCCCTGGGCGAGCTGCTTGAGAGTTGGCATATATCCGATTTCCACATCAACCAGGCACGTGTGGAGCGGGAAGCGCAATATACCGAACACTTGTCACGCGAGGGTGAAAACCTGGCACAGGTGACGGAGTACCTTTTTAAGCAGCATCCCGATGTTTTCAGGAAGATCACGAACAAACTCAAGCAGCGTGTCCCGGGCATCATTGATGTCAATTCAAAGATCACCGAAGAAGGCAGGGTCCTGCTGCGTTTCAAAGACAGCTCATTTATCGATCCCTTCCTTGCCCGTCATGTCTCGGATGGTACCATCAAGATGTTCGCCTACCTGGTACTTCTCCTTGACCCCAAGCCGCATCCGTTGCTTTGCGTGGAAGAACCAGAAAACCAGTTGTACCCAAAGCTGCTCACCGAGTTGGCTGAGGAGTTCCGTGAGTATTCCGAGAAGGGCGGGCAGGTATTCGTATCAACGCACTCTCCCGATTTCCTTAATGCCTGTGAACTGGAAGAAGTGTTCTGGTTTGTCAAGAAGGGCGGATATACCGAGGTGAAGCGGGCCTCGCAGGATCCGCAAATCAAGGCGTACATGCTTGACGGGGACAAACTGGGCTACCTGTGGCGTCAGGGATTCTTCGAAGGGGCCGATCCCTCGTGAGGGAACTGGTGTTCATGCTTGAGGAGGCCTCCGCCAAGGCCTTGATCGAGGGAATTCTTGACCGTTTGGGTATTCCAGATTCGCTGGCGACGCGCTTCATTGTTTTTGAAGGTAAACAAGACCTGGAGAAGCAGCTGGAGCGCAAGCTGCGGTCGTATCAAAATCCTGATGCGCATTTCATTATAGTGCGTGACCAGGATTCCGGAGATTGCAAAGTCGTAAAGGAAAGGCTCGTGGCCAAGTGCCGGTCTGCCACCAAGGCGGAGGCTCGAGTCCGTATCGCCTGTAGGGAACTGGAAAGCTGGTATCTGGCGGATCTGTCCGCGGTTTCACGTGCATTCGACATGCCGCATATTGCCGCCAGGCAAGAAGAAAGCAATTATCGTAATCCCGATATCCTGGAAAGCCCTTCACATGAACTGAAGAGAATGGTGCCGGCCTACCAGAAGGTGAGCGGGTCACGAGCCATAGCCCGATTCCTCGATCTTGATAATGTACGATCCCGCAGCTTTCATCATTTTGTTGAATCAATAAAAATCATCAGCGAGGCGTAGATGAACGAAGCCGAGACCAGAGCCGAATATATCGATCCAGCGCTTGCCGCAGCCGGGTGGGGTGTCGTCGAGGGTAGCCGCCTGCGCCGCGAATACGCAATTGCTCCCGGCAGGCTTGAGGGGCCGGGGCGACGCGGCAAGGCGCTGACGGCCGACTATATCCTGGAGTACCGCAACACCAAACTCGCTGTCCTTGAGGCCAAGTCGTACGACAAGGCCCTGACTGAAGGTGTAGCGCAGGCCAAGAACTATGCCGGCAAACTATGCCTCCGCTTCGCGTATGCGTCAAATGGTCATGGTATCTATGGTATCGACATGGAGACGGGCAAGGAAGGCGAGTTGCCCCGCTATCCCGCTCCCGTCGAACTATGGAACCTCCGGCATTCGGCTAGAAATGAATGGCTTGACCGCTTCTCGGCAGTTCCCTTTGAAGACAAGGGCGGTTCGCACCCGGGGCGTTACTACCAGGACATCGCGGTTGAGCGCGCGCTGGAGGCCATAGCCGCTGGCAAAAAGCGCATACTCCTCACGCTTGCCACGGGTACGGGCAAGACCTTCATTGCCTTCCAGATTGCCTGGAAGCTGTTCCAGTCGCGCTGGAACCTCGGCGGAGAGCCGAGCAGAAGGCCACGCGTGTTGTTCCTCGCCGACCGCAACATTCTGGCCAACCAGGCTTACAATGCGTTCTCCGCCTTTCCCGAGGACGCTCTCGTACGTATCGCACCTGACGAGATACGCAAGAGGGGCAAGGTGCCCAAGAACGGCAACATCTTCTTTACCATTTTCCAGACCTTCATGTGCGGGTCGGTCAAGGACGGCACGCCCTCGCCGTACTTTGGCGATTACCCGGCGGATTTTTTCGACTTCATCATCATCGACGAGTGCCACCGTGGAGGCGCAAACGACGAGAGCAACTGGCGCGCCATCATGGACTATTTCTCGCCGGCGGTGCAGCTCGGCCTGACGGCCACGCCCAGGCGCAACGACAACGTCGACACCTACGCGTACTTCGGTGAGCCTGTTTACACCTACTCGCTGAAAGATGGCATCAATGACGGATTCCTGACGCCGTTCAAGGTCAAGCAGATTTCAACGACCCTGGACGAGTATGTCTATACGCCGGACGACACGCTGCTTGAAGGTGATGTGGAGTCAGGAAGGCTGTACACCGAGCCGGACTTCAACAGGATCATCGAGATAAAGGAACGTGAGGAACACCGGGTGCGGTTGTTCATGGAGCTGATCGACCAGGGTGAAAAGACCCTGGTGTTCTGCGCGAACCAGGCCCACGCGCTGGCCGTACGTGATCTGGTCAACCAGATGAAGTCCAGCACCGAGCCCGACTACTGCCAGCGGGTCACGGCCGATGACGGCGAGCTTGGAGAGCAGCACCTGCGCGAATTCCAGGACAACGAGAAGACAATCCCGACGATACTGACAACTTCGCAAAAGCTCTCGACGGGCGTCGATGCCCGAAACATACGCAACATCGTCCTCATGAGGCCTATCACCTCGATGATAGAGTTCAAGCAGATCATAGGCCGGGGCACGCGGCTCTACGACGGCAAGGACTACTTCACCATCTACGACTTCGTGAAGGCCCACCACCAGTTCGCCAATCCTGAATGGGACGGCGAGCCGCTCGAACCCGAACCCAAGGATGCTCCTCCGCTTCAACCACGAGCAACGAAGAATCCGGTAGATGCCAAAGAGTCTGACCCCGAATACGGGAAGCAGCTTCGCGTAAAAGTAAAGCTCGCGGATGGCAAGGCGCGCACCATTCAGCACATGATGTGCACCAGTTTCTGGCATCCCGATGGCACGCCTATGTCGGCGCGGCAGTTCATGGAACAGCTCTTTGGCCGCTTGCCCGAGTTCTTCAGGGACGAGGCTGAATTGCGCGCGCTCTGGAGCCTCCCCGATACCCGCAGGAGACTCCTGGAGGGGCTCGCGGACAAGGGTTTTGGTCACGAGCAGCTCTCCGAGATGCAGCGTATCATCGATGCCGAGAAGAGCGACCTGTTCGATGTCCTCGCGCACGTCGCGTATGCCCTCAGCCCAGTCACCAGGGAAGCCCGGGCTGCCGGAGCCCGGATTCTGATAAGCGACCACTTCAATTCCAGGCAGCGCGTGTTCCTGGAATTCGTCCTGTCACATTATGTGAACGTCGGCGTGGACGAGCTGGACAAGGAAAAGCTTGCGCCCTTGCTGCGGCTCAAGTACCGCAACTCGCTGGCTGATGCCGTAGCCGATCTTGGCAGTCCCGATGATATCGCGGGAGCCTTCAGTGGCTTCCAGAAGTACCTGTACCAGCGCGACGCGGTATGAAAAGCATCTAGAATTGTATGTAAACAGGGGCGCGCCTGAATCTCATGCGGAACCGACTTTCCTTATTGCCACGAAGTTATTGATACAAGCATTAAAAGCAATCAGACGATCCCGCAAGATTGCCAACATATATAATAGCGATAGAATATGACTATCTGGAGGGTGCCATGCCAACGATTAGACCCAGCGCAGATCTGCGCAACAACTACAACGAGTTGTTCGTTGGCAAAACGGAACTCCACCGGCTCCTGGACGCGGGCCTCAAGGCGGATCAGGCAGGCCGCTCCCGCCCCATGGATGAAGTCCTCAGTGATTTTCGCAAGAAGTCGAAGCTCTGATGTACCGCACCCGGCTTACCAGGCCGGCTGAAGAAGACCTTACGCTCGCGTGTGACTACATCACTATCAAGGAAGACGAGCAAGTCGTATCGGTGTTACGTATTTTGTACGCCCGGCGGGACTGGGTACGGCTGCTGGGAGTTGAACAGGAACGATAGTCCGACGGTCCACCTGGCTCATCCACAGGGCCTGCGCGCCAACGATATACTAGGGCAAGCCAAGGAAGGTTAGGTAAGGGCTAAGCAAGACGGGGATTCCGTGGTATAAAGTAGTATATTCGCGTCAAGGGGAACAGATATGGCCAGCGCGGCCCAGATGATGGCACTTCTACAGTCTCATGCCGATGGAAACGACGAGCATTTCTATACCATAGCTCTCCAGGTGGCCGCGCATGAGGCAAAACTGGGCCATGATAAACTGGCTGTGGAGATTAAACAGCTCGTGGACGAGGCCAAGCTTACCAAGGCACGGCGTTCCATCGTTCCGCTAGCCCGGCCCAAGGGTGAATTAGCCAGTCTCCTTTCTGTTAGTTATCCATCATGTCGGTTGAGCGACATCGTTCTTAACGACCAGCTCGCTGCTCAGCTGAAACGCGTCATAAAAGAGCACCGGAATTCCGGCAAGATACTGGAGCACGGACTTTCTCCCAGGCGCAAGCTCATTCTCGTAGGGCCTCCGGGGACGGGAAAGACATTCTCCGCCTCGGTGCTTGCCGGTGAGCTAGGATTGCCGCTTTTTCTCGTCAGGCTCGATGGGCTGATCACCAAATTCATGGGCGAGACGGCGGTAAAGCTCAGGCAGATATTCGACGCTACCGATCAGACGCGAGGCGTCTATTTCTTCGACGAGTTCGACGCGGTAGGCTCCGAGCGCGGTCTGTCCAATGACGTCGGAGAGGTACGGCGCATACTCAATAGTTTCCTGCAGATGATAGATCAAGACCCCTCGAACAGCCTCATCGTGGCGGCGACCAACCATCCCGAGATACTGGACCGCGCTCTCTTTAGGCGTTTCGACGATGTGCTGCGGTACGAATTGCCCGACGCGTCCCAAGCTGCCGAGCTTCTTCATGATAGGCTATGCAATTTTGCTGGCGATGCGTTCAATTGGGCTATCGCCGGTAATAAGGCTGTAGGCCTTAGCTTCGCCGATATAACGAGGGCGACCCAGGAGGTCATCAAAGAGTCTTTGATGAATGGCGAGACGATGGTCTCCGAGGCTCAAATACTAACTGCGTTACTAGAACGCCATGAAATAGTGGAACGATTAAAAGAAATATCATAACGGGAGCGCTACCATGCCCGATCGAGCCAAGGAATTACTGCGGCATCTGATTGTTAAGGGCTTTACGGAGAAATCCGGCTATACCAGACCTCAGAGGAAAGGCCCCGATACACATATTCCTCCCCAGGATCGGGCATTCCATGGAGACTACCTTCTAGGCCAGCTTGCTAGCATATCCAGAGATATGCTGTCGGCTATCCAGATACAAGAAAAAGCAGGAATAAAATTAGATAGAGGCATAACAATAGAGTTCGAGAGTTTTCCTGCAATCGGGGAGGCTTTCGATGACCTGACTTTTGGTAAATCAGGTATAGAGCTGTTAAATGTCCGGCATGCAGCGGGAAGAACGTATGCCTCTGTTTTCGTGCCTGATGGCAAGCTCGCTTACTTCGTAAAGAAGATAGATCTATATAGACAACACAAGACTGATAAAAACGGTAAGCCGGGAGATAATCAAAAGCTGATCGATACCATAGAAAATATTACGCTGGCCAGTATCAATGCCCTGTGGACTGATGCTGTGGAGGCATTTCCCACGGAAACCGAGCCGGCTTTCTGGTGGGAGGCGTGGCTTCCCACCAGGGGGAACAGGGATCGGACAATCAAGGGCTTTAAAGAGCTTGCATCGTATTCCGGCTTGCGTACATCTGCCAGCACCATTTCATTCCCGGAACGTTCCGTGCTGCTGATACAAGCCGATCTGACGCAGATGAAAGGTGCTCTTCCAGTCCTCAGTGTGATCGCTGAGTTGCGTCGCGCCAAGGATACGGCTGACTTTTTCGTTGAGCTTCCCGCGCATGAGGAGCGGCCGTGGGTTGATCTTGCAAGGCGTACTTCGTATGCGGAAAGTTCCGATGAAACTCCGCGGATATGCGTGGTGGATACCGGAATAAATCGCGGTCATCCCCTTTTGGCGGGCTCCATCGATGCTGCTGATCTATTTTCCATCAACCCGTCCTGGGGAAAGGAAGATCACGATGGCCATGGTACTTCCATCGCCGGCCTGTCACTCTATGGCGATTTGACAGAGCCATTGTCAAATACTGAACCAGTGCTGTTGTCGCATAGGCTGGAGTCTAGCAAGCTCTTACCCAAGGACGACAGTAATACTGGAGACGAGCATCTTCATGCTGACCTGATGATGCAGGCGGTATACGGCCCCGAGATTTCATATCCTCATCGCAAGCGCGTCTTTGAGCTGGCGGTAAGCGCCAAGGATTACAGGGACAGAGGCAGGCCGTCCGCCTGGTCGGCGGTCTTGGACCAACTAGCCTCAAGAAGTGGTGATGATGATTCTGTCGATGATGAGCGACGACTATTCATAGTCGCGGCGGGGAATGTCGATTCCATCGATGCATGGAAGCGTTACCCCCAGAGTAATGACGAAGAAGGAATACACGATCCTGGCCAATCATGGAATGCCTTGACAGTTGGTGCCTGTACGGACAAGGTTACCATCGCAGGCGACAGATCGAGCGAGTATACCGCCATGGCTCCTGCCGGCGATATCAGCCCATTCAGCACGACATCATCCACGTGGAAAGACCAATGGCCGCTGAAGCCTGACGTGGTCATGGAAGGCGGAAATGTCGGTCAGGATTCGTTTGGTCCAATCTCCCTGGATTCGTTAGGTTTGTTGTCGATCAACTATAAACCGTCCGACCGCCTTCTGACGACTGTGAACGCGACAAGCGCCGCGTCGGCCCTCGCCGCGCGAATGGCCGCGCAAATAATGGCTCAGTATCCTGAATTGCGCCCTGAGACTATACGCGGGATCATCGTGCATACCGCCCGCTGGACTGACGCCATGAAGTCGCGCTATGGCATCAACGATGGAAGCAACAAAGGCGATTACTCTAACCTGATACGTCATTGCGGCTTCGGCGTTCCTTCGCTTCAGAATGCGCTGTGGAGCCTGACTAATTCCGTTACCATGGTCGTTGAGGATAGCCTGACGCCTTTTTCTAGAAGCCAGGGGAGTAGTCCTCGCATGAACGAAGCGCGATATCATGCACTGCCTTGGCCGAAGGAAATACTCTCAAGCCTTGGGCCGGCCGATGCCGAGATGCGCGTTACGCTTTCTTACTACATCGAGCCGAATCCATCGTCTCGCGGGCGGTCAAAATACAGCTATGAGTCGCATGGCCTTAGATTCGATGTCCAGCAGCCTACCGAGACATTCGATCATTTCAAGGGTAGGGTGAATTCCCAAAGCAGGAAGGATGGACAGACCTATACGAGCGATTCGGAGTCGCAGGAATCTTGGATTGTCGGTAAAAATAACAGGCATAGAGGTTCTATACATTCAGATATTTGGAGAGGTAGCGCGGTAGAGTTGGCTACTTGTAATGCTATTGCCGTATATCCTACCGGTGGTTGGTGGCAAAAGAGGCAAGTGCTAGGCAAATATGAAAGTGAAGCACGGTATAGTCTTATCGTCACCATAGAGACGCCAAAGAACGATATTGACCTTTATACGCCTATCGAGACGCTCGTCAAGACGGTCGTGCCCATAAGCATTTCTCAACAATAGGAGCCCCGACATCCCTGAAGCGTACATGGAACTGGTAGATCCCCGCGCGAGGGATAGAGCGGAAATCCCCGACGCGTCGTCATCCATGACGTGCCCCGTCCGAAGGACGGGGCTATGCAGGACCGCGCATCCATGCGCGGTGTGAGGCAGCGGAGGGATTGCAGCGATAGCCCGACGGCGTCTTATGACAGAGGTCCTTGACGCGCATGGACGCGCGTCCACGATCAGGCCCATCCGCAGGATGGGTGCGTCATGGATGACGAGCCGGCGCGCCCTTGTAAAGAAGAAAGGCCCGTCAGCGTCTGAACGCCGGCGGGCCTTTATCGTTTCAGTAATGCGGTACGCTTAATCCGGCTCGTGGTACAGGAAGCAGGCTACCTGGTGGCCGCCGCCTGCGTCCTTGAGCTTGGGCACGCTCTTCTGGCACTTGTCCATGCGCTTTGAGCAGCGGTCGTAGAAATAGCAGCCGGTGCGCACCTTGTCGGGGGAGGGGACGTCGCCGGTGAGGATGATGCGCTTGCGCTGGCGTTCCACGGCGGGGTCTGGAATCGGCGCGGCGGAGAGCAGGGCCTGCGTGTAGGGGTGCAGGGGCTTCTGGTACAGTTCGGCGGAGGCCGACAGTTCGACTATGACGCCCAGGTACATGACCGCGATGCGGTTGGATATGTACTGGATGACCGCGAGGTCGTGCGCGATGAACATGTACGTGAGGCCGAACTCTTCCTGGAGATCCTTGAAGAGGTTGAGGATCTGGGACTGGATTGACACGTCGAGGGCGGAGACAGGTTCATCGCAGAGGACCAGGTCCGGCTTGAGGGCCAGCGCGCGGGCTATGCCGATGCGCTGTCTCTGGCCGCCG
>CAZNCK010000113.1:2879-11537 GCA_964571545.1 uncultured Treponemataceae bacterium | reverse complement strand
CACGTAGTCGGATTTGACGAGGAGTACCTGCGGTATGACGTCTTCCATCTTCTTCCGCTTGTCAAAGTAGAAGGTACGTATGCTGTTCGCCTGCCGTGCCATCTGCTCCTTGTCCGGATCAGTCGACGTACCGGCTAGTGATCCGATCCTGTCGAGGATGTCGAGGATGCAACGATTATTTGGATCGTCCTGACCGGTTTCCTTGTTGAGGTGCTTGCCCAGGTTGTTCACGTCGTTGATGGAAGATGCGTAAATCTTGTATCCATCCTTCGGAGAGGCGAACGCGGCCTGCAGAACGCCGAGCACTCTCGAAAGGGTTACCGGGTAGATACCGCCGGGGTGCCAGTTCGTAAGGAGCTTGAACGCTGTGAAGGTAAGATACGAATTCGGCTGGATTGGGCTGATCAAAAGGAAGGGATCCTTCAATCCGACCATAGTGTCGATGACCCAATGGTTCTCGACTTCGAGCAACTTGAGAAAGAGCGGGTAGTTATCGTTGTTGAGCCCAGAAAGGCTCAGGAAACGAGCGAAGCTAATTGCGCCTTCTACTGCCTCTTCGGTCCTCGATGCCAGCATATTCTGCATAATCCCGAGCTCGACCTGCATGATCGTTTCTTTGGACCATGTCCGTTCGATCATTTTTTCGGTCTGCTTGTCCATCATAACCTCCTCGGTGGATGAATCATATTACCAATAGACTGAGAACTATTCCTTGAGAAATCATAGAGCACCAGTGTAATGTGTCAAGCTTTTTCCGTCTTCCGGCGATCGCATAATCACTTATTATTGCCGTACGTGGACAGAAAGCTTGCCCCGAACATCGAGTACTCGTCAGAATTTGAAATATTCTTCGTTTCACTTTCAAGTTTGAACATTTTTCGGAAGTAGGTATCGATGTAGTTCCTGCGATGATTGATGTTCTCGACAAGGTTGTCGGCAAGGCCGTCTGGATCTTCCGCATACCCGTCGACTAGCCTCCGAGCGAGTTTCCTGAGCTCTCCTGCGGGGATGGACATCATAGCCTTGAGTCGTGAATCGAAGGTCTCGATAGGCACTCCCTCGAAATTTTCTGGCCTCAGGAGTGTTAGAAAGCGGGTCTTTTCGCCGCGAACCCAGCCGAATTTGCCTTCAATTCCAGTTATCTTCATGTTCGTGGCCTCGAAATCGGCCTTGTCGAAATCTATGGCAACGACGAACGGTTCCTCCTTGCTGTTCCTGATGACGAGGTAGTTGTTGGGATTTCTGTCTTCATCGAAGTAGAGCCAGCGGTTGATCAGGTCGGCGCGGAACCAGTCTATGAATGGATGTTCCAAATAGTTGTACGAGGATATCTGAATGGCGTTCTTGACGACCTTCACTGCCCGATAATCCTTGCCTCCGATAGTGCAGACTGTTGAGGGCGCTGAAAGGGTTCCTGTCCAGTGGTCTATGAGGAACGCGAGCGTGCAGATGCGGTGGTAGAGGGTCTCAGAACGATCGGCTGTCGGTTTCAGAATCCACGGATCACCGTCTGAGTCCATTGCCCCTACATAGCCTTTGACCGCGGCGTTGAAGGGAATGTCCTGCTGCTTCTCCGTAATCTTTATTGAAAGCGAGTCAATTTTCGACAATGCCGCGTCGGTGTCCATATCTAGGTAGAAACTGCGGATGATCGACTCGTCTTGTATGATTTTGGCGAGCAGATCCCTGTCACTCATAACTGTATACCTCGGTGTACTCATCGACAGCTAGTTTTACGACCAGTTTGCCAGCCTCCTTCGTGAAGTACGGTGCTCTGCTTCCAGATCCTGAATACACTATATGATGCCCGGTGATGCCGATGACGTTCATCCAAACTCCGGTTTTGTTGCCATCGTTCCAGAGCGGATTGTGGCCTACGATGAACTGAGTATCCTTGGGCATATCGAGGAGGTCAAGCACAAGCCGTACATCCTTTTCTCCGTATTCTTTGGGACTCGGGTTGCCGTGGTACTCGTTGACCCTATTCCACTGGAGTTGATGGTACTTTTCCGGATATTTCCTGATGTTTATCAGCTCTTCCCGGACGAGGCCGCCGCGAGGCGGACCCGCATGCGTCATGACAAAGCCGTCGCCGATGATGAAGATGGGCAGCGATTCAAAAAAGTGGCCTATGGCTGCCGCGAATTCTGCGCCGTGCGAAACTTCCATGGCGTCCCGGAATTCTATGCCCTGCGCTATGCCGCTTTTCCTGAGCCTGACATCGAATGTATCATGATTGCCTCGTATATAGTAGACATTGCGCGGAAAATCGACTATGAGCCTCAATATGAAATCGAGGATGGCTATCGATCCATCGGTCTCGCGCATGTGCCCGGTGCGGTCGTCGTGCACCGAGTCGCCGATGAACAGCAGCGCGGCTCTCCCGGCTTCGAGGTCTTTCATGTTGTCTTCATGGTTGATAATGGCTTTGAGGTTTTTTAGGTTGGCGTGGAGATCCCCTATGATGATGGGGCGCAGATCTCCAGGCAGCTCGATGAGGCCGCCAGGGTGGCCCTCGTCGTCCTTGAGTCGTCCGGGCCAGCGTCCGGCTATCTCGATGGCGCTTTCGACAAGCGCCGTTCCTTCGAGAGCTTCGAACCCGCTGTTCAGAGGCGTTGCAGCGGGGCGTTCACTAGTGTCTTTGTCGATATTTTTTGACTTGATCAATGCTGCCTCCCGTGCCTTTTCTCCAGTGTTTCCAGTATAGCATGCGAAGGATGACCATGTCCTGTATGGTTTCTACTTGGCCTGACGGAGGCTTGCCTTCTTCTTCCGCTTTCGGCGTTCTTCCACGAGCCCTACGAAATCGTTCTCTGGAGAGACGTCTGAACGGTTCGGGAGCTTTACGAGTAGCGGTTCCGGTATGGCGTCGTTGAGGTTGCGCGTGCTGTCAAAATAGGCGAATCTGACGCTGAAGGCATGTTTAGCCAAGATGTTCTTTTCTGGTTCGCCGTAGTATCGGCCCAAGCTCGTTATCCTGTCGAGGATTTCTAGAATCAACTTGTTCTGGGGATGCGCTTGATCCTTATCCTTGATGAGGAATTTACCGAGCGCGTTGAGATCCATGATCTCTAGTGTGTGGATCTTGTACCCATCGTCAGGGTCAAAGAACGCGTTCTGTATGATTCCGAGCACTGCTTCGAGGACGTTGCCGTGAAGCTCGTCCGGATGTCTCGACATGAGCACTGCAAACGCCATCTCGATGAGTTCTGAATCGGGCCGTATCGTGGAGAACAGCAGTTTTGGCTCTCGGTCGTGCACCAATTCCTCGACAACCCAGGGATTGTTCGTTATGAGCATTCGGAGGAAAAGACGGTAGTTCTCGGTGGTGACGCCCGAGCGGTTGAGGAGCCGGGCGAAGGCTACCGAACACTCTACCTGTGTATCGGTCAAACAGCTGAACAACGCCTCCCGTATGCTGAACGCATGGTCGCGGATGAGCTTCTTGTCGTTGTCTGATGTTGCGCCACCCGTTTTCTGGGCCATGCCCTGGACTCCCTTCCTGTACGACCGGTGCTACGCAGGACGACTGGATAATCGGCCGCGAGCAGCTGGCTACATTATATGTTCGGAAGAATTGTGTGATTCAATAAGAGCATAATCTTTCGTGTTGAGCGGCGATCATTCTGCGCAATTTTCTGCCTCAGCGATCCTGGCGGCCTCCGAGAGCGCCCAGATCGTAGGGCGTTTCCTGATATACGCAATAATTAAGCCAATTGGCGTACAGCAGATGCGCGTGCGCGCGCCAGGTCATCGGAGGCGCTTTTCGCGGATCGTCGCCGGGGAAATAGTTGGTCGGCACGTCGATGCGCAGGCCCTTGGCCGTATCGCGGTCGTATTCCGCCTTCAGCGTCAGCCGGTCGTACTCGGGGTGGCCCGTGACGAACACCCGCCGTCCGTCCCGTGACGCGGCCATGTAGACGCCAGCCTCGTCTGATGACGCCAGCAGTTTGAGTTCGGGAATTCGCGCCAAGTCTTCCGCCGCGATCTCCGTATGGCGCGAATGCGGCGCGAGGAACACTTCGTCGAACCCGCGTAGGAGCGGTTCCCTGAGGTCGAGGGCGTGGTGGTAATACAGCCCGAACATTTTTTTACTCAGGGCCCGCTTGGTCACGCCGTAATGATGGTAGAGCGCCGCTTGAGCGCCCCAACAGATGTGCATCGTTGACCACACGTTCGTCGTCGACCAGTCCATCAGTCGCTCGAGCTCGGGCCAGTAGTCGACCTCCTCAAAGGGCATTGTCTCGACTGGCGCGCCGGTTATGACCAGCCCGTCGAAACGCTCCTGAAGGATTTCCTCAAGCGGCTCGTAGAACGCGTTTAGGTGTTCCGTCGGCGTATTCCTGGAGTCATGGGTAGCCATGCGGATGAAACGTATGTCGGTCTGGAGCGGCGAGTTGCCCAGCAGACGCAGAATCTGCGTCTCTGTCACCATCTTGGTCGGCATCAGATTGAGTACGGCGATACGGAGCTCGCGGATGTCCTGGTGGTATGCGCGGTCCTTCGGCATGACGAAGATGTTTTCCTCTTCCAGCTGGCGTGCGGCCGGGAGGTCATCCGGTATTCTTACTGGCATGCTGTCTCCATTGTCTAGTTCCGGATTGATCCAGGTTGACACTATAAATGTATTTATGCATAGTAACGACGAACGCCACATTGTGGTATAAAACACGGAATGACGCAAGGCGAGAAGGCCTGCGTTCCGGAGAGGAAACCATGAGCGAACGAACGGAAATGCAGGGGTATTCATGCGGCATGATCGTGCCCCGTTCGCTCACCGTCGCGCGTTGCCGCGTACCGGGCGTCCGGGGCTCCTGAGTAAGGCTACCTGAGTGGGTAGCCCGCGAGGATTCATATACCCGGAGCTAAGCCATGACTCAAAAACACAACCCCCGTTTTGAGACTCTATCCGTTCAAGCGGGCCATACCCCCGATCCAACCACATTTTCGCGCGCCGTACCCGTTTACAGGACCAGTTCGTTCACGTTCAAGAGCGCCGAGCACGCTGCCAACCTGTTCGCCCTGAAGGAATTCGGCAACATCTATTCCCGCCTCGGCAATCCGACCAATGATATCCTCGAATCACGCGTTACCCAGCTCGAGGGAGGAGCCGCCTCCGTCTCGGTGGCGTCCGGAACGGCCGCAATCTTCAACACCGTCATAACGATAGCTAAAGCCGGCGACGAAATAGTCTCGGCGTCCAATCTGTACGGCGGCACCTATACGATGTTCGACTCGATACTGCCTGATTTCGGTATAACGACGAAATTCGTCGATGTGACCGACCCCGGAGCCTTCGAGAAGGCCATAACGCCCGCGACGAGGCTTCTTTACGTGGAGACGATAGGAAACCCCGTGCTCGATCTGGCCGACATAGAAGCCATATCGAAGGCGGCGAAGAATCATAAACTACCGCTCGTCGTGGACGCGACATTTACGACGCCCTGGCTCCTCAAGACGATAGAGCTAGGCGCGGACATCGTAATCAACTCGCTGACAAAATGGCTAGGCGGCCATGGTACCGCCATAGGCGGTATCGTCACCGATGCCGGTACCTTTGACTGGTCCGACACGAAATTCGAATTATTCAACCGTCCTGACCCCGCGTACCACGGCCTACGTTGGGCCATCGATCTGCCGCCGGGACTCAGGAATATAGCCTTTGCCCTTCGCTTCAGAACGGGGCCGTTGCGGAATCTGGGCGCTTGTCTGTCTCCCGACAATGCCTGGTTGTTTCTTCAGGGCATAGAGACACTGCATCTGCGTATGCCTCGTCATGTCGACAACGCGCTCGCTGTCGCGCAATACCTAAAACGGCACCCGAAGGTAGCCTGGGTCCGCTATCCGGGCCTCGAAGGCGATCCGTCGTATGCCCTTGCCGAAAACGTGCTCCGGAAGGGTGCGGGCGGCATGGTCGTGTTTGGCGTCAAGGGCGGCCGGCCCGCGGGGCAGAAATTCATAGAGTCGCTTAAACTGTTCTCCCATGTCGCCAACGTGGGAGACGTGAAGAGCCTGGCCATCCATCCGGCCAGCACGACTCACTCGCAGCTGAGCGACGAGCAACAGCGGGCCGGCGGCGTCACGCCGGATCTGGTCAGGTTGTCCATAGGCATAGAGAACATCGATGATATCCTCGCCGACATAGAGCTTGGATTAGGCGAAATTTAGCGGTTTATGGCCGGAGTCATCTATTTAATGGCGTTCCGGCCGCTTCAGAGCCCGATGTACTCCGAATATATCGACTTGGCCTGGGTCGCGTCGCGGACCTTGGATATGATGGCCCTGCCGTCTTTGAAGAGCCGAATCTCGCGGTCTCCTCCACTGAATATGAGCATGAAGTCGCTCGACCGGACCGTTCCAAGATGCCGCAGGCGTTCCGAGACAACGCTGAAATCTACGACGGTTCCGTCCGCGGGGCTTATCTGGATGGAGTCACGTCCGCACAGGCTGACGGCGCGACTTTCCCGGGCGCGGCTCAGAAAATCATAGCGCCCGTGGGCGCAGGCCGGGCACTCGGGGTCGCGGGCCAGCTCTACCTCCCGGAAAGAACTGTTCCAGAGGTTTATTGACAGGAACGTCGTTCTGACCTGGGGGCTGCGGAGCGCGAGCTTCATAGCCTCCGCGGCTTCGATGTTGCCAATGACGCCGGTAATCATGTTCAGCACGCCCGCGCTCGCGCAGGTCTGCTGGGAACCCGCGGAAGGCGGTTCGGGGAGGAGGCACCGGAGGCAGGGCCCGGCGCCAGGCAGTATGTTCATCGTGACGCCAGCGTCCATGAGCGCGCCGCCGTAGACCCAGGGCCGGTCGAGTTTTAGGCACACGTCGTTGACGAGGTACCGCAGTTCAAAATTATCGGAACCGTCGACGACCACATCGACGTCGCTCAGGAGCCGTTCCGCGTTGCCCGCGTCGAGGTCGATCACGACGGGTTCGATGGTTATGCCTGAGTTGACGGCTCCGAGCCTGAGCGCCGCGGCTTCGGCCTTGGGCAGACCGGCGCGCGCGTCCTCCTCCGTGAAGAGGCACTGGCGCTGGAGGTTGCTTTCTTCAACATAATCGCGGTCTATGAGTCGCAGGTGTCCAACGCCAGCGCGCGCGAGGCTGTTGGCTATGACGGTACCGAGCGCCCCGATGCCGACGACGGCAATCCGCGAAGCCGCGAGCCGTTCCTGGCCCGCAACGCCTATGTTCGAATACGCAATCTGCCTTGAATACCGTGCCATCGAATCCATATGATCCATTCTGGTTCCTTCGTTCATGGCGATGCCTGACCCGCTATCGAGGCCAGCGCCCGGATGCAGGCCTCCAGTTCTTCATCGCTTGTGAAGACGCCCGGGCTCAATCTGAGGGCTCCGCGTTCGAGCGTTCCAAGCTCCTGGTGGGCGTCCGGGGCGCAATGCAGACCTCCTCGCGCCGCTATCCCGAAGGAGGCTTCGAGGATAGCCGCCGCGTCGGCTGGGTCGACGCCGTCTATGGTAATCGTGATGACTGAAGCTCGGGGACTATCCGGCGGCGGCCCGTATACCACGACTCCAGGAATTTGCGCGAGTCCGTCTATGAGCCGACGGGAGTGCTCAGACTCGATCCGTTCGATGACGGCGACGCCGCGGTCTAGCAGGTAGCGCGCGCCCGCGGCGAGCCCCGCAATGCCGGGCGTATTGGGCGTGCCGCTCTCGAATCGGTCCGGCATGACTTCCGGTTGTTCGAGCGATCGCGATTCGCTGCCCGTACCGCCTTCTATGATGGTATCAAGCCTTACCGAGGGAGCTATGTAGAGGCCGCCTGTACCCATGGGGCCAAGGAGTCCCTTGTGGCCGGGAAAGACAAGCAGGTCTATGCGCATCGCCTCTACGTCTACGGGAATGCCGCCGGCGGTTTGCGCCGCGTCTACCAGGAAGCTGATTCCATGCTCGCGGCACAGGGTTCCGATTTCCGCGATAGGGCTGATGGCGCCGCTGACGTTAGAAGCGTGGCAGGTGCCCACGAGCCTGGTACTCGGGCGGATGGCCGCCCGGACCGCGTCTGGATCGAGGCCCGTAGAAGGCGAGGAGCTAACCTTGGTAACGATAACGCCGCGCCGTTCGAGGGAGCGCAGAGGGCGGGCTAGGGCATTGTGTTCCATCGAACCGCAAATGACGTGGTCTCCCGCCTTCAGGAGGCCCTTCAGCGCGATATTTGCGGCCCAGGTAGCGTTGAGCGTGAATGCTATCCGATCCGGCGCCTGTATGCCGAACATAGTTGCCAAAGCAACCCGAGCTTCGCGCAGTTCTCGCGCCGCGTTCAGAGAAAAAATATGGCTCCAACGCCCCATTCACGCATCGCCCTTGCTACGGCATCAAGCACTGTTTCTGGCTTAGGCCAGCTCGTAGCCGCATTGTCGAGGTATATCACGGGATCCTCCGACTCCGATTATACACGACGATAGCTACGAAGGCACGCGTAGCGAATGCTGTTATTGGGCGGGAAGGTCCTCGAAAAGCCAGGTCGACAGGTAACGCTCTCCTGAATCAGGCATGATAACAACAATCATTTTGCCCGCGCTCTCCGGCCGTTTTGCTACTTCCAACGCGGCCCACAGGGCCGCGCCCGATGAAATGCCCACGAGAATGCCTTCTTCCCTCGCGAGCCGCCTGGTTGTCGTTCCCGCCTCTTCGTGAG
>CAZNCK010000113.1:0-2869 GCA_964571545.1 uncultured Treponemataceae bacterium | reverse complement strand
GTTGCCTGGATCACCTCGTCTCCGAGCGCCGCGTTGTAGAGGCTTGGACCAAACCCCGCGCCGATGCCCTGGATCTTGTGCGGCCCTGGCTGACCGCCGGAAAGCACCGGTGAGGCGAGAGGCTCGACCGCTATGGCCTTGAACGATGGTTTTCGGGCCTTGAGGGCGCTCGAAATGCCGCTGACCGTTCCGCCCGTACCCACTCCCGCGACCAGGACATCGACCTTGCCGTCAGTATCATTCCATATCTCCTCAGCTGTCGTTCTTTTATGAACTTCCGGATTCTCCGGATTGTCGAACTGCATAGGCATGAACGCGTCCGGGATAGACAGGACCAGTTCCTGAGCCTTGGCTATGGCGCCTTTCATGCCCTTGGAACCTTCGGTGAGGACGAGTTCGGCGCCGTAGGCGGCGAGCAGCTTGCGGCGCTCTATGCTCATCGTCTCCGGCATAGTTAGGATGATACGATAGCCTTTTGATGCCGCCACGGCCGCGAGGGCTACCCCGGTGTTGCCCGAGGTCGGCTCGACTATGACAGATCCTTTTTTTAAAGCGCCGCTCTTTTCGGCGGTTTCGATCATGGCTATGCCAATTCTGTCCTTTACGCTTGAAAACGGATTGAAGGATTCCAGTTTGGCTAGAACTATAACGCCTGGGGCCGCTCCTTTGGCCTTGACGCGAATAAGCGGGGTATTTCCTATTAAGTCGGTAATGTGTTCTGCGTACTTCATTGCTGTCTCCTAAATCGAATAGTCCAAGGCCGCATGGGCGGCATCCGCGAGGGAAATTCCCCCCAAGTAGTTCTTTATCACCCGATCGAGGCCAGCCCACACCGGTAGTGTCCTGCAGTCTCCTGAACGGGCGCAAGCGTCCTGGTTTGCGGTACATTCCAGGAGGGACGAGCGTCCCTCGAGGGCCTCCACCACGCGTAGCATAGTAATATCCTCCGGACGTCCGGCCAGTTCGTAGCCGCCCTTGGCTCCACGCTCCGACCGAAGAATTCCCGCCGCCTTGAGCGGCACCACCAGCTTGGACAGGTACATTTCAGGAATGTCTTGGCTCCTCGCTACGCTCCCCAGGTCGACCGGTCCATTGGATCCTCTTTCCGTAAGCTCCAGTAACAATCTGAGCCCGTATCGTGAACGCGTCGTTATCAAACTCATATACCATCCTAAATAGATCCCTTTAATCTATTATAGACGCTCTTCAAAGTCAAGCGCCAGCATGATCGAGCAGCGTGACGCCTGAAACCTTGTTTCAGTACACTTAGAGCGTTAATGAACGTTTGTTGAGTGCCGTTGGCGTGACATGGAAATCCGTTGGATCAATGCCTAAAGGAGGCGCTATCATAGTAGGGACGTTTGAGGTCTTTCAACGAAGCTTGTATGGGGCGCGGCTAAGATACGGTATGGTAGGCAATAAAAAAGAGCTCCCGGGCAAGGAGGTGAAACCCGGAAGCTCAATCAAACCATCCGGCCATCGGATGCGTACCGAAGATGCATTACCACGAAGATGGCCTTGCCAGCTGGCTTGCCTTAATAATATCCAATTTCTCCATACCAGTCAAGAGCAAGAATGCACAAATTCGATACTACTTCGACTAGCAATAAATTCAAGCGCGGAACTCCAAACTGCCGATTATGCTAACAGGGATCTGGTACATAAACCAAGGTATTGGGTCAGTCGAAATCAAGCGAGATAGAGGATGCCTTTGAAGATATCCGTGATGGCCTCACCCCAGAATGCCTCCGCCGCCAGAAATCTTATGGTGTGCCTCGAGGCGGAGGGGCGTGATACGGTCGGTCTGAAACTCAGCAACCGGTGGCGGGCAGAGAGACGCGCGCGGATAGATAGCCTGCTGGCCGGGGCTACCCATGTGCTGTGCGCGATTGACCAGTCCGACCTTGAGTCTTCGTGGTTTGCCTATATCGTCGGCCTCGCTCGCGGCAGGGGCATGCCGCTAGCCCTGTATAGCCTGTTTCCTGGGTTGCATGTGGCTCCATGGATAGAAGAGATCAGACTTTTTACCGATTTGGCTTCCGCTGTCGAGTATTATTCAACAGAAAGTTTGGAATGGACCTCGAAAGAACACCGCCGCATGGCGAAGGCCGCGCTCCTTGAGCGAGGCATCTCATGGCATGGAGAATCTTTGGCGCAATGCGTCCGGGACGGCGACGCCGAATCTGTAAAGCTTTTCATAGCTTCTGGATTTCCTCCGGACGTCAGGGACAAGGCCGGCGTTCCGCTTCTGTGCCTCGCCGCCAGGTTCCGCCACCGCAACGTCGTCCAGTTGTTGCTGGAGCATGGGGCTGACATCAACGCGCAAAGCGACGACCGCGGTTATTCCCCGTTGATGGATGCGGCCCAACAGGGCGACGAGGGACTGCTTGAATACCTGCTTGAAAAAGGTTCGGATACTAATCTTCAGAGCAAGGACGGCCAGACCGCGCTCGTGCTGGCCGTGGGTCGTAGCGACGCAGCCATAGTCACTACGTTACTTGAGTATGGCGCGAGCCCTGAAATAGCGGATAAGCTGGGGCTGACCGCGCTCAAATACGCTAAGCTCTTCCATAATCCCCAGATCGATGCCGCCTTCTCCGGCATCAAATAGAAGCCTCCCCTTGACTCGACTTCCACGTTTCCGCTATATTCCTCGTGCAAACTGCATTCCCCGGTTGTGTAATGGTAGCACAGCAGACTCTGGATCTGCTTGTGGGGGTTCGAATCCTCCCTGGGGAACTACGGCAACAATAACGCAAACCCATGGTTTGCCCCGTAAACGGAATGTCCCTTAAAAGGACCTACCGCTCTCGCGGCCCCTTCGTCTATCGGTTAGGACAAAAGATTCTCAATCTTTAAAGAGGGGTCC
>CAZNCK010000112.1:8672-11634 GCA_964571545.1 uncultured Treponemataceae bacterium | reverse complement strand
GCGTCGGTCCCGGCAGAAAAACAGAGGAAGTGCATGCGGAAATGGCGGGAATATCTTCCGTCCGGATTGCTGAGCAGTTTGAGATGTTCTACACGGACCGGGCGTTCTTATCGAAGCAGAAGCTAAGTGCTGAAGGCAATAAGATTTGGCGCAAGGAAGCCGTGACGCCGCTCAAGGTTGGCGCCACGTACGTGCCTAAGTACGCCTGCTGAAGAAGACACAAGGTTCGATGAACTAATTAACGCCTTCCATCGCCTCGGCCTGGACGCCTGTATCGCCGAGGTCAGCCTGGCCCGCAAAGCCGACCTGACTATCAGCGACATGTACCGCGTCATGAAATCAGGCGGACCCCGCGGCAACCCCTCCAGCAAGCGCGAGCTCATGAAGATGCTTGTGGCTTCAGTAGACCCGGTTGCCGCGGACACAGCAGCCGCCCGAGCGCTCGGCTTCGACCCATCCGCTTTCGGCTATATCGCAATCGCCGCAAGACTCGGGCTGGGCATTACTGACCTGGAAAAACTGGATGTGCGACGGATTGTATTGTGAAGTCAGCCTTCAATGCGACCAGCAACATGCCGATTCGCCGAATGCCGCGCCGAGTCCTCCGGGCCAGGCTATTCCGGGTCGGCCGAATCATAGCGGCTTTTCTGGTAGCTACCGCCTTTCTCGGTGGCATGTAGTTGGTGCCGCTTCCGGCGCGGCGCTCCGGCTCGCGACCCTGCTGTCATCCGTCCAGCTCCTCCCGTCTTTTGCCGCCGCCTTCGCTAGCGGGCTCGCCGGCTCCGGCCTTGCCTGGCTGGCGATCCTGGTCCTGACCGCGTTGACAGGCCGCTTTTATTGCTCGGTACAGTGTCCGCTGGGTTTGTTGCAGGATGGCCCCCTCGGTTCTGGCCTGGCTGGAGCCGTATGCGCTGGCCGCGCGCTTCTCGGCTTCAGTGTTCGGCACCGCGTGGGAAACGGTAGGGGAGGCCGGCGTCCGCATCGGCATACAGCTACCGACCCCTCCTCCGCGGCTCGATGTTGTCTGGATTGCGGTTGCGGTTCTGCCTGGTCTGCTGGTTATCGTAAGCGCTGTAATCAAACCTCGAGCCTTCTGCCGCTGGCTCTGCCCCTCCGGCGCTTTGCTCGGCCTGCTTCCTGGGCGGGCTCTGTTCAAGTTCCACATCGACGCGCCGTCTTGTACTTCTTGCGGCGCCTGCGTTGCCTGTTTTGACTGCGTTGTCGTCTGCCCCACCGGCTCCGCTCGCTACGGCCGGCCGCATGCGGCGAAACCTTACGTGTCAATTCCGCGGACTCTCACGCAACATCGCGCCGGCTCCGGCTCCGACCCCGTGCCCGAAAGCCCATCCCTCGACACCTCAGCGCCGGCTACCGCGAGGCTCAGCCGCGGAAACTTCATGCTGGCGGGCGGCACTGGCGTCGTGGCCGCGGCTCTGGCCTTGCCTGCCACGGGCATCGCGACCAGCCTGTTTGCGCGTATTGGCTTCGATGGAGTTTTATCGCGGTCAAAAGCCGGCGTTGTATTGAACGGAGCGACCAGGCCGTGGGCCAGCCCTCCCGGTTCCGGTTCCCCAGCGCGATTCAGTCGCCTGTGCCTGTCCTGCGGCCTGTGCGCCAGGTCATGCCCGTCTGGCGTGTTAAGGCAGGGCGCCGCCTGGTGGAAATTCCCCGCGGTTCTGGAACCCTATATGGACTACTCCCGGGAATTCTGTCAGTTCGAGTGTGTAGCCTGCGGAGAGGCCTGCCCGACTGGTGCCATTCAGTCGCTCACGGTCGAGCGCAAGACGACCGTCGCGGTTGCCAAATCAAAGCTGGACCTGCCTCTGTGCGTCGTCGTGGAGAAAGGCGCCCGCCGCGGCGCCTGCGCGGAGCATTGCCCGACCGGAGCCATCAGCATGGAACGCGTTCCTCAGACCGTGTTTCCGGCTCCCGTGCTCGATACGACGCTGTGCATAGGCTGCGGCGCCTGCGAAACCGTATGTCCAGCGGAGCAAAAGAAAGCGCTCGTCGTGTCGGGTCTGGCCGTTCACGAAACGGCCCGCGTCCTGCCCCTGCGACCCGGTAGCGAAGCCCAGTTGTCGCCCTCAGAAAAAGGCGCGCCTAAAGAAGGCGCGCCTATGGAAGGCGGCGCGAATGGTTTTCCGTTCTGAGAGAATCCCGGTCAAAGGAAATCCCTGTACGAATCCGCGCGCATTTTCACGTAAACTCGCCCGTCCAGGCCGACGTACCAGGATCAGCGCTGATCGTCGGCCCGGGCGGTTGTTTAACTATTGTCGTCCGATTGTAGCTACCATCACGGCTTTTATGGTGTGCAGCCTGTTCTCGGCCTCGTCGAATACCACGGAGTGCCTGCTGCGGAACAGCTCGTCGGAGACTTCCATTTCTTTGAGGCCGTACTTTTTGAAGGTGTCCTTGCCAACGTCCGTTTCCATGTCGTGGAAGGCGGGCAGGCAGTGGAGGAAGATGCAATCGGGATTGCCTGTCTTCCGGACGAAATCCATAGTCACGCGATAGGCCTGGAGCTGCTCGATACGTTCCTCGAACTTGGCTTCCTCGCCCATGGAGACCCACACGTCGGTGTAGAGCGCGTCGGCGCCTTTTAGGGCTTCATCGGCCTTGGAAATATCGAAGAACTCTATCTTGCCGCCGGTACCGGCGGCCACCTTCTTCATCTCGGCGGTGAGCGCTTCGTTGGGCCACAGTTCCTTGGGAGCCAACGCGACGAAGTGCAGGCCCATCTTGGCGGAGCCTATCATCAGCGCGTTGCCCATGTTGTTGCGGGCGTCGCCGCAGTAGACCATCTTGACCTTGGACAGCGGCTTAGCCACGTGCTCTTCGATGGTCAGGAGATCGGCGAGTATCTGCGTGGGGTGGTCATCGTCGGTCAGGCCGTTCCATATCGGGACGCCGGCGTACTTGGCCAGGTCCTCCACGAGCTTCTGGGGGGAGCCGCGATACTGGA
>CAZNCK010000112.1:0-8662 GCA_964571545.1 uncultured Treponemataceae bacterium | reverse complement strand
GCCCTCGTCCCAGCAAGCGGTCTCGAAGGCGCAGCGGGTGCGGGTGGAGGCCTTGTCGAAGATGAGGACGATGTTCTTGCGGTCGAGGAGATCACCCCTGATGCCGGAGCGCTTCTTGGCCTTGAGGTTGGCTGACAAATCAAGCATGTAGCGGATTTCTTCAGTGCTGAAATCCTTGAGGGTAAGGAAGCTTCTTCCTTTAAGATTGACGGGCATTGGTATCCTCCTCGATGACGATTGGCGATTATGGATGGTTTGGCGCCTTCGCCGTTCAAGGTCGGCAGCAGGCGCTTCCATCATGTATGGCGGGTATATCATCGGCGCGGCCAAGGGTCAAGGTACGGCACATATTCGCTGTATGCGTATAAAAATACCGACTAGCGTAGGCCGGTGGGCGGTACAATGGGAACTATGGAAGAGAGCTTTTCCCAGTCGGGTTCTCCAAGATCAGGGGGAAAGAGCCCATCGATGCGAATGAGGACCAGGCCGTGGATATAGGCCCAGGCGGCAACAGCGGCATTGATGTCGAGAGGTCCTTCCGGCCCTGAACCCGCTGAGGCTGATCGCAAGGTTTCAGCCAGTAGGACGAGTGACTTTCTAGCCCAGATGATGTCTTCATCTGGAAGCGTACAGATCAGGGGAGAGTTCATCAGGCGGTAGAGCGCGGGATGGGCGACGGCAAAATTCATGTATGCCTGACCCATGGCCGAAACCCGTCCTGTAGCAGAACCGGTCGTCCGCTCAAGCTCGACGCAGAGGAGCCGGAATCCTTCATTGGCGAGCGCGCCCAGGAAGGTTTCCCTGTCCCTGAAGTGGCGGTACGGCGCTGTCTTGGAGACGCCCGCGCGCTCTGCGATGGAGCGCAGGCTGATGCCATCAGCGACTCCCTGCTCAAGGCTTTCCAGTCCGAGCCTGAGAAGTTCTTCCCTGAGCCGGCCGTGGTGGTAGGATTCTGAGTCAGTTTTGCGTTTATTTTGGGAGTTCATCAAGAAAGTATGATCAGTGATGTTGGCATTGTCAACATTCCTCTGTATTATGTAGGCATCGCCAACAAAGGTGCTACATTCCAGATGACAGGAGCAGAAAATGCAATGGTTGCTGAAGATTACTACAGTGGGTACAAGGAGTTTATTGGCCGGGCTGTTGTCCGTCGCGTTTACCGGTTCGCTGGTTGCCTGCGTGGGTGAACCTGCGGTAATGCCGGAACCAAGGCCCGGCGTACAGTCTGGTCCACGCTTCGAATTGAGTCTTGAGCCAGGTCCGCAGTACAGCAAGGACATGAGGATCATGTGGTACCGCTATACGGTTTGGCCCCAGGTGGCTGTATGGCTGGAGAAGCCTGACGGCACTTTCATCAGCACGATATACGTTACCGAGAGGGTCGTGACCGGAGATTATACCGCAGCTCCAAAACAAGGACGGCCGGAAGCCCTTCCGGTGTGGTCTCACCTTGAAAACGATGACGTCGACGCCGTTTCTTCACCTACCACAGTTGGATCGACGGTGAAGTACGGCAACAACCTTGCGGAACACCTGCCTGCTGGTATCTATGTTGTCAAGCTCGAGACAAACCGTTCCTACGACTGGAACGCGGTGTATACCAAAAAAAAGTCAGGCGTCAATGGCCAGCCCTCGGTGCTCTACAGGGCAGAACTGGAGATAGGAGATGCCAGGACCGAGGCGGTTTTCCAACCGTTCGGCACCGGTTCGATCAACGGTGGGGATGGTGCGACGTTGATTGGACTCAAAGGAATCGACACGGCACTTGAACTGTTTTCAGATATGAGGATTTCATTCGAGGCTTATTAAAATACTTATCTATAATCGATAGTTGGCGCTGGGAGGCAATAATATCTTGACAGCACAAGTGTACGGATCGAGAATCATACGGAGTGCGGCGTTGCCGTCCGGAAAACTATCTATCACAAACCTTGTGTGGAGGATCTGGTATGAAGAGAGTCACCCTGTTGTGTGCAGGCCTGCTACTGGCTGCATCTATGGTTTTTGCTACGGGTACCAAAGAAGGTACGGGAATGACTCCCGCACCGGCTCCCAAGAACACCGTGCTTCGGCTCATTACCTGGTCAGGCTATGCGCCTCAGGAATTGATAGACAAGTTTACTGCCGAAACCGGTGTAAAGGTTGAGGTAACCCTCTCCAACAATGAAGAGATGATTTCCAAGCTCCGCGCAACCCGTGGTGGTGGATTCGACCTTGCCCAGCCTTCACAGGATAGGATTTCAGCGGTTGTCGCTGAATTCGGCATCTACCAGGCCATAGATTATTCCAAGATCGACGCCGCCCAGATAGATCCGTCACTGCTCGCGGCCGTCAAGAAGAACACCTTGGTCAACGGCCAGTCTTATGCCGTGCCGCATGTTTACGGCACTGAAGGCCTCATAGTCAACATGGCCAAGGCCCCTGGCATCAAGGACTTTAAGGATCTACTCGATCCCCAATATGCCGGCAGGGTATCCTATCGCATGAAGAGGCCCACCCTAATCGGCATGGGCTATTCGCTCGGGCACAAGCCCTTCGATCTCTATGCCGCCCCCGCCAAGTATCAGGTCTTCCTTGACGACATGGAGAAGGCCCTCATAGCAGCCAAACCCCTGGTCAAGACCTACTGGGATAACGGCGACCAGCTTCAGCAGCTTCTCCTCAGCGGGGAAGTCTGGGCAGCTTCTGGCTGGGAACAGACCGGCTGGAAACTTCATGAAGCCAATCCAGACATCGACTACCTGGCACCGTCCAGCGGCGCTCTCGCCTGGGTTGATACCTTCGCCATCCCCGCCCGCTCCGAGAACGTAGCCGCTGCCTACCAGTGGATCAACTTCATGATGAGGGCCGAGAACGCGGCCTTCGTCACCAACAAGGAAATCTACGGCACCGCTTCCAAAGACGCGGTCAAGTTCCTCAAGCCAGAAATTGCCGCCAACTTTACCAGGAGTCTGCCGCCCGCAGTACTCGCCAATATCAACTGGTATCCCACCGTCCCCGCTGGTCTTGAAGAGATGGAGGGCAAGACCCTCGACAAGATCAAGGCCGCGCGCTGATCCATTTTTCAGAATAGCCATACCGGCAGTCCTTCGGGGCTGTCGGTCGTTTTTTATGGCCTGCCTGTCGATCCAGAGGTCATTTGTACAACATCCCACGTATAGGTGTACGCCATGCAAACTGCCCTGTCAGTCAAGAACCTTACCAAGAAATTCAACGCCTTTACGGCGGTCGACAATATCTCGTTCGACGTGGAGGAAGGCAAGTTCTTCTCCATCCTCGGCCCGTCGGGTTGCGGCAAGACGACGCTACTCCGCATGATAGCCGGTTTCTACACGCAAACCGATGGTCGCATTGAGTTCCGAGGCCAGGACATGACGAACTTTGCCCCCAACAAGCGGCCGGTCAACTTGGTGTTTCAGAGCCTTGCGCTCTTCCCCATGATGAACGTCTTCGAGAACATCGCCTTTGGCCTTCGCAGACGGGGCGAGAAGTCGGTGGACATAACGCGCAAGGTCAACGACCTGCTTGAACGCGTCGGGTTGCCCGATTCGGGCAAGAAACAGGTCAACCAGTTATCCGGCGGACAGAAGCAGCGCATCGCCATAGCGCGCTGTCTGGTGCTTGAGCCTACGGTGCTGTTGCTGGACGAGCCGCTTGGCGCGCTTGACGCCAAGCTGCGCGAGCACATGAAGGTGGAGCTGAAAAAACTGCAGCTTCAGGTAGGCACCACCTTCGTATACATCACGCACGACCAGTCGGAAGCGATGGTGATGAGCGACCAGGTGGCGGTAATGAACGCCGGCCACTTCGAGCAGGTAGGCACGCCGCAGGAATTATATCATCATCCGAGTTCATCCTTTGTGGCGCAGTTCGTTGGCAGCAACAACAAGTTCCATGTGGCTCTGCGCAAGGATGATCATGGTATCTTCACGGCTCGATACGCAAACGGCAAGGATTTCAGTGTCCTACCAACGCCAGAAATCTCTGAAGGCGAAG
Source organism: uncultured Treponemataceae bacterium (assembly GCA_964571545.1). Lineage (GTDB taxonomy): Bacteria > Spirochaetota > Spirochaetia > Treponematales > UBA12059 > SZUA-370. The sequence continues at coordinate 4,666 of CAZNCK010000112.1, read as the reverse complement.
CCTGGGACCTGTTCGTGCGGCCGGAGGCTATGGTCATCAACCCCGCCGAGACGGCTGCTGGCTACAACGTCATGCATGTCGAGGTGAAGGCCATACTGTTCGACGGCGGCAACAGCAGGCTGCTCGTATGCCCGGAAGGAAGCACGGACGAGTTGGTTGTGGCCTTGCCTCAGACAAAGCAGTTTGACCACATCAAGGCCAATGATTCTATCCGCATTGGCTGGGATCCGTCTAAGTCGGTATGCTACAAGCGGGCGGATTGGAAGCTGTATGACGAAGAGTAACAGAAAGACCGTCAACGCCGGGTTCGTGCTTTTTTTTCTGCCGGTATTCCTCTGGCTCTTCCTGCTGGTGGTATTGCCGCATCTGGAACTCTTGCGTCTATCCTTCTCGGGCTCCGGTCGGGCCGGTGATACAGGCTTTACTTTGAAGAACTACGCGGCCTTCTTCAAGGAGCCTATCTACTGGCTCACCTTCGTGCGCACGGCCATGTATTCAATCCTGGTGACTTTCCTTGTAATCGCCATAGCCTTGCCGGTGGCCTTCTACATCACCAAGCTGGCTCGGGTCAAGACTGTCGGCTTCCTGATGGTCATGCTGATGGTGCCGTTCTGGGTAAGCGAGCTGATCCGGGTGTACGGTTGGATTATCCTGCTCCGCGAAAGCGGCGTGTTGAATAAGCTGTTCGTCAGCTTGGGCCTGTTCAAGGAACCCATAGAGCTGTTGTACAACGACGCTACGATGATCATGGGGCTCGTGTATACTAGCATGCTGTTCATGATAGTCCCGGTGATAGGCGTTATGGAGGACCTGGACGATTCTTTGATTGAAGCCGCGTATGATCTTGGCGCTGGTCGTCTCGCGATCTGGCGCACTATCATCATTCCGCACTGCATGCCTGGCATAGTCTCAGGCGGCATCATCGTGTTCATGCTCGTGCTGGGCAGCTACCTGACGCCCAACCTTATGGGCGGCAAGAACTCGTTGTGGTTCACCGAACAGATTTACAACCAGATCATTCTGTATTTCAACTGGAATCAGGGCGCCGCTTTTGGCTTCCTGCTTCTGGTTTTGTCATCCTTGATCATCTGGGTTCTGCTCAAATTGACCAGACAGAGCCTCAAGGAGGTGGTCAAATGATACGGTCGCTTCAGAATCCCAAGCCGTACACTAACGCCTTCAAGGCCTTCATCATCGCCTATTTCGTCTTCCTGTTCGCGCCCCTCGTAGTGACTATGGTACTGGCCTTCAACGATTCCATGTTCCCGTCGTTGCCCTGGAAGGGCTTCACGCTGGACTGGTTCTTCGGCAACGGTCCGGAGAAATATGGCATTTTCAACGATGCGACCAACCTGCGCAGTATCGGCGTATCCTTCAGGGTCGCCGTAGCCGTGATGGTCCTGTCCACCATACTTGGAACCTGCGCGGCGTTCCTGTTCGAGCATGAGAATTTCAGGTTCAAGAACGCGCTGTACTTCCTCATGATAGCGCCGCTCGTGATTCCAGGCGTCATTTTGGGTATTTCCATTCTGATGTTCGCCAACACCATAGGCCTGGCCATAGAGAACCTGTTCGGCGTCTACGTGAAGTTCCTTGGGCCTGGCTTCTGGCTGGTGGTGCTAGGCCAATCGTCGTTTATATCGACGATAGTGGCGCTGGTCGTCATAGCGCGCCTGCGCAAATTCGACCGCACGCTCGAGGAGGCTGCCTACAACCTGGGCGCCAATCGTTTTCAGGTGCTGTGGTTCATAACGCTCAGGTACCTCAGGCCTGCCATCATAGGCGGCGCGGCTATGGCCTTTCTCATGTCGTTCGAGAATTTCAATACGACGATATTCTTGACCGGGTCCCAGGCGACGCTGCCAATCAATCTGTATCTGCAGGTGCGGGACGGGTCGACGCCGGTGATCAACGCGATATCGTTTCTCTTGATAGTCGGCACATCCATAATCGCGGTGTTTAACTTGTCCAAGGGTAATAAGGCCGTGCCGTGAACGGAGGCGATCAAGGGCACTGGGGTTGAACAATGAAAAAGAGCCCGCTTCGTATCAGTGAATACGGAGCGGGCCTTGGTTGTCTATTATGCGCTCGCGGGCTACTTGTTGTAATACAGGTTCGGCAGCCAGGTGGAAATCTGTGGGAAGACCATGAGTATGGCCAGCCCGAAGATCATTAGCAAGACGAACGGAACCACCGACCGGTAGATGTCCGCCAGAGTAATTTCCTTTGGAGCCATCGCTTTCATGAGGAATAAATTGTAACCAAACGGCGGTGTCAGGTACGCAATCTGGCAGGTGACCGTGTACAGTATGCCGTACCATATCGGGTCGAACCCCAACTTAATTACGAGCGGGATGTACAGCGGGGCGACGATTATGAGCATGGCCGTATCGTCAAGGAACATGCCCATGATGATGTAGGACAACTGCATCATTATGATAATGCCCCATGGGCCGAAACCGTTGTTGAGGAACAGGTCTCGTATCGCGTTCACGGCTCCCAGTCCATCGAAGATGGAACCGAACGCGAGAGCGGCGAGGATGACCCACATGAACATGCAGCTGACGCTCAGCGTATCGCGCAGCACTTCTACCATGACCTTCTTGTTGAGGCGTTTCTTGAGCAGTGCAACGATCGTGGTGACTACAGCGCCAACCGCGGAACTTTCTACCAGGCTCGTGATCCCCATGAAGAACAGTCCAGACATCAGGAAAATAATTACCAGAGGCAAGAATCCAGAACGGAACAACAAGAGCTTCTGTACTAACGGCATCGTCCGTTCTTCTTTTGGCATCGGCGGCCCGAGTGTCGGATTGATGGCGCACCTGATAAGGATGTACATGATGAACAACGCGGCAAGGAGGAATCCTGGCATGAACCCGGCAAGCCAGAGTCGCCCGACCGGCTGTCTGGCTATCATGCCGTAGAGTACCAGCACGACGCTCGGCGGTATCATAATTCCCAGAGAACTACCAGCCTGGATGACGCCTGTGACCATCCTCTTGTCATAGTTTCTCTTGAGCATTTCAGGCAACGCTATGGTGCTTCCGACGGCCATGCCCGCCACGCTCAAACCGTTGATAGCCGATACTATGCACATAAGCAGGACGGTACCGACCGCCAGCCCTCCGGGTATCGGTCCCATCCAGACATGGATAAGCTTGTACAGGTCATCCGCTATACCGGACTTGGCGAACATGTATCCGATGTAGATAAAAATCGGAAGCGTCAGGAGCGGATACCAGACAAGAAGTTTGAAGGCGGCCTGAAACGGCATGCCGACGCCGCCTATGCCCCACAGTAGCACGGCGAAAATGGACGCTACGCTGCCAATCACGGCAAAGATGTGTCGGCCGGTGAGCAGCATGATGAGCATTGAGGAGAACATCATCAGCGCCATGAACGAATAGGTGCTCATGATTGTTCCTCCGCGCGGAGGTTTTCGCCTTTGAGATCGGCGATGTCTTTTATCAGCTCCGATATGATCTGCAGGAACATGAGCGCTAAGCCCGCTACCATGAAAAACTTGATCGGCGTTACCTGGGGACCCCAGGCCGAGTACGTTACCTGCTTGAACTCAATCGCGTACTGGATGCCCTGGATCCCGCCCCATAGTAGAATGATCATATAGATAAAGAGCGGAATAAACGTGATTATGTCGGCGATCACTTTTCCTTTTTTTGACCATCTGCTGTAGAAGAGGTCCATGCGGACATGCCCGCCGATGAGCAGGGTAAATCCGCCTCCGAGCAGGTAGTAGGCAGCCATGATGAATTGGGTCAATTCAACGGCCCATATATTCGGTTTGCCAAACACGGTCCTTGAAATCGTATCGTAAAGCAATATTCCCATCATGACGAATATCAGGTACATCACGACCTTGCCGACCAGTCGACTGGTTGCGTCAATATATTTTACATAGGTTTTTGCGGCCCTGATCATCGAAACCTCCTGGTGATGATGTTGGAATTTCAAACATTCCCTATCCCGCTATAAAAAGTAGCCGGATAGGGAATGTGGAACGTCTCAACCAGTTTGACTGGAATTATCCGCTAGTACCTGTAAGGGGCTCCGGCCTTCTCCATGGTATCGATATACTTCTTGAGTATTGTCACGACCCTCGCGTTCCTAGGACTCTTCTTGGCTATTTCATCCCAGTACTTGTAGGCCGCTTCCTCGACGACCTTCCATTCTTCATCGGGTATCGTAGTCAGTTTGAGCTTTCCGCCGTTGACGCGGTAGTTGGCCTCGCCATACCAGTACCAGTGGAGCCTGAAGTAATTTGACTTGTCGATAGCGAGTTTGTACAGCTGCTGCAGGTGCGGGGGCACCTTGGCCCACGCGGCCGAGTTGACGAACCAGCCGCCTGACCACGCTCCGGAAATCGGGTTGGTCAGATAATATTTAGTTACATCTGCCCATCCGACCGTGTAATCTTCAGTGATGCCTGACCAGGCTACGCCATCCAGCATGCCGGTCTGTATAGCCATCTCCACATCCTGATATGGCAGCACCGTCGGGACAACGCCGAATTGTTGCATGAACTGTCCACCCGTGGGGAACATGTAAATCCGGAGGCCCTTCAAATCGCTGAGGTGATTGATCGGCTTGGTTGTTGCAAAGTTGCACGGATCCCAGCTTCCCTGGCTCAGCCAGGTTACTTCAG
>CAZNCK010000111.1:0-11821 GCA_964571545.1 uncultured Treponemataceae bacterium | reverse complement strand
CATCGTACGCGACCGTCAGACCCGCGCCGCCCTGGCTCGCGGCCTGGCGTATGCCGCTGACAGGAGCCAACACGGAGGCGCCGGCTCCCAGGCGCCAGGCATCAAGTTCGTACCGAAGGCCAAGCCTGAGGCCGGCGGCCCAGAGCGCCAGATACGAACTGGCGCCGATCTCGGGCGCCCAGAACGCGTACCCAAGTCGCCTCAATTCCAGCCCGGTGACGGCCCCCAGGGAGCCAGTCAAGTCCGCGTCGATCCCGAATCCTATTACCGCGCCGAGGACCGGCGCATAGGCGGCATCCGCGCCTACCGAGTCGCCGAACTCCGCGACGGAGGCGCTCAGATCGCCACCTGCGGCCATCGCGACGCCGGCGCCGCCCAAGAGGGAGTAGCCCAGGTCAATCGCGCCGGCGTTTCCCGCGAGGGCGGCGAAAAGGAAAATGCTGACTGATATTCGCATGTTGCTTGTCAAAGGTGGTATTCGCATTGTTACCATTATAATACAACCTTATCGTCGCTTCGTCATGGCTCGCTGACCGCGGTCAGCAAAGACTTGACCAGCTTTAAGGAGACAGGCTATACACATCGGGCCCTTCCGGGACGCAGGCGCTCGTAGTGCGCCGATGGTCCCTTTTTTACCACCCAGGAGCACACACCACCATGGAAATGAAACGCGCAAACCCCGGTCCCTTGGGACTCGCCGGCTTCGGCATGACCACCATCCTCCTCAACTTGCACAACGCGGGTTACTTTCCCGTCAGCGCCGTGATCCTGGCCATGGGCATCTTCTACGGCGGTATATCTCAGGTCATCGCCGGCATCATGGAATACAAAAACGGCAACACCTTCGGCATGCTGGCCTTTACGTCCTACGGCTTCTTCTGGATCAGCCTCGTGGCTACCTGGGTCCTCCCCAAACTGGGCATGGCGGAACCGACGCCCGCGAGCTTCATGGGCTGGTACCTCGCCGTCTGGGGCATCTTCTCCGTCTTCATGACCATAGGCACGCTCAAGTCCAGCAAGGTGCTGACCTTCGTGTTCGTCACGCTGGACATATTATTCCTCCTGCTCGCGATCAGGGACTGGACCGGCAACGAGCTCATCGGCCACATCGCCGGCTTTGAGGGCATCATCTGCGGCGCCGCCGCCCTCTACCTCGCCATGGCTGAAATGATACACGAGAAACTCGGCACCAAGCTCCTGCCGTTCTAGCGAGCTCGTTCCTCGAAGCTCGGGTCCGCTAGTAAAAGGGTACGATCCGTGTGATTATGCCGTGCAGCACCAAGCTTCGAGGAACCAATGAAGAGATTCGACACTACCGTCAGGTCATTGCGGCCAGTGGCCGAGGGCTACTACGAACTGCGGTTCACCTGGCCGATCTCCGCCGGCAGTCAGGCCGATGACGCGCCCGCCCCCGGCCGTTTCCTGACCGTTCGCGCCGGCGGTCGCTATGATCCCGCCCTCAGGCGCCCGTTCGCGTTTTCCGACTACACCAAAACTGCCGCGCCCCACGCCCCGGCCTCTGTCTCAGACGAGCCGGCCCCCGATTGCGCCACGGCCAACGGCGAGGCCAACGGCGAGGCCAACGGCGAGGCTTCCTTCATATTCCAGCTACGCGGACGCGGCACGGCATACCTCGCGGAACTGAAGGCAGGCGACGCGCTCGACCTGCTCGGGCCTCTAGGCAAGGGTTTCAGCAAACCCGCGCGCGGAATGAGGCCGGTACTGGTAGCCGGCGGCATAGGCCTCGGGCCCATGCTGTACCTAGCCCGCGCGCTGGCGGCGGACGCGGTCGCGGGACTCTGCGAGGCGCCCGTCTTCGTCATAGGCCTGCGGAACGCCGCGTTCGTGCCGGACGTGGATCTGCCTTCCGGCACAGTCATCTGCACTGATGACGGCTCGGCCGGGTTCAAGGGCACCGCCGTCGATTATCTGGGCGGATTCGACCCGGGATTGCCGCCCGCCTTCTACGCCTGCGGGCCGACGCCCATGATGGCGGCGGTGGACAGACTAGCACAGTCGCGCAGGGCGCCGTACGAGGCGGCTACCGAACAGTGGATGGCCTGCGGCGTGGGCGCCTGCGCCGGTTGCGCGGTCAGGCTCAAATCGGGCGCCTTCGCGCGAGCCTGCGTCGACGGGCCGGTGCTCGACGGCAGCCTCGTTGACTGGGAGGCCGGGCGATGAACGCCGCCACACGAATAGACATGAGCGTCCGTATCGGGGAACTGGTCATGGCCAACCCGGTGGGCGTCGCCAGCGGCACCTTTGGCTATGGAGACGAATACAAGGCCTTGCTGGACTCGGACCAGCTGGGGGCGCTGTACACCAAGGCGGTAACCCCCGAATACCGGGCAGGGAACCCCGCGCCAAGGCTCGCCGATACGCCGGCCGGCATGCTGAACTCTATTGGGCTCGCCAACCCCGGCCTAGCTGCGTTCATCGCCGAAAAATTACCCGGACTGAAAACCCGCCGCTGTTCTGTAATCGTCAACGTGGCGGGCAGGACCGAGGACGACTACTTCGAGGTGCTGGAGCGGCTTGAGGCGGAAGACGGCATCGCCGGCTACGAGATCAACGTCAGCTGCCCCAACGTGGCGCACGGCGGCCTCGCGTTCGGAACCGAGCCGGCCCAGGTGGAACGCCTGACGCGTCGGCTCCGCGACTCGCTCATAACTCGGGCCAGCGGCTGCGGCCGGCGCCCCCTCATCGTCAAATTGTCGCCCAACGTCACCGACATCGCGGTCATAGCCAAGGCCGCGGAGGCAGGCGGAGCCGACGCGGTATCGTGCATCAACACGCTGGTAGGCATGGTCATAGACACTAAGGCCAAACGGCCTGTGTTGGCAATGAAAACAGGAGGACTGTCCGGCCCGGCCATCAGGCCAGTCGGCGTCGCTATGGTCTACAAGGCCAGCCGCGCCGTCTCCATTCCCGTCATCGGCCTCGGCGGCATCGTCAACGCCGACGACGCGCTCCAGTACCTGCTCGCCGGCGCCGTCGCCATCCAGGTGGGCACCGCGATTTTCTCCCGCCCGGAGGCTCCCCTGGAAATACTGGCCGGCATCCGCGACTTCATGGAGCGCGAGGGCATAGCAAGGGTAGATGAAATCCGGTCACTTTTGATATGAACCATTGTTATCGATATTCAGTTGATCTATTATTGTATGTTTAATAAAGATTTCGAGGAGCCTAACAATGAAAAAATTGCGCACCCGGATCTTCCTGTTCCTCTTCGTCGCGGTAGTCCCGACTGTGGCGGTATTCCAGGCCTGGGGTACGCTGGATACCTGGAAATCTCTCAGGGACGCCTCGGTATTCTTTTTCCAACAACTGGCTACGGAGCGCGCGGCTGAGCTTTCAGCTGAATTGTCATCCGCGGCTGGTTCAGCGCTGTTCTTGGCCGACGCGCTGACCGAGACAAAACTCGCTGGAAAGCCTGACAGAAGCTATCCGCAGGCCCTGCTTTTCCGGTTCTTGGAGCGTAATCCCGGCTATTTCGGTGCATGGGCGCATTTCGAACCCAACGCATGGGACGGTCGTGACGCCGCTTTTGCCGACGCCGAGGGCTTCGACGAGACCGGCGGCTATTCGCCCTGGGTCTACAGGGACGGAGATGAGCTGGAGTCAGAGCTGACGTACTGGGGCGAGGAATACTACGATTTTCCATATTACGCCGAGGCCCAGAAGGCAGGCGCCGCGGTCGTCATGGAACCGTATAAAGATGACGACGAGGCCGGCACGCTGATGACGACGATATCGGTACCGATGTTCACGGCTGACGGAGCGCTATTCGGTGTGGTGGGCACGGATATCGGGCTTGATTACCTTACGGGCATCGTCGAGGACATAGTAACCGGCGGCACAGGCTGGGCGGCTCTCGTCTCCAGGCAGGGCACGGTGCTGGCGCACAGCGATCCCACCTTGGTGTTTACTTCGTTCAAGGAAAGCTACGGCGAGGAGAACGCCGAATCTATACTCGCGATAGGAAAAACAGAGACAGAAGGTCTGTCGGCAGCCTCTGGAGCCGACGTCGAATGGGAGAGTTCGACCGCTTCAGCGGAACCTATTCATATCCGCTCCGCCGACGGCCTTTCCGAACAGCTGGTCATATCGGTGCCCGTGGACATCGCGGGGCTGGAAGTCTGGCGGCTGGCCGTGGCCGTTCCCCTGTCAGAGATTACCGCTCCGGCCAATGCCGCGGCCTGGAATCAGGCCATTCTGGCCGGCATCCTGATAGCGCTATTGCTCATATCTTCAATAACGGTCGCGGCCATGATAACGAAACCCATCACGCGCCTCGCGCTGACCTTCGGCCGCATGGCCCAGGGCAATTTCTCAGAAATCATAGCGACGCGGAGAAAAGATGAAATAGGGGCATTGGATGCGGGCTGTAACGCCGTGGGCGAAAGCGTGTCGGCCATCGTCCGTATCCTGCGGGAGTCCACGGCGGAACTCGAACACGACGCACTATCACTCCTGAACGCGACAGGCAAGACTGAAACCTCGGTAACGGCCATTTCCGGCCGGATAGCTCAGATGAAGGAACTGGTCTCCGACGAGGACGAGCGGCTCAAGGCCTCATCGTTGGCGCTGAGCCGCATCATCGAAGAGGTACGGGACCTGTCTGGCCTCGCCAACGAGCAGGCAGAGGCGATCCGCGGCTCCCGAGCCTCGGTGGATACGCTGGCCTCACGGATTTCCGCCTCGGCCGAGGCCATGGACACGATGGCTCGCGCGTTCTCGGGGCTCACCGAGGCGTCCGACGCCGGATCCGAGACGATAGAACAGGTGCGCGAATTGTCGGACGACGCGCTCAAGAAATCAGAAAGCCTCTCCGAGGCCAGCGATGTCATAACGAATATTGCGGGGCAGACAAACCTGCTGGCGATGAACGCCGCGATCGAAGCGGCTCATGCGGGCGAAGCGGGCAAGGGTTTCGCGGTGGTAGCCGACGAAATACGCAAACTGGCGGAATCCACGGCGGAGCGTTCAAGCGAGATAGACCGCACCCTCGTAGACGTGAAGGCCACCATCAAGGCTATGCGCGTCCGGACGGGAGTCGCCGAAACATCGTTCGTGAGCATGCGCGATCTCATTAGGGAAGCAGGCGTACTCGAAGAGCGCATCCGATCCGCGATGGCGGACGAGCGAAGCGAGAGCGTCCAGGTGGTTTCAGGCCTCGATACGATGTCGACGCTGTCCGAACGGGTACGCGACGGAGCCTCCGGAATCCGCCAGGCCAGCACGGCTATCGCGGACGACGTGGGCAACATCGCCGAACTGAGCGCCCGCGTCAGCAGCCTCGCCGGGGAGGTCGTGTCCGAGGCTGACGGACTGGCCTCGGTTTCCGCGCTGCTCGGGGAAGGCGCCGCGCGCAACAGCCAACAAGCCGCGCGCGCCATGGCGAACGCGGAACGGTTCACCATCAGGGAAACATGACACACGAAAAAGCGCGTTTAACCGTTCTTTAACATCTGGCTCATACAAGCGCAATAAGGCTCCTATAGTTTCTAACTCGAAGATTATTTCGGGAGGAAACATGAAGAAGACAGCATTGGTCATAGCGCTGGCGCTGGCCGCGGCCAGCGGCTTCGCGCAGGGCAAGTTCACCTGGATCTCGGCCAAGAGCGATGATCCCGACAAGATGCTCCCGGGCATCGACCCGTCCAGGGTCACAGGCGCCGTAGTCACGGCCGGCAGTTCCACCGTATATCCGGTATCGGAAGTCATCGCCAGCATGTTCAAGGAAGACGGATTTTCAGGCCAGGTAACCATCGACTCCATAGGCTCGGGCGCCGGCTTCGAGCGCTTCGCCAAGACCGGCGAAACGGATATCTCCAACGCGTCCGTCGCCATTAGCGCCAAACAGCTTGAATGGGCCAAGGCCATAGGCAGGACGCCTCTCGAATTCAGGCTCGGCACCGACGCCCTGGCCGTAGTCGTCAGCAAGAAAAATACCTTTGCCAAGGACATAACCCAGGCCGAGCTGGCCCTGGCCTTCTCCACCGCCGCGTTATGGTCCGATGTCCGCGCTTCTTGGCCAAAGAAGGAAATCAAGCGCTTCAGCCCCGGCACCGACTCGGGCACCTTCAGCTACTTTGTTGAGCACCTATTCAAGAAGAAGGCCGATCCCATCCTGAGCGCCAAGAACCTGCAACTCTCTGAGGACGACAACGTGCTGGTTCGCGGCGTGTCTGACGACATCTACGCCATCGGCTACTTCGGTTTCGCCTACTACCTTGAAAACAAGGCAAAGCTCAACATCCTGTCCATAGACGGGGTGGAGGCCAACGCGGCCAACGTCGACAAGGGAACATACCCCCTGGCTAGGCCGATATTCATCTACAGCGACTCGAAGATAATGAACGACAAACCGCAGGTAGCCGCCTTCATCGCCTACTACCTGACCTATGTTCCCGAGGCTCTCAAGGAGGTCGGCTACTTCCCCGCTCCCGCGGCCGCCGTAAAGGCCGCCAAGCAGACCTGGCTTGACGCCGTAAAGGGCCGGTACTAGATGGAACCAGTCTCCAAGGGTTTTTATCCCGAGGAGCGCGCCGGAACATTATCGTTCCGGCGTCGGTTCAGGCCGACAGAGCGTGCCATCCAAGGATTTCTGTTCTTCTGCGCAGCCGTTTCCATCCTGACGACGATAGGCATCATGGTGGTACTCGGCACTGAATCGGCTGGCTTCTTCAAGGAAGTCAGCCTGCTCGAATTTTTCACCGGTAAGGAATGGCAACCGGCGATAGGCAAGTTCGGCATAGCGCCGCTGTTCATGGCCACCTTGACCACCAGCCTCACAGCTATGGCGGTGGCCCTGCCCCTCGGCCTTGCCGTAGCCATCTACCTGGCCGAATATGCTCGCCCCAAGATGCGCGAAACGCTCAAACCCGTGCTTGAGGTGCTGGCCGGCGTTCCGACCGTTGCCTACGGCTATTTCGCGCTCACCGTGGTGACGCCGTTCCTGCGCGGCCTCCTGGGCCAGGAAAACGTCGAGGTGTACAACACGCTGTCGGCCGGTCTCGTCATGGGCGTGCTGATACTGCCGCTGATCAGCTCCATGTGCGAAGACGCGCTCTCGTCGGTACCAGGCAGCCTCCGCGAGGCGGCGTACGCTATGGGCGCTACGAAGCTAGAGACGAGCGTCAAGATAATCGTGCCCGCGGCCTTCTCCGGCATCGCGGCCGCCTTCATACTCGGGCTCTCTAGGGCGGTCGGCGAGACTATGATAGTAGCGCTGGCCGCCGGCGCCGGGCCGAGGCTCACGCTCAACCCGCTCAAATCCGCTGAAACTATGACGGGCCACATCGTCCGCATCTCGGGCGGAGACCTGTCCTACGACTCCATGGACTATCGAAGCCTGTTCGCCATAGCGCTCGTGCTATTCGTTTCGACACTGCTGCTCAACATCCTGTCCAGGAGCATAGTCAAGAAATACCGCGAGGTGTACGAATGAGCGGAACCTTCAACCAGAACCTGCGCGCCCGGCATGTACAAGGTTCCCGATGGAAGGCGGCGTTCGCGTTGTCGACTATCCTGGCTATAGCCTTCCTGGCTACCCTGGTGCTGACCATCGTTGACGACGCGTTCGGCTGGGTCATCATGATGGACGAGACCGACCGCAGGGAACTCGCGCGCGACGGCGTGGCCCTCGACGTCCAGAATGCCAGCCAGTTGCTGGCGACCATAGACGAACACCTGTCGCCCAGGCGCTACCGCGCCCTCGAGCGGGAACTGCCCTTTGCCGAGCGGACCAGGGACGATCTGTACGCGGTAGTATTGGCTGAAATCGTCAAACCCGAGATTGCCGAGACCTTTACGCTCTTCGACTCGCTGTTTTCCGCCGCCAGAATAAAGGCACAGGCAACCGCGGACTACCCTGAAGGCACACTGCTGTTCCGTTCCTGGGTCAACGTCCGCTTCCTTTTAGCGCCGCAATCGGCGGTACCGCTGGCGGCAGGCATAAAGACGGCCATACTAGGCACCCTGATGACCATCTTCATAACACTGGCCTTCGCGTTCCCGGTCGGCATAGGGGCCGCCATCTGGCTAGAAGAATACGCAAAGGATGGCTGGCTGACCCGGGCCATTCAGGTGAACATCTACAACCTCGCAGGCGTTCCATCTATTATATACGGCATGCTCGGGCTAGCCATATTCGTGCGCGGCATGGAACCCATTACCTCGGGAGCGGCGTTTGGAGCCTCAACCGGAGGCGATGTTTCCAACGGACGGACCATACTGTCAGCGGGTCTGACGCTCGCCGTGCTGATACTGCCGGTCATCATAATAAACGCGCAAGAAGCGCTCAGGGCGGTTCCAGGCACGCTCAGGCAGTCCAGCCTCGCGGTAGGGGCCACCAAGTGGCAGACCATACGCCACCACGTGCTGCCCGCCAGCTTCGACCGTATCCTTACGGGGACGGTGCTGGCCGTATCGCGGGCCATAGGCGAGACGGCTCCACTCGTGGTCATCGGAGCGTCGACCTTCCTGACCCAGGACCCCAGCTCGATTTTTTCCAAGTTCACGACTCTACCGATACAGATATACCAGTGGACATCGCGGCCGCAAGCCGAGTTCAGGCATCTGGCGGCCGCGGCCATCGTCGTCCTCCTGGCATTGATGCTGTCGCTCAATTCATTCGCCATAGTCGCGCGCAACAAGATGCGTAAGCAGAAAAGGTTTTGAAGATGAAACAAGCCCCCTCCACCGACCGTTTCGAGCTAGCGATAGGCTCAGAGGAATCCGCTTTCGCTCTCGAGACCAAGAATCTGAACATCTACTACGGCCAATCGAGGGCTGTGAACGAACTGTCCATGGGCTTCGACCGTCGCAAGGTCACCGCCATCATTGGCCCCTCGGGTTGCGGCAAGAGCACGGCGCTCCGCTCCTTTAACCGGATGAACGAACTGATAGCCAGCGCGCGGACCGAGGGCGAGGTGCTATTCCACGGCGTCAACGTCTACGACCCCGGCGTGGACCCCGTGCAGGTGCGCCGCTGGATAGGCATGGTGTTCCAGAAGCCTAATCCGTTTTCTAAGAGCATCCACGAGAACATAGCCTGGGGCGCTCGCATCAACGGATACACCGGCGACTACGACGAACTGGTTGAAGATAGCCTAAAGCGCGTGGCGCTATGGGACGAGGTCAAGGACAAGCTCAAAGAAAGCGCCTTCGCCCTGTCCGGCGGCCAGCAGCAGCGGCTGTGCATAGCTAGGGCTGTAGCGCTCAAGCCGGAGATACTGCTGATGGACGAGCCGACGAGCGCCCTGGACCCCATCTCGACGGCCAAGATAGAGGACCTGCTCGACGAACTCAAGAAGCAGTATACAATCATCATCGTGACGCATAACATGCAGCAGGCGGGTCGGGTCTCCGACCGCACGGCGTTTATGCTGACCGGCGATCTCGTCGAATACGCCGATACCAAGGAATTGTTTTTCAACCCCAAAGACGAACGCACCGAGAACTACATCTCGGGCCGGTTCGGTTGAGGCAAGGAGCCAGACATGATGAGAATACAATTCAACGAGGAACTGGGCAGGCTCCACCACGATATACTGGCCATGGGCTCGCGGGTGGAGGAAGACCTTCGCAAGGCCCTGCTCGCGCTGAAAACCGGCGACATAGCGCTGGCCAACGAGGTCAAGGCCAGCGACCAGCTGGTCAACGCTATGCAACTCAAGATCGAAGACCAGGCCGCCATGCTCATAGCCACCCAGCAACCAGTAGCCAGGGACCTGCGTGAACTAGTCACCATCTTCAAAATTACCGACAACCTGGAACGCATAGGCGACCATGCGGTGCATCTGGCCAAGACCGCCAAGCGGCTCTCAGACGACCCCTACCCCCGCCCGTTGGACAGGTTGGAGCGCATGGCGTCCCTAGACATCGCCATGGTGCACGACGCAGTGGCGGCCTACCTGGACCAGGACGAGGCGCTGGCCCGCGAGGCCGCGGCCATGGACGACGAAGTGGACGCGGAGCACAAGGCCTTCATCCAGGAAGTGCTCGCGTACCTTACAGAGAACCCTGGCAAGGCACAGCAGGCCACCAAGCTGATAGCCACCTCGAGCTTCCTGGAACGGCTCGGGGACCATGTGACTAACCTCTGCGAGGCCGTGGTGTTCATGGTGACCGGAGCCCACACCGAGCTCAACGAATAGGAGTCGCCCATGGCCAAGGCTGTGATCCTCATCGTGGAGGACGATCCGGACATCCGCGAACTGCTGGCGTACACGCTAGGCAAGGAAGGCTACGAAATACTCCAGGCGCCTTCGGGCGAGGCAGGCTTAAAGATCATACAGGAGAAAAAGCCCGATCTAGTGCTGCTCGACGTCATGTTGCCGGGCATAGACGGGCTCGGGGTGCTCCGCAAGGTCAAGGCCGACCACTCATGCCGATCGACGCCGGTGATACTGGCCAGCGCCAAGGGCGAGGAATCGGATGTAGTGGCCGGGCTGGAACTCGGCGCCGATGACTACGTGACCAAGCCCTTCAGCCCACGCGTGCTCGTGGCCAGGGTTAGGACTGCGCTACGGCGGGCGAGCGCCCTGGAGGCGGAGACCGTCGAACAGGCGGATATCGTGGAATCAGGCGATTTCAGGATGGATTCAAGCCGTCACGAATTGCGCGTAGGCGGCGAGTCCGTAGACCTGTCGGCCACCGAGTTCGCCATACTCGAGCGGCTCGCTCGGTCTCCTGGCCGCGTCTTCACGCGCTCGCAGATCATAGACGGCGTCCGCGGCCGCGACTACCCGGTCACGGATCGATCGGTGGATGTGCAGGTGCTCTCGATACGCAAGAAACTGGGCAACCGAGCCGAGCTCGTGGAGACTATCCGCGGCGTCGGTTATCGCTTCAGGGACGAGTAATGCGCAGGCCCCGGCTCGCCGTCAGAACATTCGCGGTGATCATCGCGGTCTCGGCATCGGCAATGATAGTGATAGCCGTGGCGTCCGCTCTGGCGATGCGCAGACTGTATGCCGATGCGACGCTGTCGGCCTTGAGCCAGGCAGCAGTAGCGCTAGCCAACGAAGCGCCGCTCGACAAAGCGGACGCTTTCTGCCGTCGGGCCGCGGCCGGTACTAACCTGCGCATCACGCTGATAGGCCTAGACGGCACCGTGCTCGGCGACTCGGGGTCGGCCTCCGACGCTATGGACAACCACGCCGGTCGCCCTGAAATAGCGGCGGCTCTGCGGGGCGAACAGGCAACAAGCATGCGGCGTTCCCCCACCCTCGGCGTCGCCATGGCCTACGCCGCCGCGCCCGTGCTCTCGGGCGGCGCCATAACCGGCGTAGTCCGGGTAGCCATGGCGGCATCGGAACTCAGCGGCGCGATAGCCCCCTTCATCCTGGCGTCCGTGGCAGTCACCCTGGCGATGATAGCCGCCATGGCCCTGGCCAGCATCAGGATCGGAGCCAGCGTAACAAGGCCGCTGCGCGCCCTCATGGACGCGGCAAGCGACTGGTCCGAGGGCAGGCTGGACCGCCGCGTCACCCGCTTCGAGGGGCCGGAACTGGGCCCGCTGGCCGATACCATGAACGCGATGGCGGCGGGGCTCGCCAGCAAGGTCGTAGCCATGGAACGCCAGAAACGGGAACTGGGCGCACTACTGGACGGCATGGGCGAGGCGGTCCTGTCTACGGATGCCGACTTGGTTATAAGGCTCGCAAATCCCAAGGCCCGAGCGCTGCTGGGACGCCCCGGCGACGAGCAGTCGCTTGAAGGCCGAAGCATACTCCAGGCTTCAGGCAATGTCGCGCTCGACGAACTGGCAAGGCGCTGCGCTGCCAGCGGTCATCGCGAGGAAGCTGAAATA
>CAZNCK010000110.1:6864-11962 GCA_964571545.1 uncultured Treponemataceae bacterium | reverse complement strand
TACGTGCCTAAGTACGCCTGCTGAAGGAGACACAAGGTTCGATGAACTAATTAATATTTCCGATCCAGAATTGCAAACTAGTGGAAAAAACGACTTGAGCTACATTATCCGCTCGATTGTACTGTGAGTTTTGAAAGAACCTCTTTTAATAAATACATTTTTGACGGACATTTTCGTCGATTAATGATATATTCAAAACTACCGATACTGAAGTGAGAATCTCTATGATTTGAATGGAGCCATGCATGGGTGTACGCGCGTCTCGCCTCATAGCCATCGCCTCGATGTTTTTCCTCGCGATCGCCGTGTTCGCCCAGGAGGCCTCCGGCAAACCAGACCCGGAGTTTAAGACAGTGCTGGGGCTGGAAAACTGGACATACGACTACGATGTTTCCGCCCTCGAACCGGGCACTTACAATATACTCGCGCGTGCGGTAGACGCCGCCGGCAACGTTTCGTTCGCGACGCCGTTCAACCTCGTCGTCGACCCGGACTCTGACCTGGCCCTGGCCGGCATAGTCAATCCGCTGCCCCTGGCGCGCGTCGGCGCCGACCTCAACATCGTTGGTACCTGCGTAGACGACGATGCGGTGGATTACGTCGAGCTCAAAATCGACGACGGCGAATGGAATCGCGTGGAGGGATCCGAGTACTGGTCCTACTATCTGCGGACCTCCAGCCTGGCTGACGGGCTCCGCGTCATAACCGTCAGGGGAGTGGACGTACACGGCCTCGTAGGCAAGGAGACAAGCGTCTCCTTCCATCTGGACAGGACAAAACCGTTGCATACGGTCAGCGCGCCCGGATTTGGGGCCATCGTTTCGGGCCGGCTGGCGGTCTCTGGCTCCGTCTACGATGCCAACGGCCTCGCGGGCGTATCGTACTCCATGGACTCGGGTGCCACATGGTTGCCGCTCCGCCACTCCTACGACAAGAAAACAAACACGGCCTCCTTCAGCCTGGCGGCCGACACAAAAAAAATGCCCGACGGCCCCGCCGTGCTCTGGCTCAAGAGCGTAGACGGTGTGGGTTCCGAAGCCGTCGCGGTGTTCCTGTACTTCGTCGACAACACCGCGCCGGAACTGGTCGTGCTGTCGCCCGGCGAGGACGAGGCGGTCAACGGCGGCTATGCCATACGCGGTCGCGTCTACGACACGGTAGGCGTCTCCTCGCTGACCTGGACCTACGAAAAGGAATCGGGCCAGGTAGAGCTGCTACCGGGAAATCCCTACTTTACCCTGCCCTTTATTGCCCCCGCCAAGGCGGGGGCGACGACGGTGCGCATATCCGCGGGCGACGTTGCCGGCAACCTGACTACGGCGGCCGTGACGCGGCGGGTCGACCCCGTCGCTGACTTGCCCGTAGTCTTGGTAAGGTATCCCGCCTCCGGCGCCACGCTTGAAGGCGCAATCCGGGTGTTAGGCGCCGCTCGCGACGACGACGGCGTGGCCTCCGTGGACTGGCGCCTGGACTCCGGCGCGGAGACCCGCGTTGAATCCACGGGAACGTTTTCGTTTACCGTCTCCGGCTCCCCCAGCGGGCCGCGCGTGCTGTGGCTGCGCGCAAACGACGTCAACGGCTTGGCGGGACCATGGACCCAGCTACCATTCACCTACTCCGGCGCCGCGCCGAGGCTGGCCATCAAGCGCGCCGCCGACGCCTCGGGCGAACGCGATTTCGCGCCAGGCCTTGCGCTTTCCACGCTGGAAGGCCGAGCGACGCTTTCAGGCGCCGTAATCGCCGCCAATCCCCTCGCCTCGCTCTCCTATACGGTCAACGGCGGCGCGCCGGTGAGCCTGCCCCTTGCCAAGGCCGCGGCGGGCGCGAGCGAGTCGGCATTCATCGTGCCGCTTTCCGCCTCGCTGCCCTACGGCGCGCTCGACATCAGGGTCAGCGCCACGGACTCGTTCGGCAAGACCGGCACCGTGCGTGTACCCGTGCTGGCCCTTAACTACGCCAGGCCGCGATCCGGCCCCCTCCTGGACTTCGGCCTGGCGGCCGAACCCAGCGCGGAGGCGCCCGCAAAGATTTCTGTAGGCGACTCGACGCCGCTAGTCGGCACCTTCGTCACACCCTTCGACGGCGAGGCTATAACCGCCGTAAAACTGGAACCCGCGACGCCTCTGCTGGAAGCCTCGTTTGAAGGCGCGATAGTGCGGATTATCCGCAAGGCCGACGGTACCACCGGGCCCACCAGCGTCGTCGTGACGACACAACGCGGCCACCGCTTTATGGCGGGCCCGTTCGTGGTTCGCACCGATTCTGAAGCGCCCGTACTCGAACTCATAGAGCCGGTCTTCGGCGCCTGGCAGCGCGGCGCAACCGCGATCGTCGTCAAGGCCAGGGACGGAGACGCGGTGGCTACCGTGGAATATTCCGCCAACGGCGGCGAATGGTTGCCCTTGGTTAGGGCGTCGCCGA
Source organism: uncultured Treponemataceae bacterium (assembly GCA_964571545.1). GTDB lineage: Bacteria > Spirochaetota > Spirochaetia > Treponematales > UBA12059 > SZUA-370. The sequence goes on along the minus strand of CAZNCK010000110.1, from coordinate 9,541 downwards.
CCGCCTCCGTAACGGAGTACCGCGCCGCCTTCGACGCGGCTACCGCGAAGGGCCCGGTCAGGCTGGATATCAGGGCGGCGGACGCCGCCGGCAACGTCAGGGTCGTTACGACCGCGTTCCTGGCCGACGCTCAGGCGCCCGAACCGGTCCGACTCCTGCCTCGCGACGGCGACGAAGTATCCGGCCCCACGCTGTTCGCGATCAGGCTCGGCGAGGGACTACAGTCGCTGGAACGGGTGGAACGTGGCCGCGGCGGCGCCTTCGAGGCCCTCGAACCCGCTTCCGTCATTACCTTTACGGCCGATGCCTCGGCAGGCACCGGAACCTCGGTGGAGCCGCTCGTGCTCAGGGTCGCCGACAAGGCCGGCAATGTCACGGTACTCGACCTCTTGGCCGGGCTGAAGCAGGCCGCCGAAGCCAAAAAGGCTCCCGCGCCGGTAGCCGCGATAAAGACAAACGCCGAATGGATTCCGGCCGGCCTCGAAGGGCCGCGGGCCGTATTCGCGGGCGCTGATGCCGTAGGCCCTTTGTCATGGACCGTGCCGGTGCTAGCGCCCGCGGGCGGCGGCGCCGCGGATCAGGCTCTGTTCGCCGACTATGCGGCTCGGCCGATACGCGTCTCGGGCGCCGCGAGCCTAAACGCAACCTTTACCGGCATAGCGCCCGATCCAAAGAAACCGCTGGCGTTTTGGGGCTACGAATCCGGCGCCGTCAACGTACCGCTGGCGCTCAAACTGCTGAAAAAAGGCGCCGTGCCCGACGAGGATGTCTGGACCGCCGCGCTCAAGCTGCCCGCGAAGGCAGACGGCGTGTCGTATGTCTGGATGACTATCCAGGACAGCTTCAAAGGCGCTATCTATGCGATGCTCGCCCTCGAATACGACTCGACGCCCCCGGCCGCGGAACTGCTCGCGCCGGCCCCGGCGACCGCGCCAACGGCAAGCGCGGCTATCAAGGCCACAGCCCCCGGCCCCTTCACCCTGGTGCTCCGGGCCACCGACGCCAACGGCATCGCATCGGTATACTATGAAGCGGGCCTCGAAAAAGGCGATCTTGAGCTGCAATCCGGCTCCGGGGACGCGGCCAAGACCTTCTCGTTCGCGCCAAAGGCCACGAGTTCGGTCATCAAGCTGACCGCCACCGACGGATCGGGCAATCGTTCCGTTACCACGGTAACAGTGACCTTCGATGCCGCGACGGACCAGCCGGCGGTACGCATCCTCTCGCCGGCCGAGGGCGAAGCGCTCGCGGCAACCACAGGCCGCCAGGCTGCCGCTACCACCGTAATTCTGTATGCCGCCGACGACGACGCGCTCGCGTCGGTAAACCTCGTGATGGACGCGGCGGCTTCGCAGGCTACCGGCTCCGGGCCTCTGTATGCTATCGATGCGGCGGCTCTGGCTCCAGGTAGGCATGTGGTCTCCGCCACCGCGCTTGATTCGGGCGGCTCTGCCTCCACGAGGGTCAGCCTAAATTTCACCCAATCAGGCGCCGCCCCAACGGTATCGCTCCGCTGGGTGGCCAGATCAGTGGAATCCGGCGGGTCGGGAGAGTCTGAGGCCTTTATACCCGGCGCGGCTCTGGTCGTGGACGGCAAGACGGCGCTGGCCGCGGCGGTCACGGCGAACGCGGGCCTGGCCAAGCTTGAGTACGCCATCAACGGCGCCGCCTGGACCGCCCTCGGAGCGCCCAAGCCCGACGCGGCCGGCGTCTACCAGGTACGCGTCACGCCGCCAGTCACCTTGCCCTACGAGCGTAACGCTCTCTCCGTCAGGGCTACCGACCTAACCGGGGTCGTGGCTGAAGATACGCTGTCCTTTTTCCGCGTCACCCCCGAACGAAGCGTCGAAGCGGTCGTCGCCGAGGGCGTGTACCTGAATGACGAACGCATAGGCGCCGATGAGCGCGCCTTGTTGGCGCCCGGAGAGGTCCTGGGTGCTCTGTGGCTCGGCAGGCCCGTCAGCGCCGTTTCACTTGAGCCGCCCCTGGCCTTTGCCGAGGCCTCGTTCGAAGGCGCCGCGCTGCGCATCCTAGCCAAGACGGACGGCGGCGCGGCCCCCGGGGCCGTCAAAACGGTTTTACGCGTAGAGACGGTGGACGGCGATGTATTCCGTTCCACGCCCCTGTCACTGGTCGTAGACTCGGGCGCGCCCGCGCTGACCATCATGGAACCGGCCTCGGGCATTCCCGCCGCCGGCTCGTTTACGCTCTCGGGCACGGCCGCCGACCCCAACGGACTGGCCTCACTGGAATGGTCCACGGACGGAGGAAGCGCATGGAAGCCCTTTGAGGCTACCCGCTTGCCTTCTGGATCGCCCGAACCAAGCGCATATTCCGCAAGACTCGCGCCTGAAACGGCTGACGGGCCCATAGGCATACTCGTGCGCGCCACTGACCGAGCCGGCGCCATGAGCGTCGCGCTTACCTCTGTGGCAAAGGACACCGCACCACCGGACATAGTCTTCGAGTCGCCACGCGTCATAGATACGGTCAACGGCACCATCCTGGTAACAGGCTACGCCGAAGACGCGTTCTCCATAGCCTCTTTGGAATACAGCGCGGACGGAGCCGCCTGGGAGCCGCTCCAGAACGCGCCTCGCGGCGCGGCGCCGTCGAAAACCCGGCGCGCGGCGTTTTCCCGTCTCGTTGACCTGGGTGCCTTGCCGGAACACGGAAC
>CAZNCK010000110.1:0-6854 GCA_964571545.1 uncultured Treponemataceae bacterium | reverse complement strand
TGCCTCGGGCAACGCTCGCGTCGTCCATCCACTCGATCCCGCCTCCCCCACCTTCGTCATAGACATAGAGGCTGACAAGCCGACTATACAGATCCAGGTGCCCGCCGAATCGGAAGTGGCCCGCTCCGACTTCAAGGTATCGGGCATGGCCTTCGACGACGACGGCATCAAGGACCTGTTCTGGCGCCTCGACGGCTCGGCATGGACCAGGCTCGACGGCGCAAACGGCTTCGCCGTGGCGTTCAGGCTCCTGGACCTGAGCGACAACGAACACCGTTTCGAGGCCTATGCCGTGGACCTTAACGACGTGTCCGGCGACATCGCGTCCCGCGGCTTCAGGGTAAGCCGCGAGGAACCCGTAGGCCGGCTCGATTCGCCTAACGTCGAGGTAATGAACAAAAACATCGTAACGCTCAAAGGCGTGGCCTCGGACGCCAACGGCGTCGCGGCTGTTTTCGTATCATTCGACAACGGAGCCACCTTCAATTCCGCATCAGGCACGACCGAATGGAGTTACACCCTCGACACCAGAACCATCCCCGACGGCGTGCATAGCATCTACCTGCGCCTCGTTGACGGCTACGACACGCCGGGCTTCGCGGCGGGCCTGATATCGGTGGACAATACGCCGCCGCTGGTGCAGCTCGACACGCCGTTCGACGGCGCCGAAGGCATAGCCTCTATGACTATAGGCGGCCGCGTCTCCGATGGCGTAGCGGTTCAGAGCATGAGCCTCCAGATCTCAAAACTGGGCGCCGCCAACCCCGAGCTTGTCGTCGAACTCAAGTCTGAAGGCGTATTCAGCCGCGAGGTAGACATCCGGGCCTTGCCGCCAGGCTGGTACAACATCAAGGCCGTGGCGCTGGACAAGGCCGGCAACTCCGCCTACGACTCCAGGAACGTACTGGTTCTGGAATCGCGAAAGGCAGACTACGCGGAACTAGTATTCCCGGCCCACGGCGAGCCGGTTTCGGGGCGCTTTACCCTGGACGGACGCATCGTCTCCTCCGAGCCGCTAGAACGGGCTTCAGTCAAACTGAATGGACAACCGTTCGCGGTCGTGAAGCTTGAGGCCGGAGGCTGGTTTAGCCTGCCTGTGGAACCTGAATCGGTAGAAGAGGGCGAGCTGTCGTTTATACTGGAAGCCGTCTCCATGGCCGGCGTGGCACTGGCCTCGGAACCGCGGACCCTCGTGTATACGCGTGAAGGCCCCTGGGTAGACATCGACGCGGTGAAGTCGGGAGACTTCATAATCGGCCGGCCCTTCCTGGTCGGCAAGGCCGGCTGGGACACGCCGGAAGAACCCTCAGCCGACAAGGAAGCCATCGCGGCGCACAAGAGACTCGTGGCCGAGCGGCAAGCGGTAAAGGTGACAGTAAGCCGTGACAACGGCAAGACCTGGCAGGACGCCTCGGGAACCGACGAATTCAAGTATCGCCTTGAAACCCAGGAATACCAGAACGGAGTGCTCAGGCTGCTCGTCAAGGCCACCTTCGCCAACGGCGAGACCGCGGTGCGCAAGCGCCTCGTCGTGCTGGACACTGAAAAGCCTGAAATCCGCATCTTAAAGCCGGCTGAAAATGGCCGCTACAACGGCATTATTTCTATAGAAGGAACCGCATCCGACGCCAACGGCCTCTCGGAGGTAAGGGTCTTGTTGCGCTCGGGCGACAAGTCGTCGTACGAGGTGCCGGGCTTCATCCAGGGCTCGTACGCCGATATCCATGTCCTCGGAGCCACCGTGGCGGAGTTCGGCCTGGGCCTGTCGTTCTTCGACGACAACGTCAAACTGCAGATAGAACTGGGCAAGGGCTTTACCTTGAATCCCACCTGGGGAAACCTATTCGGGCTCGATTATGAGGGCTCTACGGCTACCGAGCATTCGCGCTTCGGCGGCTACGTGCTGGGCGCTAGGCTGCTGGCCAACCTTGCCTACTTGCCGTTCTCGTACTGGTTCGGTCCCGACTGGGATTTTTTCTCCATGTCGTTTGCCGTAGGAGCCAGTTTTACCTATTTCAGCAAGCAAGATTCCATAGCCGATATTCTTTCCCCTCCCAACAGCCAATATATGGTGCTCTCGGGCGTGGTGGCCCAGTGGGAATTCGCCAAATTCAGCTTTGACCGGACCTTCTTCAAGACCATCGGGTTCTACCTCGAAGGCGGCCTCATATTCATTCCCTCGGAGGCTTCAACGAGCCTCGAGGAGTTCATACGGCCCAACGTGGCTTTTGGCATCAGGCTAGGTCTATTCTGAACAACCATGACCCTGAAGTGTCCCGCCAGGCGGGCCAGGGTCATGGCGGACTTGACGGGATTACAGGATAACTCTATTTTGAGGTATCAATACCAACAAATAATAGAGTAAAGGGCAACTGAACCAAGGAGCCGAACGGCCATGCAAAGAAGGATACACGTGCTGATCGCGCTCTCGGACGCCGAAGATTCGACGCTCGTCGAGGCCGCGCTCGCGGAGACCAATTGCGCTTGCTCCTTTGCCGAGGATCTTCGATCCGTCGAAGCCTCCATGGGTGACGCCGACGTCGTCCTCACCGATACCGAGTTCGCCTCCGGAGCCTTCGCCGACTGGCTGTCGCTGTGGCCCATACCGGCGGTGCTCATCGTGGCTCCCGGCATGGACCCAAAAAAGCTCGCTGAAAACACGGCGGACGAGTCCAGCGCCTTCATCATCCGCGATCCCGGGCGCGGATGGATACGCTACGTGCCCATCCTTATACGCAAGTCTAGCTCGGTACGGGAAAGCCTGGATCGGCAGAATTCCAGCCTCATAAAGGCCGAAGGCAGCTACATGAATCTGCTCCGGGCTGTGCCGGACATCGTCTACGTGTTGGACGGCGACGGTTGCTTCGTCTACGTCAACGACGCGATAGCCCAGCTAGGCTGGAAACCGGCTGAACTGCTGGGCCGGCATTTCGCCGAGATAGTCCATCCCGACGACCTCCAGGAGGTCTGCCGGAGCATAGTGCTCCTCCGATACGAAGGCGTGAAGACTGGCCCGGAGGCAGCGCCCAAGCTCTTTGACGAACGTCGTTCCGGCGACCGTATGACGCGCGGGCTGGATATCAGGCTACGGCATCGCGACGGCGAAATATGGTCCAAGGCCGCGGTGGATTCCTGGGGTGAAATCTCCAGCCTCGGCGTAAACCTGCCAGAATTTCAAGGCGCCGGCACGGGTACCATAGGCATAATCCACGACGTCAGCGAACACCGCGAGCTGGAACTCAAGATGTCTAAGGAACTAGTCGCGCGCGACCTCCTCCTCAAGGAAATCCACCACCGAGTCAAAAACAACCTGCAGGTAGTCTCGAGTCTGCTCTCGCTGGAGAGCGACTGCGTGGAGGATGAGCGGGCCAAATCGGTATTCGTGGAATGCCAGACCCAGGTTCAGTCCATGTCGCTGGTGCACGAACAGATATACCGCGGATCGTCCCTCGAGGGCGTCGAGGCCTCGGGGTATTTCGCGAGGCTTGCCGAATATCTCATAGGCGTGCATGACGCCAAGGCCCGCGGCATCCAGATCGAGGTATCGGCGGGAGACATCGTACTGCCCATAGACGCCGCCATGCCCTTGTCCATCATCACGACGGAACTGGTATCGAATTCCTTCAAGCATGGCTTTCCGGATTCACATGGCGGTTGCGTATCCATATCCTTGGTGCGGGACGGTGATTTCTACGAGTTCAGCGTCAAGGACGACGGCATAGGGTTTGCCGCCGCTGGTCTTGCCGGCCACACGCCAGGTAAGATCAAGGGCATAGGCATGGACCTCATCGAGGCGCTCACAAGCCAGCTCGGCGGGACTATGGAACGAATAGACGGAAATGGCGCGCAGACGCTTCTGCGCTTTCCTGTCAAGATAGCGGAATAAGTCAGGCGATCATGGTCCGGTTGCCGCGGCTGAAGCCGCCAGGGCCGCCTCGGCGGCCTTGAGGTCTTCTATTAGAATGCGCTCGTCAGGCGCCAACTCCCGCGCCGCTCGGAGCGAGGCAAGCGCCTCCTCATAGTCGCCCGCGTTGTACAGCGCCGCAAATCGGTTATGGACGGCCTTTATCCAGTTTGCCCTGGCCGTACGTTCAAGCGACGCCAGATCGCGCGAATCGCTGAATCTAGAAACGGCCGTCGAAGCGATCTCCCAAGCGCCCAGATGATCTCCGGCTCTGCGGCGTTCCTCCGCCAGCCCCGTGTACGCCCAGATAAACGCGCTCTCCACCCAGGGCTCATCCGCGACGCCGGAGGCAAGCGCCTCTTCAGCCATTGCCAAGGCCTCAGAGGGAACGGATTTTCGCAGTCTGTCGGTCAAAACGGCCAATCGCGCCGTGTTCTGAAGTTCTAGGAAGGCGGGACTCTGGCCATAGCGCGCTATCGCCAGGTCTGCCAGCGCCAGTGAATCGTCATAACGACCAGAGCGCAACAACGCTCCTACGCTGTTGTTGACGCGGCCGGAGAGCGTTTCCAGGGTCAGTTCTCCGGGATCGTAGGCGTACGCGTCAACGGCCAGACCCAGGGCGTTGCCCCAGCGGCCTGAGCGCTCCTCCAGCGTGGCGCGGTTGCGCAGCACGAGCGCCATCACGCCGCTCGCCGAGGCATCACGCGAGGGCGCGGTCTTGCGGCCTTCCATCGCGTTGTCGTAACCCTGGGGGTCGGTGGTCTCGACGTCGATGCGGCGGCCATCGATTATGAGGTAACAGTACGCGTGGTCGTCGAGTATGACGCCCCGTACCGCCAGCCCCGCCGCCCTGGCCAGTATGGCGTACAGCGAAGCCGAGCCGACGCAGTTGTAGCGGCCCTCAAGCAGGCCGCTGTCTATCCTAGATTCCAGGAGCTCGTAGCGCTTGAGGATGCCGTAGACGAGTTCCAGCACGCGCGCGCCGCGCTCATACGCATCGGGCGTTTCCGCGGCCAGGGCCTCGGCGGCCTGTACGGCCCGCAGGCCCGCGGCTAGGGCCTTCTCGGCCCGCGGGGCGTTGGCGCCGGAAAACAGGATGGCGGCGGAGAGCAATTGCCCGGCGGAAGGTTCCGCCGGGGCGGACGGCAGAGCGGCCGCCAGGGCGACCACGGCCTCCGTGGGGGACAGCCGGTATGCTTCTTCCGCCCGAGCCTGTACAACGGCCGCCAAAGCGAGCGCCGCCGCGAGCACCGGGACGAACAACCGGGAGGGCTTGGGGTTGCGTGATGAAACGTACATCGTCGACCTTACCTTTGACCAGGTACCGCCTATGAAAAACAGGCGAGATGTGCGTATTATAGAGCATCGTAAAACACGTTTCTACACTATCTGGAGGCACTTGTGACTGAGCTATACGACCTAGTAATACTCGGAGCCGGCGCGGCGGGCATGGGGGCGGCCCAGTACGGCGCGCGCGCCAACCTAAAAACGCTCGTTGTGGAAGAAATGGCTCCAGGCGGACAGGCCCTGCTCATAGACAAACTGGAGAACTACCCGGGCCTGCCAGAACCGGTAGACGGCTACACCTGGTCCGAGACAATGAGGGCCCAGGCCGTCGAGTTCGGCGCGGAGATACTGTCATCGAGCGTGTCGTCGGTGCGCAAGGAAGACGAGCGCTTCATAGTCGAAACGGGCGATGGTCCGATAAAGGCCAAGGCCGTCATCGTGGCCACGGGCGCAAAACACCGCCACCTGGGCGTGACCGGCGAAACCGAATACGCCGGTCGGGGCGTCTCGTATTGCGCCACCTGCGACGGTCCTTTCTTCAAGGGCAAGCGCATGGTCGTGGTGGGCGGCGGAGACTCGGCCTGCGACGAGGCGATGTTCCTGGCAAAACTGGCGGACAAGGTGATCATGGTGCACCGCAAGGACCGTTTCCGCGCCCAGAAGTCAGTGGCCGAACGCGTGCTTGTCAACCCAAAAATCGAGGTCCGTTTTGAGACCGTCGTCGAGGAGATCAAGGGCGAAAAATCTGTCTCGAGCGTGTCGCTCAAGAACCTGAAGACAGGCGAAGCCTACTCCGAGCCGACCTCCGCGGTGTTCGTGTTCGTTGGCTCTATCCCGCTGACGGAACCGCTGCCCGCCGAGCTGGCTAAGGACGAAATCGGCTCGATACTGACAGACGACAGGATGGAAACGAACATCCACGGCCTCTTCGCGGCCGGGGACGTGCGGGCCACCCCGTTCCGCCAGGTGATAACGGCCGTTTCAGACGGAGCCGTGGCCGCCCACTGCGCGGCCCAGTACATAGATGAAATAGAGGGGCAGGCCTACCTCTAGGCCTGAACAGCATGGCCGACTCAGCGCGCAGAAGATCGCTGGCAGTCGCGGCTACGATCGCGGTCACGGCCGCGTTCGCGGCCATTCTGGTCACGGCGCCGTTTTCCTGCTCGCTTGCCCATAGCGAGGCCGCGCCGCCCGGCACGGCTCCGGCGCTCGCCGGTTCCACGCTGTCCGCGGCTGCTACGGCGTCGGACGGCGCGGCGGCAAGCGACGCCGGGGCAACCGGCTACGGCGCCGTGGACGCCTCGTCGTTCTGGCGCCTCGCGGGAGCCGACGAACATGACGCCATAGAGGCGCTGATGGCGCGCATGGGGCCGGAAGAACGGCTGGGACAGCTATTCATGCTCTCGTACTCCGGCGAGGAACCTACCCCGCTCTTATATTCCTGGATACGCAAGCGAGGCCTGGGCGGCGTCAAGATTTTCGGCTGGAACGCCGAAGACACCGCTAAGGTGGCCTCGGCCGTCAACCATATCCAGAAAGCCGCCGAAGGGGCAGCTCTGGATGTGCCGCCCTTCGTGGCCACCGACCAGGAGGGCGGCTGGATACGCCATGTGCGCGGCGCCACCAGCGTAACGCCGGGCAATATGGCCATAGGCGCCTCGGC
>CAZNCK010000109.1:11625-12356 GCA_964571545.1 uncultured Treponemataceae bacterium | reverse complement strand
CCACAGATAAGACGAGGGGGATAAGAAGGATTAAGAATAAAAAAGGGTTTTAAACTTCTTCCCTTCTTTCTCTTATTCTTCTATCCCATCTTCTCTTGGTCTCCGTGCCCAAATTTTCTATTGATCTTATTATTTTTCTCCCATAGCTCTGCTCTTTTTTATCTCTTATTCTCTTATCCTCTTCGTTGTCCTGGTCTATTCTCGCCTTCTTCACTTGTCTTCTCTAGTGTCTTGGTGCAAAATTCCTGATCATGGTATCTGGCGGAGGAGTTGGACGGCGGTCTGGCGGTCTTCGTGGACGAGGCGGATTATCAAGGGGCCAGAAGTTTTGGCTTTGGTCCACCAGGCCTCGCGGGCGAACCACTCAACGGTATCGGCCAGCCAGCCGCCAATCGCCGCGTCGCCGAGCCCGGTCGGCTGTCGGGTCTGCGCAAACAGGTAGCGGCCGGGTTCCAGCCGCTCGCTCGTCGCCGCGTCGTCTACCGCTGTAGAGCCAGCGTTGCTTGCGGCGGCCAGGCCGGTTGCCGCGATGCGGGCCGGGGCAGGGCAGGGACGCACGGCGGCCGGACCGTCGTCTTCCGTATCAGTCACCAATTCATTCCACTCCCAGAACATCCCCACCTCGGCGGCTTCAGGAGCGGTTGCGACTGCCGCCAGCGCGGCGGCAGGTGATCGGATTCCAGCTTCAAGAGCCGCGGCGCGGCTCCAGAAGAGTGGCTTGTTCAGGTTGA
>CAZNCK010000109.1:6072-11615 GCA_964571545.1 uncultured Treponemataceae bacterium | reverse complement strand
GGTCCATGCCGGCAGTATGCCGATTTTTTACGGGGCGGGTATAGTCCCGGGCTTAATTTGCGTGGTACACTAATCGTACATGTCTATCCTTGAAAGCATCGGCGGACCGGACGACCTGCGTGGCTTGTCGGTCCGAGAGTTGTACCGCCTGGCAGCGGAAATCCGCAGTCTCATCATCAGCACCATCACCGCCAATGGCGGCCATCTCGCCTCCAACCTCGGCGTCGTCGAGTTAACGTTGGCGTTGCACCGCGTGTTCGCCACCCCCGCGGACTCCATAGTTTGGGACGTCGGCCATCAATGCTACACCCACAAGATAATAACGGGACGCTTCGAGGCATTCCGTCATATCCGGCGTTCCGGAGGTCTCTCAGGCTTTCCCAAGCGCGCCGAGAGCGCACATGACTCGTTCGACACCGGCCACGCATCTACCTCCATTTCCGCCGCCCTCGGCCTTTTGGCCGCCAATGCCAGGCTCAAGCGTTCGGGCTCTGTACTGGCGGTGATAGGCGACGGGGCCCTCACCGGCGGCATGGCCTGGGAAGCTATGAGTCATGCCGGCCAGCTGGGCCTTCCGCTGATCGTAGTGCTCAACGACAACACCATGTCCATTTCTCGCAATGTCGGCGCTCTGTCCAGCTACCTGTCCAGGCTCTCGGCCACCGCGCGGTACCAGCGGCTCAGGCGGCTCCTCGATCGGATCATACTGGGCGTGCCGTACTTCGGCCCAAGGATGCATCCGCTCGTGCTAAGGCTCAAACGCGCGGTCAAGGCCATTTTTTTCAAGGAAGGCCTGTTCGCCGACCTCGGATTCGAGTACGCCGGCCCTATTGACGGCCACAACATCCAGCTTCTCTGTCAGGTGTTCGAGGATGCCCGCTCTATCCGTAAACCGGTCGTCGTGCATGTCGTCACCAAGAAGGGCAAGGGTCACATACCGGCGGAAAATAACCCCGCGGCGTTCCATGGCATATCGCCTGCTGTGCAGTCGTCGCCCGCGCTGCGGATGGCGCCTGGTTTGCTCTCATCCGATCCGCTGGACCCGGCTGGAGCGCCCGCGGTCAAGCGGCCGACCTTCACCGAGGCCTTCGGGCAGGCCATGCTCGCGGCGGCGGAGGAGGACGAGCGGGTGGTGGCTGTGGTGGCGGCCATGGCGTCGGGCACCGGCCTCGCGGAATTCCAGCGCCGTCACAAGGCCCGCCTCTTCGATGTGGGCATAGCCGAGGAGCACGCGGTGACCTTCGCGGCAGGCCTCGCGGCGGGCGGTCTCAGGCCGGTCGTAGCCATCTATTCCACCTTCATGCAGAGGACCCTGGATCAGGTACACCACGACGTGGCCCTCACAGGCCTGCCTGTGGTTTTCGCTGTTGACCGGGCCGGGGCCGTCCCCGACGACGGCGAGACACACCAGGGCATCTACGATATCCAGGCTTTCCGGTCCGTACCCGGATTGACCATCCTGGCTCCGGCCAGCGCAGTTGAGGTCGGCCAGGCCCTCACATGGGCGCTTTCAGCGGCAGGCCCGACGCTGATTCGCTATCCCAAGGCCGTGTGCCCCGTCGAGCGACCGGCCTTCGACGAGCCCTTCGCTGCCGGCAGGGGCGTGTTCGTGCGCAAGAGCGAGGCTGAAGCCCCGGTGCTGTTCGTCACGTCCGGGGCCTTGGTTGAAGAGGCGCTGTTCGCCTCCGATGCCTGCGCCGCCCGCGGGATAGCCGCCGACGTGTACCACCTCCGCTTCCTGAAACCGCTCGACACCAAGCATTTCGTGGAGCTGACCCGAGCTTATACTCAGGTCGTCATAGCCGAGGAAGGCGTGCTGACTGGAAGCGTGGCCGCAGACCTTGCCGCAGCCATTCTCGCCGACGACGAAGCCCTCGCGGGGCGAGGCGTCTCGGCTATCGCCTTGGGCTTCGGCGAAAGGCCTCAGTCCCAGGCCTCTCGCGCCGAGTTGCTTGCCGTGGCTGGGTTATCCGCCGCGGGGCTTGCGGCTACCGCTTTGGCGGCTGTTGCTCGATCCGCTGAACTTCGCCGCCAGCTGCCTGCGCGCGCCGCGGTGGCTACTCACGCGTTTACCGGGAACGGCGCATGAGCGTCCGCACGCTTTTTCTGCCGCGAGGGCCTAGCCTCGACCTCGACGGCAAGGCTATCGTCATGGGCATAGTCAACGCCACTCCCGACTCGTTCTATGCCGCCAGCAGAGTCGCGGGCGTCAGCGCCGCCATCGATGCGACCGCCGCCATGATCATGGCCGGCGGGGCCATAGTCGATGTGGGCGGCGAGAGCACCAGACCAGGTTCGGAATATGTCAGCCCCGATGAGGAAACCGCCCGCGTCGTGCCGGTCATCGAAGCGATACGTTCCCGCTGGGATATCGCTGTATCGGTGGATACCAGGAAATCCTCGGTCGCGGCAGCCGCTATCGCGGCGGGCGCCGACATCGTCAACGATGTGGCGGCTCTCGGCGACGATCCCGCGCTGGCGGCCCTATGCGCTTCCAGAGGCGTTCCCGTCGTGCTGATGCATAAGAAAGGCGTACCCGCGAACATGCAGGATGCGCCCTGGTATGTCGATTGCGTGGCGGAGGTGCTGGAATTCCTGATCGCCGCCGCGAATCGAGCCATAGCGGCGGGAAAACCCTCCAGCCGTATCGTGCTCGATCCCGGCATAGGCTTTGGAAAGCGGCTGGAAGACAACCTCGCGCTACTGGTTCGGCTTGATGAAATAGCGGCGGCGGGCTATCCTGTGCTGGTCGGCCTGTCGCGCAAATCGTTCATAGGCGCCCTCGGCGGAGCCGGACCGGAGCACAGGTTGCCCGGTAGCCTTGCGGCGGCCTGCGCGGCCAGGAGCCGCGGCGCTTCCATCTTCAGGGTGCATGACGTCGCCGAGACGGTTCAGGCTCTGGCCGTATTCGACGCGGCATCCGGAAGGCTTTTTCCGTCAGAGAGGGTGCAATAATCACGAAAGGCGGACGAGCGGAACGATGAGCACACTAGCGTTCCTCAGCGCACTCAATCGCTGGATTCGCCCGTCCCTCGACATACTCATACTCGCGTATCTCCTCTATGCGATGTACCGCTTGCTCATCAAGACCCAGGCCGTGCAGCTCGCCAAGGGCGCGGCTCTGCTCGTCATTGTGTACGCCGGCGCCTTCTTCCTTAAACTCGAAACGCTGTCATGGGTCCTCAATCTGCTGGCCCCCGGCCTCGTCATTGCGCTGGCCATCATTTTTCAGCCTGAACTTCGAAAAATTTTCATTAAACTCGGCCAGGGCGGTATCTTTAAGCGAGGCAACGGCCCGCGCTCCACCCAGCTCGACGCCATCCTTCATGCCGCTGAACTGCTCGCCGAGAAGCGCCGCGGCGCCTTGATGGCCTTCGTCCGGTATGTCGCGCTCGATGACATCGTCGAACGCGGCACCAAGATAGACGGCGAGGTAAGCTCCGCGCTCATCTTGTCAATATTCGAATACGATACCCCTCTCCACGACGGCGCCATCATCATCAAGGAAGGCCGTATCATGGCGGCCGGCTGTTTTCTCCCGCTTTCGGAACAACGGGACATAAAGCGCAGCTTTGGCACTAGGCATCGTGCCGCGCTGGGCCTTACCGAAGGCGCGGACACCGTCGTACTGATAGTCTCCGAGGAGACGGGCGCCATTTCACTTGCCTACGATGCCCGGTTGTACTACAACCTGAGTCTTCCCACGCTCCGCAAGCGTCTTGGCCAGTTGCTCGAATATTCGGGACGCGCCTTGACCGACGAAGGGGCTTTTGATGAATAAGCCGCACAGGGAGCGGCTGGAACGCCTCTTTTCCGATTGGCCGGCTAAGATTCTTTCGCTAGCCGGAGCCATAGCGCTGTTCTTTTTCTATCAATTGAACCGGCTCGAGGAGCGTCCCCTGTCCGTGCCGCTCCTCATCACCGCCAATGATGATTTTGTTCCCGCAAGCCCGTATCCGCGTACTGTCCGTCTCGTATTGCGCGGCGAATCCAACATCATCTACGCGGTGCTCGAGGGAGATCTCCAGGCCACGCTCGACCTGCGCGGCTTCACCAGCGCCGGCGTCTGGCGGGTGCCGGTCCAGGTGGAAAAACGCGGCAGCGCCCTCGGCATCGACCCGCTTGAGATCAGCGTGGACCCGTCGGACATCGCCATCGCGATAGAGCAGCGAGTCGTCAAGGAAATCCAGGTCGTGCCAAGTTTTCGCGGTTATCTTGAGCCTGGCTATGAGCTGGCCGGCTTCAGCCTTCTGCCGGCAAAAATCGAGGTCGCGGGGCCTGCCAGCGTTATGGAAAAACTCAGCGACGCGGCTACTGAGCCTATAGAACTGACCAGCAGGGCAGACAATTTCAGCGTACGCACAAAAATAGCGCTTCGCGACCCCTTGCTGTCGATGTTGTCGACGAACTCCATTGAGTTCCAGGCCGAGGTCAAGAAGGCCCTCGTGTACCGCAATTACCAGGATATCGAGGTAAGCTTTGTCGGTCTCGGCAGCGGCCTTGTGCTGCGTACTGCCGCTCCCTTAGGCTCGGCCAGGGTCGCCGGCACCAGCATCGAGCTTGAGACCTTCGTTCCGGCATTCGGAGCGCTCGAAGCCGACCTGTCCGGCATAGAGGGGCCAGGCGTGTACGCCGTCGCGGTAATTCCGCGATTCCCCGCCGGCCTTGACGTGGAGTCGTGGTTGCCGATGGTGGCTACCGTTACGGTGGAGCGGGCTCCCGCCGGTTCCAGGACCGAGGTGCTACCGTGATACTCGGTATTGGCGTCGACGTTGTCCACGTCAGGCGTATCGCGCACTGGCTAGCGGTGCCTGGGCTACCCGAACGCTTTTTTCATCCCGACGAGCTGAGCTCGGCGCTCTCCAGGGGCTCAAGCGCGGCTTTGTCGCTGGCCGCCAGGTTCGCGGCTAAGGAAGCCTTCGGCAAGGCTATAGGTACGGGGCTCCGCGGCGTCAAGCTCACGGATATCCGTGTCATCAACAACCACAACGGCAGGCCTGACATGAGGCTGTACGGTAGCGCTCTTGAAAAATTCAGGGCGCTCGGCTGTTCTTCCATCCACCTTTCCCTGACCCACGAGAGCGACAACGCTATCGCGATGGTCGTTCTGGAGGCCTAGCGTGCAGAGGATACAGACACCGAAGAAGCCCGAAAAGGACCGCAAGGTCACCTTCTATGCCAAGGAAGCCACACGCTGTCCCGTGTGCGACGCGAGCTTCCGCCGCGAGGAACTGTTTTCCGGCCGAGTAAGCGCCGACGAGATGACCGATGAACTGCACAGGACCTACAAACCCATGCACGCCTTCGGCGAGGTTATTCCGCTGGTATACGAGATAGAAGTGTGCCCGTCTTGCTTCTACGCCGCGTTCAGACAGGATTTTTTGCCCGCCGGGACGAAGTACGCCAATGAACTCACCGGCCTCATCGATAACAGGATCAAAGAGGTGCAGACGATTTTTTCGCCGCTTGATTATCAGACGCCGCGAGGCTTGCTGGAAGGCGCGGCGAGTTACTATCTGGCTCTCATGAGCTATGAATTGTTT
>CAZNCK010000109.1:3713-6062 GCA_964571545.1 uncultured Treponemataceae bacterium | reverse complement strand
TCCAAGGAATTCGCGCCCACTATCAAATGCGCCATAGCCTCGGTCCGTGCCGCCTGGCTCTGTCACGATCTCCATGCCAAGGCCCCCAGCGATAACTGGGACTATGTGGCCGGGCTGTTCTATCGCAAGGCCAGGTTCTATTATCGCCTGGCGCTGGAAAACGAGCAGACAGGCAAAGAACCGTATTCCACTCAGCGCAACCTTGGCCCTGACACCGACAAGAACTACGGGCATGAAGGCGTCCTGTATGTATCCGCCATTCTGGAACTCAAGTATGGTCCTAGCGATGATCCCACAGTCCGAACGGAACGGCTGAAAACCGCCAAAACGTCAGTGGCCAGGATGTTCGGCTTCGGCAAAAAGAACAAGTCAAAGCCCGGACCCTTGCTTGAAAAGTCCCGCGAACTCTACGACAAGATCAAGGCGGAGTTGAAGGACGGCGACGACGAGGATGAGTGATCGTGTCATCAAGCTAGTCGTAGCCTATGACGGCACCGACTTTTGCGGCTGGCAACGGCAGCCAGGCGCGCGCACCGCGCAGGAAGAAATAGAGAAGGCGCTGGCCAGGATGCACGGCCATCAGGTTCCTATCGTCGGCGCCGGTCGTACTGATTCCGGCGTGCATGCCGCCGGCCAGGTGGCCCATTTTGTCACCGATATAGCGCGTATTCCCGCAGACCGTTTCGAACCGGCGCTCAACCGGTTCATGCCGGCTGATGTTAGGATAGTCCGCGCAACAGACGCGCACCCCGATTTTCATGCCCGTTTTGACGCGCGGCTCAGGCGATACAAGTATTATATACGCACGGGGCCGACCCAGTTGCCTCACCTCGACCGCTACGCGTGGCGCATCTTCAGGCACCCGGACTTAGCCAGGCTTAATCGGCTGGCCTCCTGCCTTCGCGGTGAAGTAGACTGCGATACCTTTGCGGCCGCCAAGGATCCCAGCGAGAACCGGTTCCGCTACCTGCACCACGCGGTATTTTACCCCGAAGGCGACGCGATTGTCTTTGACGTCGCCGCAAACGCATTCCTGTGGCGCATGGTGAGATCCCTGGTCGGCACCCTCGTCGAGCTTGAAGCCTCGGGAGCGCCTGACACCGCGATGCGCGACATCCTGGAATCCCGTGATCGCGACCGAGCCGGAACCACCGCCCCGGCCCGCGGCCTGTTCCTCTGGAATGTCGAGTACTACGATCCACCGACGAGATACGGCCGCCGCCCGCCCGCTTACGCTGAAGGAGTTTCTGGTGATGAATGAAGACGGACTCGCGCCCGCGCGGAGACGCGTCTCCGCGGTGCTCTTCGATATGGATGGAACCCTGCTGGATTCGGAGCCCGCGTATTTTGAAAGCGACAGAGCCTTCCTTGAAGCCTATGGCATCGACTATACCGAGGCCTTGAATATGACGTTCACCGGCCGCGGTTCTCTGGCTATGATGGGCATACTCGAAGACATGTTTCCTGATAGCCCTATCAATAAGCTTCCTATGGAAGAGCGAGTCAGACTCAAGGATGAGGCGTATGCCTGCTTTGCCCCGTCCCGGGTCAAGCCCTTCGACGCCGCCGTAACGCTTGCGCGGTCACTTGTCTCATTGGGTATCACGCTGGCTATAGCCTCAGGCTCGTCGCCCGAGGTGATAGGGCTGATGCTCGAAGCACATAAGCTGGGCGATCTTTTTTCTGTTCGCGTGTCCTCCGCCGAAGTGCCGCGGGGCAAACCGGCTCCCGATGTGTTCATCGAAGCCGCGCGTCGCTGCGCCGTACCAGTCAGTGAATGTCTCGTACTCGAAGACTCCCGCTACGGCGTGGCCGCCGCGCTGGCCGCCGGCATGGCCTGTATCGCGCTCCCCGAGCCCGGTTCGCCCTTCCCCGAAGATTTCGCCTCAGCCGACCTTGTCGTGGAAGGCGGAGCCTCATGCCTCGACGTCGACCTAGTCCTGGGCTTCTATGACTGGGTACCACGCAGGGGGCCTGAATTTTGAAGCCCAGAGCCTCAAGAAAACCAGGATAGGGAGTTTCGCACAGAGCCGCAGAGTGCGGCGCCAGACTCATAGCGCCGCACTCTGCGGCTCTGTGCGAAATTATCCTGTTTGTTCTGCGTATCAGGCCCGGATGCCGGAGACGCCTATCAGCGCGTCGTTGGTTTCGCGGAAGCGGGTTACCACGATGGGCAGGATCTGGATGGCCACATCGGGGTGCACCTTCATGAACGATGTGAATTCCCACGCGGCCAGCACGAGGCACTTTGTCGGCTCGGTGGCCGTGACCGTCGCGGTCCGCTTGGCGCCGTCCAGCACCGCCAGTTCGCCCATGATGTCGCCCGGGCCGTTCGAGGCTAATTCCACC
>CAZNCK010000109.1:0-3695 GCA_964571545.1 uncultured Treponemataceae bacterium | reverse complement strand
GTGTCGGTCTTTTCGATTTTGACCTTGCCTGACAGGATAATGAAGAGACCTATGCCGTCTTCTCCCTGCCTCATCAGCTGGTCGCCCGCCGCGAAATCGCGTTCGGTGCTAATCTGGGCAATGCCCTTGATGTACTTGGGTTCGAGGTTTGCGAATAAGCTTACCCTGGAAAGAGCGTTTTCATGGCTCATAGAATCTCCTTTATTATAACGGTATAACGATACGGTATCCAGGCCGCCGAGTCAAACGGAAATTGCTATGAGCTGCGACCAGCAACGCTTGGCTCCCGTGCTTTTTTCTCGTAGACTGTCATTGTCGCATGGGCAAACTCTATACCCGCGGCCCTAAAACGCTTCTGTATTCCGGCGTAAATGTCATTGTTGCCAGATACCCAGTCGTCGTTTGTAAGCCACACGCCGAACAGCAGGTCCACGCCGTCCTTGCCTATGCCCTGTATCATGAACAGCGGCTCAGGTTGCCTGAGCACTATTTCGGTAGCCTCAGCGGCCTCAAAGAGCAGAACCCTGGCTTTTTCAATATCAGTAGCGTGGGTGATAGTGATCTTGACGTTGAGACGCCGGGTTTCGAAGCGCGTGACGTTAGTCACATTTGTCTTGATGAGCGTTTCGTTGGGAATGCGGACCAGCTGGTTGTCGAAGGTCCGCAGTTTTACCGACAGGGCATCGATCGAGTAGACGACGCCGGTCGTCGTGTCTACCGTAACGACGTCGCCGACGGTAAAGGTCTTCTCCGACATAAGGAAGAAGCCGCTTATGAAATTCGACACGGAAGTCTGGGCCGCGAAGCCGAGCGCTACTCCCGCTATTCCCGCGGCGCCGAGCAACGCCGACAGGTCTATCTCGGCCGCCTCGAGGGTGTTAATGGCTATCAGCGCGAAGCCCAGGTATTGCGCCAGCTTGACGACGAGGCTACCGGAGCGGGCATTCAGGCGCTTGCGGGTGATTCGCTTGAGCACCGTCATGATCAGGCCGACGAACAGCAGGCCCAGCACGATGGAAATCCCGACGCGGGTCAGTTTAAGTGCCGTGTCTATCGTGAATATGCGTCCGAGCGGCGATTCAGCCGGTATGAGGTCCAGTATCCACTGGCTCTTCGCTACCGCTTCCGGCGCGGCAGTTACGGTTTCAGTCATGCTCATAGCCTCGTCATCGCCTTGAACAACTCGAACGAGCGTTCTATGAAGCGTTCTTCGCCTGACACTCTGGGCTTGGCGATGGTCGTCCAGTCAGGTGAAAGCGAACCTTGCCCGTCCAGGCTCATCCTGACGCCCGAAGATCCAAACACGAACGACAACCGTTCGCTTTGCATTCTTGCGCCGGTCCAGAAGATTGACAGTTGTTCGCCGTAGATGCATAGCTCGGTTACCCGAACCGCCGTCGACGAGGTATTTCTGAGCCTGACGGGATGAGCCACGAGGCCCGGATCGGTAAGCATCGATTCGAACATGGGTTCGCTGGAGGTGAGGAACTGCGCCTCGTCGTACCTGCAGATGACGCCGGTTTCCGGCGTGCCGTACAGGGTTTTATGAGGTTTTGCCAGCGGAAACGAGACAAGCTCGACGCCAGAAACCAGGATGCGGGCCTCGATCCGGGAGAAAATCCAGCCTTTGAGGTCGGCTCCCGGAGGCAGGGAGAAGGCTTCCTTGAGCCTTACGCACACGGGTATCTGCGGATAGCCCGGCAATAACTCGTAGTGTTTTGAGGAGTCTATGAAAAACTTATACCACACGGGATCATCGAGCGGCGGTAGCGTCACCGAGGATACAACGTTTTTTCTGGTCGTTTTTTTCAAGGAAAGAGCGGCATCGTACATCGGCATGGCCGACAAAAGATCCCCTTCGCCGGCCATCTCCACGGCTACGCAGATGAGCATAGAGCCGATGCGGTGAATCCGCGTTCCTTCGCTTCTCGGCACCTCGTACTGTTCCCACATAGTCTTGGCTTCTCCCTAAAACGGGCTCGTTTACGGTATACTCGTCGCGGTTGAGTATAGATCGCTACGGCCCAGGGGTAAAGTAGCGACGCGGAGGAACCGTCGATGGCGATACTGGAAGGCTCGGTAGGAGAAAGCGGGGCCGAAAGGCTGGACCGCTATGTAGCCGATGAACTCAAGGCGGTCAGCCGTAGCCAGTTCAAGGCTCGATTCGAGTCGGCTACGGTCAACGGGCGCGAAGTAAAACCATCGCGCTTGCTCAAGGCCGGCGATCAGTACCGCATAGTGCTACGCGACGAACAGGATCGTTCCTCGGCCTCGGCGCCGGAGCATATACCCCTGTCGGTATTGTTCGAAGACGAATCGACTATCGTGGTCGATAAGCCGCAGGGCATGGTAGTACATCCGGCCCACGGCAACTGGAGCGGCACCCTCGCCAACGCGCTGCTCGGTCGTTTTGCCGCGCTTGCCGGCGGTTCCGGTGAGGGCTGCGGCGCGCCTCCGCGGGCGGGCATAGTCCACAGGCTCGACAAGGACACTTCAGGCGTCATCATCGCGGGTAAAACCGTCGCCGCGCAGGAATTCCTGGCCTCACAGTTCCGCGGCAGGACAACGGTCAAGACTTACCTGGCCATAGTGCGCCGCGCTCCCAAGGCCGTTTCAGGCCGCTTGGACGGATGGTTGGCCCGTGATCCGCGTGAACGCAAGCGTTTTGCGCCATCAGCCGAGGGGGTCGGCAAGCGGGCTCTCACCGAGTGGCGCATCGTGGCCCAGGCTGGGGGGTATGCCGTACTTGCCTTGGGCTTGCGCACCGGCAGGACGCATCAACTGCGCGTGCACTGCAAGGCTTTGGGTTGCCCCATACTGGGCGACCCCGTCTACGGCGAGAACGACAGGCGATTCCCGGAGGCGACCCTGATGCTGCACGCGCTGGAATTGCGGATCAAGTTGCCCGGCGCTGACGAGCAGTCTACGTTCAGGGCGCCTATACCCGAGCGCTTCCTTTTGGTAGCGTCGTCGCTCGGGTTGGAGCCCTTTCCCGAGGTCATACTTTAGTAGCGGCGGGCTTCCTGGTCGCGGGGTTTTTCCTGCGCTTCATTGACGCGGAGCTTGCGGCCTTCGTATTCCTGGCCGTCGAGCTTCTGGATGGCTGCCTGGGCTGACTGGTCGCTCTCCATCTCTACGAAACCAAAGCCCTTGGCCCGGCCAGTCGCGCGATCCATGATGACGGCCACCGAGCTAACGCCGCCGAACTGCCCGAACAACTCGCGGAGGCTGTCCTCCGTCGTCGCGTAATTCATGTTGCCAACATAGATTTTCTTAGACATGGTACGAGTCTCCGTGCATCGGCCCGAGAGCCGGGTATAATGCGGTCCGCGAAGGCGGGCCGATGATCGCCATGCTGAACCAGTGATGCATGACGATCCATGCCGACTATAATGCGTGACCGGCCAGCCGTCAACGTCACTTTTTTTCTACAAGCCGGGGTGTGGCTATCATGTTTTCTTGACAAAGCCCTGTCGTTCACTATAATGATGCTGATATTCTATCAATACAGGAGGAAATGATGGCTATATTGTACATAGCCCTTCCTCTTGCCGGTATTTTCTTGGGATGGATGATCCGCTGGCTGTACGCCAGATTTCAACTTACGGCCGCCGAGCAGAAGGCGGCGCGTATAACGCAGGAAGCGGTAAAACAGGCCGAGGCGCAGAAGCGCGAAATTTTGCTCGAGGCCAAAG
>CAZNCK010000108.1:9955-12359 GCA_964571545.1 uncultured Treponemataceae bacterium | reverse complement strand
TGCACTTCGCGCAGCAGCACTTCCTTCTCCGCAAGGCTACGCCTGAGTCGCTCTTCGGCGACCTTGCGGTCGGTTATGTCCAGGTGCGTGCCGACCAGGCGCAGGGCCCGGCCGTCTTTTCCGCGGGATATGCACTTGCCGCGCGCGTAGATCCAGCGCCAGTCGCCGTTCTTGGCCTTCATGCGGTATTCGGTCTCGATGAAGTCCTGCCGGCCCTCTATGCAGTCGCGGTCGGCCGCGAGCGCGCGGCCATAATCGTCGGGATGCACAAGCCGGCGCCAGGTCTGGCCCGCGGCCTCGAACTCGTCCGGTTTGTAACCGAGTATGTGATAATAGGCGGGATTGTAGTATGCGCGGTCGGAGGCTACATCCAGGTCCCAGAGTCCGTCGCTCGTAGCCTCCATGCTCAACTTGAAGCGCTCCTCGCTGTCGCGCAAAGCCTTGAGGTTGCGGATGGCCGAGACCTGATCAGAGAGAATCTTGCCGGCGAGTACTGTCGCCAGCGGATAGAGAATGATCACCGGCAGGCCGATACGACGCAGGGCGTCTAGGCCGCCGGCATCGGGAATGGTGAACGCTCCGAGTAGCATCGCTATATGGACGATGAGGCCAAAGCAGTAGAGTTGCAGACCCGTCGGCGGCCGCTCTACAGGCTTGAACCGGTAGCGGGTAGCGAGGCCGATGGCGCTCGAACTTACGACGGTGAGCACGCCCATCACCATGCCGGGGCCACCGAGCGACACGCGGTAAGCGATGACGGGAAAGGCCGCGACAGCCACGGCAGTCGGGCCAAAGAACAGCGCGCAGAGGCTTATCATGACGGAACGGCCGTCGAAAATGAGTCCCGGTCCCAGAACCATCGGTCGCAACATACCGAACACGGCGGTCAGGCCAAAGAGCGCGCCCTGCATGAGCACGCCGAATGGTCTAGTCCTGGGCAGGCGCTTCTCTATAAAACCAGAGAGTATGCTCAGGGCGACAAGGAGGGTCAGATTCAGGAGGAGGTCAAGGAAAATCCCTGCGCTCGAAACTAACATTTCTCCATAATATGCATTGTATAGCCGCAACGCAATGGTAAATTAATTCTTCTCTGAACCGGCGCCGAACTCAGGCCGGCCGGTTGGCGGAGCGACGGAGCACAAACGCGGCCGTCAGGCCGGCTACGGGCAACACGATGGCGCCTGAGAACGCCGGCACTACGAACAGCCACTTGAGCGCGGTGCCGTCGCTGGCCGCTATGGCGGCCGCAACCGCGGCTGCACGCAAAACCGGTCCGGCTGGATCAGCGGCCAGCAGCACAGAGACGGCCGCGTTCTCAAAGACATCGAAAAAGGAGCCGGCGAGCGGGACGAGGAGAAACAGGTAGCGCGGCTGGCGCCCCGTTCCGGCGAGCAGCCTGAGCCCGAAGGCCCACGCCGCGGCGCAGAAGAATCCGTACGCCAGCGGGAAGGCTAGATCCCAGCTCCAGTGTGCACGGATGCTCCCCGCGCGCCCGGCCGGGCTGAACAGCGAAGCCTTTTCAATCGCCTGCGCTGGCGTATAGAACAATTCAGTGTCGAATTCACCGCCTTCGGGGGTGCTGGCGTCCAACAGCGCCACCATGGGCGGAAACCCGAAGGCGCCGAAGGCCACAAGCAGGACGGCGGCCAGGCCCACGACCGCTTTTCGTGAGAGCATTGTTCCGAGTCTGTTCATGGCGACCAGTATAATCCCTAAGTGGCGTCGATACAAACAACTCAGTAGTCGACCTTTAGTTTTAATTATTGAAACATTCATACAGGATCCACGACTTATCGTGCTGCCATAGGGCTGGTATAGTACAAGCGGCGGCGGGGAGCTCTGTCCCCCCGGCGAAAAAAGGGGGAACAACGGATGTGCGGAATCGTCTCTTTGGTCTACAAGGACGAGACACAGAATATGGGCCGCGAGGCGGCTGAACTGCTCAAGCGACTGGAATACCGCGGCTACGACTCGACAGGAGCCTCGTTCATAGACAAGGACCGGAACATCGTGCTGGTCAAGAAGGTCGGAGCGCCCAGCAAGGTGACCGTAGAGCTGAAGATACCCTCGTACAAGGGTCAGCGCTTCATCGGGCAGGTACGCTGGGCTACCTACGGCGCGGTCAGCGACGCCAACAGCCAGCCTCACCACGTACGCTGCAAGGTGGAGATGGTAGGCGCGCACAACGGCAACATATCCAACACCGACTCCCTAAAGACCAGCCTGACCGCCCGCGGCCACAAGGTGGTATCCGACAACGACGGCGAGATCATCGTGCACCTGATCGAGGATCATTACGCGGCCAACAAAACCGCACCCAGGCAGGCACTGGGCGAAATGCGGCGGGCCTACGAGGCATCCGGCCTAGCGGCTCCCGTAGCCGATGAGGTGCTGCTGATCATAG
>CAZNCK010000108.1:8564-9945 GCA_964571545.1 uncultured Treponemataceae bacterium | reverse complement strand
GGCCGCCATAGCCGACCCGCAGGTACCGGGCGTGTTCGCCATAAAGTCGGGCTCGTCGCTGTACGCCGGCATGGGCAACGACTCCGACGGCGGCTTCGTCGTAGTCTCCAGCGACCTGACCTCCGTCATCGCCAAGACGCCGATGCTGATTCCGCTGGCCGAGGGCGAGGGCGTCTGGTACACCAACGACCGCTACCTGGTGTTCACGCTGCACGGCGAGACGCGTTTCTCCGAGCCCAGGCTCAAGCGCTCCAAGCTCAACGTGCGCGACACGGGCCTTGACCCACGCTACAAGTACTACATGGAGCAGGAGATATTCTCCGCTCCTGAAAATATCGACGCCATCGCGCGGTACTACTTCAACGACGCGGCCGACGCCGCGCTGGCGACCCTGCTCGAAGACTCGCGCGCGGTCGCCAAGGAACTTTTGGACAAGGCCTGCGCGCTGTCGTCCTGCCGCGACGAGCAAACGCTGGGGGCGGCCTTCGACGAGCTGGTCGGCTCGCCGGACTGGAGGAACCTCGCCGCCCGCGTCGACGCCGACAAGGCGGCCCGCGCGCCGGCGGCGGGCCGCAGCGCATTCCGTTCCGACGAGGCGGTGCTGCTGGCGGACATCGCGCGCGCCCGGCCGGCCCGCTCCTTCGACCTGGCCCTGCTCGACCTGGCTCTTATCTGGCGCAAGCGCCGCGCCGTCACGCGCTACGCACGCGAGCTCGCGGACAGGATACGTGAGACGCGCAAGGCAGGCGGCACCGTGTTCATCGTCGCGTCTGGCACCTCGTACCACGCCTCGCTGACGGCGGCGTATTTCTGGAGCGGGCTTGCGCAGGTTCCGGTGTACCCCTGCAACCCCGGGCAGTTCCGCAGCGCCTACATGGACGGCCTCTCCGACGCCGACCTGATACTGGCCGTGTCGCAGTCCGGCGAGACCAAGGACCTGGTGGACATACTCAAGGACGTGGCTGAGAGCCGGCCGCTGGTCAAGCGCGTGTCGCTCGTCAACAACGAGAACAGCCGCATACCGCAGGAGCTCTCTGACTTCTACCTGCCGATACTCTGCGGGCCGGAGATAGCGGTGGCGGCGACCAAGTCGTTCATCAACCAGCTGGTGATCCTGTACATACTTGCGGCGTCCTATGCCCAGCCGGAGGCTGTCGTCAGGGCAGCGGTGACCAAGGCCAAGGGCCTGATATCCGACACGCTACGCCTGTCTCCACCGGCCATCGAGAAGGTGGCCCGCAGCCTGTATCTCAAACCTTCAATACACATGCTGGGCACGGGCCTGTTCGGGCTGGCGCGCGAGTCTGCGCTCAAGGTGCGCGAGGTGGTGCTGAACCATGCCGAGGGCTACGACGCGGCCGAGTTCAAGCACGGCCCCAAT
>CAZNCK010000108.1:3734-8554 GCA_964571545.1 uncultured Treponemataceae bacterium | reverse complement strand
GGTGCCCGAGGTGGAGAAGGCGATAGACGCGGCGCTGGCGGCCGCGCGCGCGGGCAACGCGCCTGCTACGGCGGCGGAGTTGCTCGCGGCAAATCCGGCCATCATGGAGAGCCTGTTCACGTACTATCCGCTGGTGTTCGTCTGTCCGCCGGACGTGCGGGACGCGCGCATCACGATTAGCCAGATACACACGCACAAGATACGCGGCGCGGACATCATGCTGTTCGCTGAAAAACACCCGGATCTGGATCTGGCGGTCAGGGGCGTGCCCTACGGCAAGAACGACTACCAGTCAGCCTACGTGGAACTGCCGGCCTCGGGCGACCGCTTCCTGTTCGTGTTCTCGGCTACCGTGGCCCTGCAGTACCTGGCCTTCAGGATGTCGGTGCTCAAGATGGAATACCTGGACAAGCTAGGCGTCATCGACCACGGCGTCCACCCCGACACCCCCAAGAACGTCAGCAAATCCATTACCGTGGATTAAGAAAAAATAGGAAATTTGAACAAAGAGGGGCAGAGAATAAGAGGCAAGAAAGAGAAGAGCAGAAGTTTTGGGCACAGAGAAGATGAGGAAAAGGAAAAACAGGTAAAGAATAGGGTAAAAAGAGAAAGGAAGGAGTCGTGAACTCTTTTCCTTAATTTACTCTCATCGATTTACTCTTTCCTTCCTCTTATCCTCTTCGTTCTCTTTGTCTATTCTTGCCTTCTTACCTCATCTTCTCTTTCCTGCTTCTTTTACTCTTATACTCTTTGTTCGTCCTACCTGTTTGGCTCTGTGCTAAATTCTTCCTCTAAAAAGCTATATCAGTTGCCGACGCGGATGCGGCGCCAGATGTCGTTGTACAGCTTGAGCGTTTCCTGGCCCAGGTCTTCCTTGAACTCGCTGTTGGCGAGGTCGGCAAACTGGTAGTTGGGCTCTACCTTCATGAGAGCGCGGGCCGGCACGTTGGGCGACGGTATCATCAGGTAATCTGCTATGCGCGCGGCGATGTCCGCCCTGAGTATGTAGTCTATGAACTTGTACGCCTGCTCGGAATTCTTGGAGCCCTTGAGTATGCAGAAGCTGTCCATATACATGGGCGTGCCTTCCTTGGGAAAGAAGAAGTCCACATCACCGCGCTTCTCCTCGGGATATTCGAGGAACACGTTCTCTGCATAGCCCTGCACCACCCAGAACTCGCCGGAGGCGAAGCTCTTGGCAAACGCCTCGGCGTCGAACTTGACCAAGTTGGGCTTCCAGCGCTCCACGACGAGCCGCGCTTCCTCGAGGTGGGCCGGATTGGGGTCATTGACCGAATAGCCCAGGTACTTGAGCGCTGCGCCGAGCACTTCGCGCATGTCGTCCAGCATGGTCATGCGGCCGGCTATGTCTGACTTTTCGAAGATGTTCCAGCTGTGTTCGTAGCCCGTAACCTTGGTGGTGTTCACCGAGACGCCGGCGGCGCCCATCATGTACGGCACGCTGTGGGTGTTGCCCACGTCGAATCCGATGCGCGCTATGGCGGCCGGGTCCAGGTTGCCGAAGTTGGCCAGCAGTGCCTTGTTGATCGGCTCGACGAGCCCCTCGGCTATCATGATGGACACGTAGTCGCCCGAGGGTACGACGAGGTCGTAACCGGAACCGCCCGCCACGATCTTGTTGTACATCTCCTCATTGGACGCGTAGGAGTCGACTATCACCTTGATGCCCGTCTCCTTGGTGAAGTCCTCAATAACGTCGTCCGGTATGTAGTAGATCCAGTTGAACAGGTACAGTTTCTCGTCCTTGCCGCCGCATGACGACAACAGGCCGATGACGATGGCGGCTACGGCCGCGAAAAACATGCTCTTCTTCATGATAGCATTGCTCCTTGTGGAGGAATCCCGGTGGGATCCAGCCGGCGCGGCGTCATTTAGCCGCGATGTACTTGAGGAAGTTCCTTGTCGACCAGGTCAGGACAACGGTGCCCAGGATCATGACGACCGACAGGGCGTTTATCACGGGCGACACGCCGAAGCGTATGGCCGAATACACGTACAGCGGCAGCGTCGTGGCGCCGGGTCCGGTTACGAAAAACGTGATGACAAAATCCTCGAGGGACAGAGTCACCGCCGTCAGAAAGCCAGAGATGATGCCGGGCATCGATATGGGTAGTATTACCTTGAGCAGGGTCTGGGTCTCGCTGGCGCCCAGGTCGCGTGCCGCCTCTATTATAGAAAAATCGAATTCTTCGAGACGAGCGAGCACGAGGAGGAACACGAACGGCAGGTTGAACGAGACGTGCGCCACGAACACCGTGAACAGGCTTAAGCGAAGGCCAATGCCGGCGAAGAATATCAACAGCGACACGCCTATGATTATCTCCGGCAGTATCATCGGCAGGAAGGTGATGGTCCGCAGGTAGGCGCGCAGGCGGAACTTGTACCAGTTGACCGCTACGGCGCCGAGCGTGCCTATCACCGTCGCGACCAGGGCCGAACTCAGCGCGACTATGGCGCTGTTGCCGAAGGCGCGCCACAACTGCGGCGAATCGGTGAACAGCTTGACGTACCAGCGTACCGAGAATCCGGTCCACGATCCCGATTTTGACTCGTTGAACGAGTACAGCACCAGAACGAACAACGGCAGGCTGAGAAATATGATGGTACCGATGAAGACGCCCTTGGAGAAGCTCGAACGCTTCCTCATCGCGCTGCCCCGAATGCGGAAGTCGGCCGTGCGGGCTCGGGCACGACCTGCTCTTCCTTGCCTGAGCCGCCGAGCACGTTGGCGCCGTTGGCGCGCAGCAGGAGCAGCACGCCCAGCGTCGTCACCAGCGTTATGACGAGAGAGATGGCGGAGGCGAGCGGCCAGTCGCGGCTCTTGGTCAGCTCGTCGGCAATCAGGTTGCCCAACATGTACGATTCGGTGCCGCCGACCAGCAGAGGCACGGCATAGGCGCCGAAGATCGGTATGAAGGTGAACAGGAAGGCCGTCAGGATGCCGCCCTTGATGTTGGGCATGAGCACCTTCATCACCGCGCCCAGCTTGCTGGCTCCCAGGTCCCGGGCCGCCTCCAGCAGTGAAAAGTCGAACTTGTCTATCGTTGAGTAGAGCGGCAGTATGGCGTACGGCAGGTAGGTGTACACGAGCACGAGCATCACCGCGCCGCGGTTGTACAGGAAGCGGACGCTCTCGTCCACGAGTCCCGTAGCCAGGAGGATATCGTTCAGGAAGCCTTCGTTGCCCAGGATCGCTATCCACGCGTAGATGCGGATGAGGAAATTGGTCCAGAAGGGAATCATCACGAGCATCAGGAGCAGGGTCTGGTTCTTGCTCCGCGCCATGTAGTAGCCGCAGGGTATGGCTATGAGCATCGTCACGGCGGTAGCGCCTATGGCCACGAGTATCGTGTTGAAGGTGACCTTGAGGAAGGTGGGGTTGGCTATGGCGCGGTAGGCGTCCAGCGTGGGCGTCCACTCTATGCCGCCGCGGGCACCTGGCGTGAGGAAGCTGTACGCCACGATGATCGCGAGCGGCGCGAGGAAGAACACTGACAGCCAGAAAAGCGAGGGGGCGGCATAGATGGCGCCGGGTCCCCCGGGGACGCGCTTCATCGCTTGACCTCTACTAGGTACGCGTCCTCCGCGCTGAAAGACAGCCAGACGGAATCCTTCCAGGCTATTTCGGGGCCTTCGTCTGACCAGTCCGCGTGCTGTTTTATCACCTTGAGCACCTTGCCCGAGGGTGTGCGCACGTAGAACTTGCTCTGGAAGCCCGAATAGATGGGTTCGTCGACCGTGCCGAACACGGCATTGATGCCGTTCCGCGCCGAACGGGGTTCTTCCATGGCTATGCGGATCTTCTCGGGGCGGATGGTCCAGCTAACGCGGGAACCGACGGGCGGCGGGTCATTGGCGGTCACCTTGATGATTCCTAAGCCTTCCGCGTTCAGTTCCACCATCTGGCCGTCCACCGACACCACATCAGCCTCGTCCAGATTTGTCTCGCCTATGAACTTGGCCACGAAATCGGTGGCGGGCGCCTCGTAGATTTCCTGGGGCGTGCCGATCTGCAGCACCTTACCCTCGTTCATCACCGCGATGCGGTCGGACACGGACAGGGCTTCCTGCTGGTCGTGCGTCACATAGATGAAGGTGATGCCTATCTTATCGTGTATGGAGTCGAGCTCGACCGAGGGTTCGTTGATGAGCGCGCGGGCTATGGCGACGCGCTGCTTCTGGCCGCCGGACAACTGCGAGGGCTTCTTGTGCGCGTGCGCCTGTAGCTCGACCAAGTTGAGGTAATCGTCGACCTTGGCCTTGATAGCCGACTCAGAAGCCTGCTTGAGGCGCATTGAGAAGGCCACGTTCTCGAACACCGACAGGTGCGGAAATAGGGCGTAGTTCTGGAAAACCGTGTTCACATGCCGACCGTCGGGCGGCAGGGGCAGGACGTCGCGGCCGTCGAGGAGTACCGCGCCGCTCTCGGGACTCTCAAAACCCGCGATGATACGCAGCAAGGTGGTCTTGCCGCAACCAGATGGACCCAAGAGCGAAAAGAACTCGCCCTTCCTGATTCCAATGCTCACATCGTCCAGCGCCTTGAAATCGCCGAACGACTTGCGTACGTGCTCGATGACGACGTCGCTCCCTTTCACCTGCTTTTCCTTATCCCCTCCGTGTATCCATGATGTTTCCGATTGATCGCACAATGGGGCAAATCGCCCTCCGTGTCAATCGGCAAATGGCCTTGCGCAATCGTGGCCCAAACGGCACAATGCGCGCATGGAAAAGCATGATTCCGCCGCCGCCGCATTCGGCCGCCTGCACGATATAATCGTCAAACTACGCGCCCCGGA
>CAZNCK010000108.1:0-3724 GCA_964571545.1 uncultured Treponemataceae bacterium | reverse complement strand
CCTTTCACCGTGTTTTCCTTTGCCCTCCGTACCCTGTAGAATGTAGCGCACAATGCGGCATTTTTGCTAATGTGTCAATCGGTTATTCCAAGCGGTATTCCGCGTTTATTCGCGTTATATACGAATTGCTCGCAGTATATCCACTAATTACTCATGTTTATTCATAGAAATTTTCCTGCTCTTGCGCAAGCACCTCATGCACGGCACAATGCCTGCATGAAACACGATTCAGACCCCAAAGAGGCCTTCGGCCGACTCTACGATATCTTCGTTCGACTGCGCGCCCCGGACGGTTGCCCGTGGGACCGCGAACAGACTCCGCAGAGCATTCGCGGCAACCTCATCGAGGAAGCTTACGAATGCGTCGAGGCCATCAACGAGGGCGGAATAGACCATATAAAAGAAGAAATAGGCGACGTCATGCTCGTCGCGATCATGATGGCGATCATCTACGAGGAACAGGGAGCCTTCAGCATCGCGGACGCCCTGGATACGACGTCGGAGAAACTGGTGCGCCGCCACCCGCACGTCTTCGGCGACTCCAAGGCCAGCACATCGGACGCGGTGCTCAAGCAGTGGAACGACATCAAGGAAAACGTCGAGGGGCGGCGCAAGAAGGACTCGGTGCTGGATTCGGTGTCCAAGGCCCTGCCTCCGATGGAGCGCGCCTACAAGCTGCAAAAGGCGGCCGCCAAGGTCGGCTTCGACTGGCCGGACCACCAGGGTCCCTGGGATAAACTGGAAGAAGAGCTGCGCGAGTCACGCGAAGCCTGCGCCGCCATCGAGGCCAAGGCCGCGCTCGGCGGAGACGACTCCGCGGAGCGCGCCATGCTTGAAGACGAAATCGGCGACATTCTGTTCTCCGTGATCAACGTGGCGCGCAAGCACCGCGTCGACCCCGCCATAGCCATGCACCGCGCTCTAGAGAAATTCAGCTTGCGCTTCAGGCACGTGGAGAAGCGAATGGCGGCCGCCGGCGAGAAGATGGAGCACCGCAAACTCGAAATGATGGATGCCTACTGGGACGAGGCAAAGAAGGGGTCATAGGTCGCCTGCAACCTTCAGCGCTTTTTCATGTCTCATTGACCAACAGGTGTTAAAGGTCTATCATAACCTTGACACTCTGACATATTGTGTCACTAAGGAAATCATATGGAACATCCTGGTATAATTCAAGGCGGCATGGGCGTCGGCGTCTCCGACTGGAGGCTGGCTCGAGCGGTATCCGTCCAGGGAGCGATAGGCGTCGTGTCAGGCACGGCGCTTGATTCGGTCGTGGCCAGGCGATTGCAACAGGGCGACCAGGGCGGCCACATGCGGCGCGGCCTTTCGGCCTTTCCCGACCAGCAGGTGGCCGGCCGAGTGCTCGCGGCCTGGTACCGAGCCGACGGCACCGCCGACACCCACGATTTCAGGCCGCTGCCCATGCGGCAACTCGAAGCTGATGGATCCAGCGATGCGGCTCTCGACGAACTGACCGTGGCGGCCAATTTCGTCGAGGTCCACCTGGCGCGCGAAGGCCACACAGGCGTCGTGGGCATCAACTTCCTGGAGAAGGTGCAGCTGCCCAATCCCTCGGCCATCTACGGCGCCATGCTGGCCGGCGTTGACTACGTTATGATGGGTGCCGGCATACCGCTTGAAATACCAGGACTCCTGGACCGCTACGCCCGCGGCGAATCCGGGGAAATCCGGATACATGTAGAAGGCGCGGCCAAGGACGAACATTACATTGCCCGCTTCGACCCGGCCGCAATCCTGGAATCGCCGCCGGCGACGCTCAAGCGTCCCTTTTTTCTGGCCATCGTCTCGTCGTACATACTCGCGGCCACCATGGCTACGCGGGCCACGGGCAGGGTGGACGGCATAGTCGTGGAGAATCACAGCGCCGGCGGCCACAACGCGCCGCCCCGGGGCGTCCTCCAACTGGACGAATTCGGCGAACCGATCTACGGCCCCAAGGACTCTGTCGACTACGCAAAGATGGTCGGACTCGGCTTGCCGTTCTGGCTGGGCGGATCGTACGGCATGCCTGAGTCGCTCGCGGCATCGAAGGCCGATGGGGCGGCGGGCATACAGGTGGGCACGCTGTTCGCGTTCTGCCGGGAATCCGGGCTGCTCCCCGAACTGAAAAAGCGCTTCTTGCAGGCCGTGGAAGCCGGAAAGGCGCTGGTCTTTACACACCCCTCCGCCTCGCCAACCGGCTATCCGTTTAAGATAGCGCTTATGGATGGCACGCTGTCCGAGAAGGCCGTATTCGAGAAGCGGACGCGGGGCTGCAACATGGGCCTTCTGCGGGAGCTTTTCAAGACCGCTGAAGGCAAAACAGGCTACCGTTGCCCGGCCGAGCCCATTGCGGCCTTCGCAAAGAAGGGCGGAGCCGCCGAACTGGCCGCCGAGGCGCGCTGCCTCTGCAATGCGCTACTAGCCAATATCGGCCTGGGCATGAGCTACGCGGGCGGCAAGCTCGAGCAACCGCTACTCACCGTCGGCAAGCACCTGGAGTCGCTCAGATTGCTCATCGGGCGCTTCGGAACCGACTACTCGGCCACCGATGTGCTCAGGTTCCTCGGACTGCCAATTCCAGCAAAACGTAGCTAGTTCCTCGAACCTTGTTGTCGCAAAAAGCTGCGGCAACAAGGTTCGAGAAACTAACCCTTATTCGGCCACGGGCTGGATGACGTGGAACAATCCGATGTGCTTCTTGTCCAAGATGACATTGTGCGCCTTGAGGCGTATGGCGTTCAGCTTGATAAAACCACGGGAATCGGTCTGGTCAAAACCGCCCTCCACGTCCATGCTGCCCAGCTCCTGGTTGTACAGCGAAGTCGGTGACGTGCGGGCTATGGCCAGCACATTGCCCTTGTAGAGCGACAGCGTTACCGTGCCGTCGATGGCCTCCTGGGACTGGTTGAAGGCGGCCATGAGAAAGTCCATCTCGGGCGCGAACCAGAACCCGTTGTACAAATATTCCGAGAACTTGGGTTCCAGCGTCAGCTTGAGGTGCATCACTTCCTTGTCCATGGCTATGCCCTCGATGTCGCGATGGGCGGCCCACAGTATGGTCGCGCCGGGGCTCTCGTAGATGCCGCGCGACTTGATACCGACGAAGCGGTTCTCCACCATGTCCATGCGGCCTATGCCGTTGATGCGGCCCAGCTCGTTCAGGTACAGGAACATGGCCAGGTTGCCCGTGAAGTTCTTGCCGTCGCTGAGGTTTTTAACTGAAACCGGCAGGCCGTCCTTGAACTCTATGTCCACCAGCGTCTCCGCATCAGGTGCATTCTTCGGAGAATTGGTGCGGGAATAGATATCTTCGGTGGCAGCCCTGGCTGGATCCTCCAGGATGCCGGCCTCGTGGCTTATGTGCATGAGGTTCTCGTCCTCGCTATAAGGCTTCTTGATGGTGGCCGATACTGGAATGCCCTGCTCTTCGGCGTACTTGAGCATGTCGGTGCGGCCCTTGAACTGGGCCAAGAACTCGGGATCCTTCCATGGCGAGATAACCTTGAGCATCGGGCCGAGGGCGGCGTAGGTCAGTTCGAAGCGGACCTGGTCGTTGCCCTTGCCGGTAGCTCCATGGGATACGTACTGGGCACCTTCCTGGCGGGCTATGCGCACCTGGTGCTTGGCTATGACCGGACGGGCCAGCGAGGTGCCTAGGAGGTAGCGGCCTTCGTACAGGGCGTTGGCCTTGAGCGCCTGGAATATGTAGTCGGTTACG
>CAZNCK010000107.1:0-12382 GCA_964571545.1 uncultured Treponemataceae bacterium | reverse complement strand
AAAGGCTACGCGTTGTCGACGGACAACAACGTAGCCTTTTTCAGCGGCCTCCCTTCGGGCGAGGGTCTCTTTTTTAAGGAGGAGGTGGCGGGAGTCGAACCGGAGGCGCGTCGCGAGCTGGCGAGCGTTTGGCGCATGGATGCGCCGAAAGCGCCGCAGGCGGCCTGAAGGGAGCACGCACGATGCGCGCGACCGGAAGGCGACTCCCGCCACCTCCAAAAAACGGCTACTGAAGCTGTTCGCCTAAAAGCCAAGGATTTAGACCTGGCATCTGGAAACTAAAGTAACTCTGTCTCCCTTTATAAAAACCAACAGCGGCACCTATTTCTACTTTATCAAGATGCCCGTCACGTAGAGCAAAGCCATTCCGGAGAGCACGCCGCTAAAGATAGTAAAGGGCAGCGCACTCGATTTCTTGGCGATGAATTTTCCTATCTCGAAGGCAACCTCAAGGACCGCGCCGGCTCCTAAGGCTAAGAAGAAGACCGACATCGCCGGTATCGCGACTAAGCCTCCTAACCACGTTCCAACAATGGCGGGACCGCCGCCAAGCAAGCCAAGTCCAGCTAAGTACTTGACTGAGGGCTTCTGCTTTACCAACGGAGCTATTATTCCCAAGCCCTCGGTGATGTTCTGGAGTATGAATCCTATTACGAAGAACATGCCGAGGTTCGCCTCTCCAAGCATGAAAGCCGAGCCTATGGCTAGCCCTTCGCCCAGGTTATGTAGTCCTATACCCATTGAAATCCGAAGGGCTATTCGTTCATTGGTACTTGCCTCATCATCCTTGGCCAGCGAGCGCCGCTTTGACAAGGCATCCAGAAGCATGAATGCGCCAATGCCGCCTATACCGATGAGTCCAGGGCCTTGAAATGGGCTACCTAGGCCTCCCTGTTTTTCAAAGGCTTCCGCTACCGCATCGATGCCAAGGAAAATGAGTAGACCGATCGTGAGCGCCATAAGCCAGGTGAAGGCATTCGGTCCCAATTTCCGTAAGGCAGGAAGCCAAAATATGCCTAAGAAGACAGGCAGGACGCCAACATACAGTCCAATCAGGGTGAAGCTGAGCATGGTAATCGCGCTCACCGGTAAGGTCTCAGCCGCCGCGCCTATGGTAGTAGAGAAAGGAATGGCGTTGGCCGTGAAGAGCACGATATCATACGCCTCGCCTCTTACCCACGGGTACGCTATGGTAATGATGGCGGTCCCCATTCTGGGTATCGGGCCGGAAGGCTTGGCGGTGTAGGTAGCGACCAAATCGCGGATCGCGATATATCCGAGGCTAAGTGGATCAGGGCCTGTATTCCGTATGGTAAGGGCAATGGTGCCTTCATGCATCTCCGTACGCTCGAAGTCGATGCTCTCAATAGGCGCCGCGGGTTTCGCGTTCAAGCCAGCGCCTCCCGTCAAGACGAAGAGCGCGATCACAACTCCGAGGAGCGCTACCGGAATAAGAAACAATATAAACGTTTTCATGGTCTATCCCTCACTTCAAACAGACCGGTCCAGCCGAGCTCGGCGAATTCGGTCTTGTGCGCGTGGAACATATACTTGCCTGGAAATTGATAGCTGAACTCAAGGATTCCCCGTTGAGCCTGTACTTGGGAAACCGTGTCCGTGTACTCGGCGGAGACAAGGCTCGTTCCCGTTGGGTAGTAATAGAAAAAATTGGCGTGCAGATGAAAGGAGTTGACCGGGTCAAACTCCAGCATGTTTACTAGGTAGATGCGAATGCGTTCGCCTATAAAAATCTGAATGGGATGCTTGTCATAATAGAAGGGTATGAAGTTGACGGCATACAAATCGTTGGTATTATCGAAGTCCAAGTCGATGCCGCTCATAACCATCACCATTTCGCGGTCCACTTTTGGCCAGCCTCCTTTGGGATCCACGATGAAGGTGCCATAGAGACCGCGGCTTATGTGGCTGGCTAAGGGCATGATGTGGCAATGGTAGGGGTGGACGCCAACGGGAGCCGCCTCGAACTCATAGAGAAACGAAGCCCCAGGGAGGACGGGCTCGAAGACGCCGTCCATTTCGGCCGGATGAAAGCCATGGAAATGCATGGTATGCGGATGCATCATCCCGTTCGTGAAGTAGATCCTCACCAGGTCCCCTTCGGTTGCCCGGATCGTTGGGCCGGGAACGCGACCATTGTACGTCCAGGCTTCATAATACACGCCGGGAGCAACCTCCACGGTCGTTGCTTCGGCGACTATCCAGTACTCGCGGAGCGTCCTTCCATCGAGGAGGGTCGACACCTTGCCATAATCAAAATCTTCGAGGATGGCCATAGGATCGAAGCCTATCCCATCGACACCAAGGTCTTGTGAGTAGCCTGGCATAAACGTCGTATGGACCGAACTCATATCACTGGTGTGTGAAACAGTTGTAGGCGCTGCCTCGAAACATGAAGCCAGGATGGTACATACTAAGAAGGCACCTGGAACTCCAATCCACACGGGGAGTACACTATTTTTTCTCGCTGACTTTCGCATATGGTACCATCCTTCCTAGTTATTGCGGACCATGAGGATCCTCGCCGCCGCATGCATGTTTAACGTAAGGTGCCCTGTGGCTACGCGTAGATTTATGGTGTCGTTTTCAAGTTCCCGGGAACGTACTGTCACGGCAGAACCCGGCGCTAGTCCATTATTGCCATAGAACGACAGTCTTCCAGGGTTTTGGTCGAGCACGCGGAATACGCGCATTTCTCGTCCGATAGGAGCCTCCGCTAGGAGAAGGGTTTCCCTGGCCGGAAGGCTACCTTGCGCGTCCGGAATCGGATCGCCATGAGGGTCAAATTCCGGGTATCCCAATTTAGCCGCAATTTTTTCTATGAGCTTATCGCTCGCGTGATGCTCTAGATTTTCAGCTTCCTCATGCACATCCTCCCATGAGTATCCCATCTCGAGCACGAGAAAAAGCTCTAGGATTCTATGTTTTCGCAGGACGGCGAGGCTTATTCTCCTCCCCTTCGACGTCAGCGTTACCCCTTGGTAGGGTGTATATTCGAGCAGCCCCGCATCCGCCAAGCGCTTGAGCATGGCGGAAACAGACGCGGACTTGATGCCGTCTAATTCTTCGCAGATGCGCTTTGTCTGTGCAGGAAGCCCTGCTTGTTCAAGGCGATAGACTGCCTTGAGATAATCTTCAACCGCGGGAGAGATTTCTATAGTGATAGAATCGTAGGGTGTTATCATGCTTCAGCTCCTTATTGTAAGCCTACACTAAATATAAGGAGGCTAGCCTCTAAAAGCAAATATGGATATGCACGGGTCAGGCTCATAGTAGAATCCGCATTGCATATCCTGGAACTAATTGTGAAGGCACGCTCGAAAAACTAATAAAGCCTTCGAACTGCCCGTAATGAGGACGGCGATAGGACCGTCAAAACTGAGTATTGACAGCTCGAAACAATCATGTTACAAACAATAAATATGTATTCAGTATTTGACACTAATCCAAATGGCGACTTCCGGCAACGCTACCCGTTGTCCGTGAAGGCGTCCGTCTATAATTTCCTCATCCTCCGCGATGGATCACCTTTCTTGAGCGGACTGCCCTATCCTTCGCTCGCTGCCATCCGCGACTTTGCGCTCTACGCGGGGACCTCTGATTCGGCGATCAGGACCCTGCTCTCCCGGGAGGGAAGGGCTGGATTTATCAGCAAGGGAAAGGACGAGGCGGGAATAATGCGCTATCGCCTCTCGGAGCCTTCCCTCGTCGTCAGCATGGTCAACAGCCGCCGAGACGGGCTTCCTGAAGGTTTTATCGTCGCTATTTTCAGTTTTACCGTGGATGCCGTAAGCGAGCGGAGCATAGTCCGCGAGACGCTAAAGAACTTTGGCTTCAAGAAGATTGCCCAGAATGTCTATCTTAATGGCCGCGTCGACACCGGGCCGCTGCGATCCGCGATGCGCGAACTCAAGCTGGATTCACATCTGTATCTACTGGAGTGCCCCGATATCGGAGACCAGGCATTGATCGACAAGATCATTAATCTCTTTGAGGTTCGCCGACGTTCAGAGGAACTAGCCGAATTTGAAAGGGCTATGAACGCTTTCCTCGATGGAAGTGAAGCCGAGGCGACCGATCTTGACGGATTTCCCCGACGGCTGATCTATGCGGGACTGGTTTTCTGGGAACGGTTCCGCACCACGGAGCCTCCGCTACCCGCCAGGTTTTTACCCGACGCTTATCGTTTTGGAGACATAGCACGAACGTACGAGGAGCGCTACGCCGTCGGGGCCAACGCCCTTATCGAATACTACACGCGGGTAACGCAGAGCTAGGCGCGCAACAAGGAGAGCAAGATGGAGCTTACAGGAAAGAAGAATTTCAGGACGTTCTTCGCGTTTGCGGGGATCATGGGGCTGGTCGGAGTGTTAGGCGGCCTGGCAGACATCGGCATAAGCTCAGTCCTGGGCGGCGCTGATATCTCGACCCTGCCTAAGGAGGCAGTCGGGAGATTCGCTATATACCATGCGAGCGCCCTTGAGGGGCTCTATAAGATGGATCTCTTGAATGTCTGCATGTCTCTGCTCACCGTGCCCTTCTTTTTGGGCTTGGCATTTGCCCATCGCGACCAGAGGCCAGCCTTCGCCATGTTCACATTCAGTGTCGCGGTGATAGGGACAGCGGTATTCGTGACTAACAACGCCGCGCTTCCTATGCTCAGCCTCACCAGGGACTATTACGCAGCCGCCGATGAGGCGAGGAGGCAGACTATCGCGGCAGCCGGCGAGGCGCTTTTGTCTCGGGGAGCGCACGGTAGCCCCGGAGCCTTTCCAGGCTTCGTCCTTTCCTCTTTTTCGAGCCTGTTATTCTCGTTCCTCATGCTAGGCGGCGGAATATTCGCAAAGCCTGTCGCGCTCCTTGGCATCGTCGGCAACTCCATAATGATACTCTATTTAATCGTAGTAACCTTCCTGCCCGACATGGAGCGTGTAGCGATGTTCATAGTCATGATAGGCGGACTTGCGATGATGGCCTGGCTTGTCATCGGCTCTATCCGGTTGATCGCTCTAGGGAGGAATCATGAAAAAGTCTGAACCAGGAAGAGTTGCGCTGATGACCGGCTGCGGTTCCGGCATCGGGAAGGCAACGGCTATAGCCCTCGCGGCCTCAGGGTGGACGGTAGTCGCTACGGGGCGTAAGCCTCAGTCGATCAGCGGTGTCGACGCGGCGCTCACGTTGAGCCTGGATGTCACGGACAGCGCTTCTGTGCGTTCCGCGTTTTCAACGGTATCCGAGCGATTCGGCGGCATCGATCTTCTGATCAACAACGCCGGCTTCGGGGCCGAAGCCGCGGTCGAGGAACTCTCCGACGAATCCCTGAGCGAAATACTGGAGACTAACCTATTCGGAACCCTGCGCTGCATGCGGGCGGCCATTCCAGGGATGCGGGAACGCGGCAGCGGGGCGATCATCAATATCGGCTCAATTGCCGGCCGCTGGGCGGCGCCCTTCGGTGGCGGCTATGCGGCCAGCAAGTCTGCTCTGGCCTCCCTCACCGAGGCGGCTCGGCAGGAACTAGCACCATTCGGCATCAAGGTGATCCTCGTCGAGCCTGGGCCCATCGCGACCGGATTCAAGGCACGGCTCGACGAGCTCTCTGCCTCGGTGCGCGGTAATCGCGGTTCTCCATACTATCCCGCCTACGAGCTACGAGAGGCATACATGACATCGGTACGAAACACCGATCCTGGCCCCGAACTTGTAGCCGCGACAGTGCTTGGGGCTCTCGCCGCAAAGAAGCCCAAGGCCCGTTACCTGGTCGCTTCTGATCCCGCGCTCAGGCTCCTGCTCCAGTTGCCCCAAGATCTGAGGAGTTCGTTGTTCGCGTCCTCAGTCGCGGCCTTCTCGCGTTCCAGAGCGCGCAAGGAGCCGGCTTAAGCCAGTTCGGGAGGGATGAAGGCGCCCTCCCGACTCATCTTCCCCCGAGCAGGAAACTTCATTTAGTGCTAAAGTATGACCCATGCTCAGAGAACCCGCAAAAAAGTCAGCCGTCATCAAATATTATAGCGACCTCGTCAACGCGCTCAGTTTTTCCTCGGAACTGTATAAGCTGAGGAGGGAATTGAACGCTAAGATAGACATGCCGAGCACCATCGTGCAGGGGCCGCACTCACATCCGCTTGGCGTATCGCGCTGGTTCAAGAAACGCAGGATTTCAATAGCCGAGGCCTACATACAGGTCGTCAGCGACCTGGAATCTAAGCATTCCAAGTCGCGGTTGCGGGCGCTACGGATGATGGTGAACGTGTCGTTCCATGCTAAGACCCTGGACCTGCCGCTTAATACGGCGCGCGTTCAGCTGGGGCTCATAAAGGAAGCCGTCAAGCACAAGGGCGACAGACGGCGGCAACTGGAACTGCTGCAGGATTTCTCCGTTTCCAGTCATGGCCAGCCGCAGGTGATACGGAGACTGCTCGACGAGCTGAACATCATCGAATTGCCTGAAACAGGCGAACGCCTCAAGAACCTGGAGGCTGGTTGGGACGAGCATGTCCACGACACGGCGACTTCAGGCCGTAAAAATCCTACGCAACTGCTCATCGACGCGTTCATCAAGGGCATTTCCGAACTGACTATAGCCTACGGCTCTATTGATTCAATAGAACTGATGCGCGAGGCGGTGGACGCCGGCAGGATAGTAGGCATACGGGTGATCCTGGCTCTGGAGTTCAGCATCCTGGCGCAGGGGCACCGCTTTCATTTCATGGCGGTACTGCCTCATTTTAAGAACGGCAAGGACGCAAATCGCTGGCTCAAGAAATGTTCGCCTGCATTCAAAACGATACTAGACGGGCTACGAGAAAACCAGATAAACAGGGTCGAGGCCGTCAGGAGCCTGCTCAAGCACTTCAACACGACATCGCTCAAAGAGATCAACGAAGGCTATCCAGACAACGAGCTCTATTCGTTGCAGAAGTTGAAGCTCAAGGAACTGAGCGCGTCGATTCCGCTGACGAGCCTGAATCGCATGCACTTAGGCGAGTTCATGTACACCGCATACCGGCCCATCCTGTTCAATCGCGCGATG
Organism: uncultured Treponemataceae bacterium; assembly: GCA_964571545.1. Classification (GTDB taxonomy): domain Bacteria; phylum Spirochaetota; class Spirochaetia; order Treponematales; family UBA12059; genus SZUA-370. The sequence continues at coordinate 5,334 of CAZNCK010000107.1, read as the reverse complement.
ATGCTGAAGGTCCAGAGGGAAAAGGCTCGGCTAGCGTTTCGTAGGAAGATGATGTCCGAGTGGGAATACAGGATCGTGGACGAGCGCAACGCCAGGGTCCGGGACGAATATCGCACACTCAACCCCGAACAACTGCGCATCAAATACTTCACCAACCCCGAGATAGGCGACTACCAGACCGTGTTCACCGACATAGCCGGAATCAAGTCTACACTGGCCGAGGCCGGCTGTTCGCTCAAGGTGCTGCATCCGCTGGAATACGGGTTCGAGCCGGCACGAAGACTGCTTGAAGCATGCGGAGGGGTCATAGACCGCGTCGAGATATACAACATGCAGGATTCGGTGAAGCGCGACCCGGACGAGATACTTAGGTTTGCTCACCTGGTCGACGAGCTCAACGAGAAGAGCGCTCGGGAAGGCACGGCTCCATTCATACCCGTGTGCGGAAGCGACTCTACGGGGCGGGCGCCTACTATTCCCGGCATGGGTTTCATCCGGGAAGACAAGCTCAAGGGCAAGCTACGGAAGCAATTCATGAGGCGGCACATAGCCCTGCCGGCCTTCATTTCCGCTATGGTGGAGGCGGAAGGCGTCCCGGTCGGAAGCGAGTCGCGCGGCTCGGAGCCAAAGATCCTCAGCCTCGGCAAGACCTCTGGCGGAAGGGCCAATCTCATAGGCGACGAGAATTCGATAGAAGAGACATTCATACCGCCAGCCCGGGCCTGGCGCTACCTGAATCCCGCGCTCGTGAATGCCGTGTACGCGGCCATAGGCTTTCTGGTCGCTCAGCGTTTCATCGGCACATTCTACGCCCTGCTCTGGCTCTTCATAACCGCCTTCAGGAACTCCATAGCCGACCTCGTCGCCGGCCGCGGCTCCAGGATGAGCGCATGGAACCTCAAGGGCATCAATTTCAACAACGTAACCAGGTCGCTGTTCTGGACGGGATTCTCGGTGCCGATCATGGCCTTCGTCAAAACGAAATTCGACGCGCTCTGGCCGCTGGCCGCCGAGGGGCTACTCTTCGATTCGGTAAAGTTCTTCTTCATCGCCTTTGCGAACGGGTTGTATCTGGCCTTTCATAATACGCTGCGCGGGTTCGACAAGAAGGTGGTCCGGGCTAATTTCTGGAGAAGCGTCATCGCATGGCCGCTAGCTACGGTATTTGCTCCGCTTGGGGCCATGCTCGGCATACCCAGCATTGTACAGTCTAAGATCTGGTCTGATTTCGTGGCCGGCTTCATCGAAGGCGGCAGTAAGTACGTGAAGATTCTGGGGCTACGCCGCAGGGACCTGGAAGAGATACTGCCGCTTTTGACGACAGGAGATCGCGAGGAGCGCTACACCGCCCTCCTAGACCTGCTGTTCATGTACCGTGAAGAACCGCGTACGGAAAGTTCGCTCAAGGTGATCCTGTCGCCGGATTACCGGTTCGGCAAGTCAAAAAAGGGCGACAAGGAAGCTGCCGATTTTACGTTTATGGATTTCAAGGCTGCATTGATGAACGAGGGCAAAGACCATGAGCTGGTCGACTTCATCCTGTCCTCCTACCAGCCGGAGATGGCGGCCGATCTCATGGACCTCGTATCAAAGACGCTACCTGCCTGCAGGGAGTGGGTCGCCGCTCATACGAAGCGTTTCAGCCAACAAGTTGCCTCGGCGCAGGCAGCGCTGGAAGACGGAACCGAACCGACCGCGCCGTAAAGCGAGGCCGGCGGGCTCCATCATGTTCAGCGACGGCGCTCCGCCGAGTCCGCGTGAGCATGGAGGCCTTCGGCCCTGGCGAGCGTCGCGGTGTCGGCAATGAGCCCGAGGTCCGGACCGTCCATTCGGAGCCAGGTGCGTATCCGCAGAAAATCGAAGACAGACAGGCCTCCCGAAGACCGCGCCCGGCCGGAGGTAGGCAGGGTGTGATTGGGGCCGGCGCCATAGTCACCGAACGCCTCCGCGCTGGCGCGACCGAGGAAGAGGGCCCCGGCGTGGCGGCAGTTCCGGGCGAAGGTTTCAGAATCAGCGATGGCCAATTCCAAGTGTTCGGGGGCGAAGCGATTGGCCGCTTCAGCGAGTGCGGCGCGGTCGGGAGCCACGAAGGCCCAGCCGTTTGCCAGGGCAGCCCTGGCGATTTCCGCTGATTCGAAACGATAGCCGGCCAATTCGGCGAGGCAGGCCGTCAGGGCGCGCTCTACCTCGACGACTATCGCCTCCGAAGTAGCGGCCAGGGCGGGAACGGCGTCCGGGTCGTGTTCGGCCTGGGCGAGGAGATCCCAGGCGACTGTGGTTGGATCGGCGGTCTCGTCGGCGACGACGAGGAGTTCGCTGGGGCCGGCCGGGGCATCGGTACGGGCGACCGACTGGGCCAGGCGTTTGGCCGCGGCGACATAACGGTTGCCTGGCCCGACGACCACATCGCGGGGGGAGAGGCGGCCGGCGCCGTACGCGAACGCGGCTATGGCCTGGGCGCCGCCGGCCGCGAGCAGCAGGTCGGCTCCCGCGACGGCGCAGGCGGCCAGCACGATAGCGGCGGGGCGCGGGCAGGCCACCGCGACATCGGCTACGCCCGCGACCTTGGCTACGAGCGCCGTCATCAGCACGGTGGACGGCAAGGGGTAACGGCCGCCGGGCACATAACATCCGGCGCGTTCCACAGGCAGGATCTCATGCCCCGCCCTGCCGCCGGGCACCGCTATGTCCACCGGAGAGAGCGCGGCCGCCTGGGCGGCGGCGAAGGCGCGTATCCTGGCGGCCGCTCGCAGGAGGGCTTCGCGTTCGGCCGCGGGGGTGGCATCCAGAGCGGCGGCGAAATCTTCGGGCCCGTACCAGAGGCGGCCGTCGGAACGGTCGAGCTCGAGCGCGTAGCGGGCGACCGCGGCTTCGCCGCCGAAGCGCACGTTTTCCATAATCTTCCGGACAATGGTCTCGGCGTCCGGGTCGTCCGCGGGTCGGTCTCGCCGGCCGATGTCGCCCAGGCCGACGCGCCTCAGTGGATACCGGTTTTCCACGGCTCGTTTCCTTTCTCGGCGTATGGCAGCTTGGCGTTGCCCGGCCGCCTCGTTACGCGCAGTGCGCGCCTATCCAGCACGCGTTCCACATCGGCGAGACTCGCGCCTTCACGGGCCAGCTTGACTGACGCGAAGTAGATGAGGTCGGCGGCCTCCTCGGCGGAACGCTCCGGACCAAACGCTTCGCTGAGTTCTCCGGCTTCCTCGGCTATCTTGGCGGCGAGGAGGCCAGGTTCTGTGAAGAGACGGGCTGTGTACGAGCCCTTGGGCGCGGAACCGCTCGCGACCTCACGCTGACGTCGACTCGTGGTTTTGGCCAGCAACGCGAAACCCGATTCGTCGCCGCCTGAGCCGTCGGGGCCGACAACCCCGAAGCAGGTTTTCGTACCGCGATGGCAGAACCCGCCGCCGGACTGACGCACCGTAAAGCGCAAGGCGTCGCGGTCGCAGTCGGCGTCTATGCGGAGCAGGTGCTGCGAGTCGCCGCTGCTTGCGCCCTTGCGCCAGAGCCCGCGCTTGCGGGATCGGTAGACGCCTGAGCGTTCGGCAATGGCGGCGCGGAGGCTCTCAAGGTCGGAGTAGACGAGGCCGAGCGCCACGCCGGCCTCGTCGCAGACAACGGTGGGCCAGAGCCCGTCGGGGCGGTCGGTGGACAGGCAGGCTGCCATCGCCTCGGCGGGGTCGAGGACGCCCTTGTACAGGGCCATGCCCACCTGGGCGTCGGCTCCGAAGGCGTCCAGGGCGGCGACCTCGGCGGCACTGGTCACACCGCCTGCCACAGTAATTGAACCAGAAAAACCGACGGCGCGTATCGATTCAACGAGACAACGCGACGCTTCGATGTCGATGCCTGACATGGAACCTTCTATGTCTATGGTGGTGACGAGGAAACCGCCGACGTACGGGGCCAGCTCCCTGGCCTTGTCTATGACGGAGGAGCCGGTGCTGGCCTTCCAGCCCTCGGCCATAACGACGCCCTTCTTGTTGTCCAAGGCGACGACTAGGCGGTTCTTGGGAAAAGCCGACAAGAAGGCCGGAGTCGCCATGGTGCCGACCATAACCGAGCGAGCTCCAGCATCCAGCAAGCGACACATCGTCACTTCGTCGCGAACGCCTCCCCCTACCCTGCACGGATAGCGGGATGCCATTTCCACGACGAGCTCCAGGTTGGAGCCCTTGCCCAGCGCCGCGTCCAGATCGACGACGGCTATCTCGCCGAGCACAGAGAAACGCTCAGCCAGCTCCAGCGGGTCGCCGCCATCCAGTTCAAAGCGCTCGCCGCCGATCAGCTGGACGGCGCGGCCGCCCATGATATCAATAGAAGGAATGAGCATCAGCGTACCTCCACGCCATTTTGGCGCATATAGTGTTTAATTGTCGCGATGGTCAGCGAGCCGTCATGCAGGGCGCCAGCGAGCAGGGCAGCGCCGGCTCCCGCGCGTATGCCTTGGAGTATCTGCTCTGGCGTCGCGGCTCCGCCCGAGGCTATGACCGGCGTTCCGGGCACCGCGTCGCACGCGCCTCGCACCAGGTCAAGGTCGTAGCCTGAACGGGTACCGTCGCGGTCACGGCTCGTCAGGAGTATCTCGCCCGCGCCAGCGTCCACGGCGCGGCGTATCCAGTCTATCGCCGGCGTCTCGGTCTCGGTCCGGCCGGCGTCGAGCACAACGAGAGGCGTGCCGCCTGAGCCGCCGCGCCTGGTCACGTCCACCGCGACTACGCAGCACTGGCGTCCGAACTCGCGTGCGATGGCAGCGAGCAGCCCGGGATTTCTGTATCCCCTTGAATTGAGCGAAACCTTGTCGGCTCCGGCACGGAGGATGCGCTCGGCGTCCTGGAGGCACCTGACGCCGCCGCCGACGCACAGCGGGATTCCCACGCGCCGCCTCACTGACCGCACCGTCTCCAGCGCCGTGCCCCGTCCTTCGACGCCCGCGCCGATATCCAGCATGACTATCTCATCCGCGCCCATGGCCTCGTAGCGTTCCGCCAGCTCCGCGGGGTCGCCCGAGTCGCGCAGCGCCTGGAACCGGACGCCCTTGACGACGCGGCCGCCAGACACGTCCAGGCAGGGGATTATCCGAGGCAGTACGGCAGACGGTGATGCCGCTGACGACGGACTGATCGAAGCGGTTTGTGTTGGGGTGACGCTGTCGATCGAGTCGCCGGCGGCAAGACAGGCGCCGACTTGGCCCGAACCTACGGCGAGCCAGCGGGCTATCAGGGCCTGGCCCCAGGCCCCGGACAGCTCGGGGTGAAACTGGCAGAGCAGTATGGGGCCGCGCTCTATGGCGGCGATGAACGGCGCGCCGTAGACCGCCATGGCGGCAGTCCA
>CAZNCK010000106.1:0-12699 GCA_964571545.1 uncultured Treponemataceae bacterium | reverse complement strand
TACGCCAATTGGGAGCGCTGGGGCTCAAGATAAAGAGCATCAGCGACGTAACGCCCATTCCGCACAACGGCTGCCGCCCCCCCAAAGCGCGCAGGATGTAAGGTAGGGGGAGAAAAAGAATGGCACGTTACATTGGTCCTCGATGCAGGCTTTGCCGCACCGAGAACAAGAGACTTTTCCTCAAGGGCGACAAGTGCAAGAGCGACAAGTGCCCCGTCAACCGCAAGCGGATGCCGCCTGGAAAGGATCCGAAAACCAGGCAGAAGAAGCAGTCCGAGTACGCCGTCCAGCTTCGCGAGAAGCAGAAGCTCAAGAGGTCGTATGGTCTCCTTGAGAAGCAGTTCAAGCTGACCTTCGAGAAGGCGCTCAGGATGCCCGGAAAGACCGGTGAAAACCTGTTCGCGTTGCTTGAGCGCAGATTGGACAGCGTCGTGTACAGGCTTCGCTTTGCCACCAGCCGCTCGCAAGCTCGGCAGGTCGTTCTGCATGGCCACGTACTCGTCAATGGCAAGCGCGTCGACGTGCCGTCTTTTATTGTAAAGCCCGGCGACACAATTTCCATACACCAGTCGTATAAAATGAATAAGGTACTCCTCGCGTCGCTCACCGAACACGAGAAGAGCGGTGTCATGCCTTGGCTCTCGCTGGACATGGATAAGCTGGAAGGTAAGTTCAATCTTATCCCACAGCGCCAGGACATCGTGGACATGGCCGATATTCGCGAACAGCTCGTGGTAGAGCTCTATTCGAAGTAAGGAGTGGACATGGCGCGAAAGAACCTGCTCAAGGGATTCAAGAGGCCGAAAGGCATTACGTACGAGCAGAGCGAAAGCTCTACCGATTACGGAAAGTTCATAGCATATCCCTTCGAGCCCGGGTACGGTACCACTATCGGCAACACCCTGCGCCGCATCCTCCTCTCGTCGATACAGGGCTACGCAATCAGCGCCGTGCGCATTACCAGGCACGACGCCGATGGCGCCCAGCACGTGGTGTCATCCGAATTCGAGACTATCCCCGGTGTTTCCGAGGATACCATCGAGCTCCTCAACAACTTGAAACAGTTGCGTCTGCAGCTTCCCGATGACGAGGAGCAGGCTACGTTCCTGTACGAGTTCGCGGGTCCGGCGGATATCAAGGGTGCCGACCTGATGAAGGATAAGACCCTCAAGGTCTTTAATCCCGGTACGCATCTGATGAGCATGATGGACGGCACAAAGCTGGACGTCGAACTTCAGATAGACTTGGGCCGCGGATACGTACCCAGCGAAGTCAATGAGAAATACATCGAAGTCGTGGGCACCATACCTATGGACGCTATTTTCTCGCCCGTCAGCAAGGCTCGTTACTCTGTGGAACCCACCAGGGTAGGCCACAGGTCTGATTACGACAAGTTGATACTCGAGATTTGGACCGACGGTACGCTCAAGCCTGAAGATGCTCTCGCGGAAGCCGCGAAGATCGCAAAAGACCACTTCTCAATCTTCGTTAACTTCGATGAGGGAGAGCCGGGACTGGACGAGGAGAGCGACGAGCTCGACGAACGCATCAAGGTTGTTCTTGCTACACCCGTAGAGGAACTAGAACTTTCCGTTCGATCTTCCAACTGTCTCAAGAACGCCAATATAAAGACGATAGGCGACCTTACGCGGAAGACCGAGGACGATATCGCCAAGACGAGGAACTTCGGTAAGAAGTCCTTGCAGGAGATCAAGGACCGCCTCAAGGAATGGAATCTGGGACTGGGCATGACTGATTATGCTGAACTCAGGGAACACTTGAAGCTGGAGAAGCAGAAGGAAGAGATCCATGAACCATAAGAAGGGCTTCAACAAGCTGAACCGGAACGCCTCGCACCGCAAGGCACTCCTCCGGAACATGGCTACCGTCCTCTTCAAGCACGAGCGTATCGTCACTACCAAGGCCAAGGCCATAGAAGTACGCAGGGTCGCCGAGAAGATGATTACCAGGGCCAAGGAAGACAGCGTTCACAACAGGCGTGTAGTCGGCGAGAAGATTGCCGACCAGGCCATACTTGCCAAGCTGTTCACCGATATCGGTCCCCGCATGAAGGAGAGGAACGGCGGTTATACCCGCATCCTCAAGATCGGCTTCAGGGATCAAGACGCCGCCAGCATGGTCGTTCTCGAACTCGTAGACCACAAGCTTGAGGGCGATAAGAAAGACGACAAGAAAAAGGTAGCGGACAAGTCTAAGAAGGCGGCTCCCAAGGCTGCTTCGAAGGCCAAGAAGGACGAAACCAAAGCCGAGCCCAAAGCCAAAGCGAAGACGCCCAGGGCCACGAAGAAGGCCGCTGCGCCAGCTGAAGGCAAGCCTGCCGACATCAAGTCGGCCGAGTAAGGGGAGGAACGAATATGTCCAAGGCCCATCGCGGTAAGGGAATAGCTGATCAGCCGTCTGGCGGTCGCGGAGAATGCCCCGTGTGCAAGCGTGGCGGTGTAAAGCTTCTGTACGAGCAGGAAATTGAAGGTCAGAAGACCAAGATCTGCAAGATGTGCAAGGCTACCATAGCCAACAAGAAATAGTCGTTTTCTGCGACTTATATCTGGGAAGCGATTCCTGGACTCGGGAGGCCGCCACAAGCGGCCTCCCGTATTTTTTACGGAGGCCATGATGATATCAAAACAACCAGAAGAAAAAAGCGCTGATTTCAAAGGAACCCTGTACGGTATTGCCGCTTATGGCCTCTGGGGAATGTTTCCGCTTTACTGGAAGCTACTTTCAACTGTTCCTTCGCTCCAGATACTCGCGCACCGAGTGGTGTGGGCATTTGTCTTTACTACGATTCTTTCTTGTGCGCTCGGCAAGCGCAAGGATTTTTCTGTTCTGCTCAAACAACCCAAACGTCTTATTGCTACAATCGCTTCAGGATTTCTTGTTACGGCAAACTGGGGCATCTACATCTGGGCTGTGAATTTAGGCAGAATTATCGAATCGAGTTTAGGTTACTATCTGAATCCGCTCATTTCCGTCGCCCTCGGTGTGCTGGTGCTCCGTGAAAAGATAGACAAGGGTATTCTAGTAGCCAGCGGAATTGCTCTTGCGGGTATTTCCATATTGACCATTTCATATGGACGAGTTCCCTGGATTGCGCTGTCTCTTGGGGGCACGTTTGCCTTATACGGACTCATAAAGAAGGTGGTAGGTCTCGATGCCTTGTCTGGCCTGGCTATGGAGACGGCGCCGGTTTTTCCCTTGGCTCTTGCATATCTTGTCTTTGAGCACGCGGCGGGACGCGGAGCATTCTTTCAGGTAAGCGTTCTCGATACCGTGCTGCTTGCGCTTTCAGGCGCGGTTACCGCGATTCCGCTGTTTTTTTACGCCGAGGGCGTTAAACGTATACCATTGTCCAGAATGGGCTTTCTGCAGTACATATCGCCGACCGGACAACTGCTGATCGGTGTGCTGGTGTTCAAGGAAACGCTCGACACTCCAAGGGCCATAGCCTTCGCCTTCATCCTTTCCGCCCTTGCCGTCTACGCGCTGACCAGGACAAGAATAGTCAAATAGAGAATTTCGCACAGGGCCAGACGGGTTAGGACGAACAAAGAGGATAAGAGTAAAAGAGACAGGAAAGAGAAGCAAAGAAGGGCTAGAATTCAATTTCTATCCCATGTACTTCCTTCAATTCCTCTTGCCTTCACTCTTATCCTCTTATCCTCTTCGTTGTCCTAGTCTATTCTCGCCTTCTTCCCTCATTTTCTCTGCGGCTCTGGCTTCTGTGGTTAAAAGGTAAAAAGGGCTAAGCTCGGACGCTGACGATTTTACCGCGCTTCAAGACGGTGTTGACTATGTTCATGCCGACGTTGTAGGCAAGGTGCCGGTATGAAGGTGCATCCAGGATAAGGATGTCGGCAAGCTTGCCCGGTTCGATGGAACCTCTGTCGCCGGCCAAATCCAAGGCCGCCGCGCCGTTGAGCGTCAGGCCAGTCAGAATTTCTTCAATCGACATGTTCATGTACAGCGCCCCAAGAGCGGCGGCCAGCGGTATCGACTGGCTATAGCAGGAACCTGGATTGAAGTCGCTGGCTATCGCGACGGCCAGGCCACGGTCGATCATGGCGCGGGCGTTAGCATATGGCTCCTTGAGGGAAAAAGCGGTTATAGGCAGACAGGTGGCGACAACGCCTGCTGTCGCCATTGCATCCAGGTCTTTTGGCGTTGCCTTGAGCAGATGGTCAGCGCTAGTGGCGCCAAGTTCCGCCGCCAGGCCCGCTCCCCCGATGCGAACTATCTCGTCGGCATGTAACTTGAGCCCAAATCCGGCAGCCTTTGCGGCTTGGAGGAAACGCCTGGACTCCTCTATTTCAAAAACTCCCCGCTCGCAAAAAATATCGCAGAAACAGGCCAGCTCTTTTTCTTGGACTCTGGGCAGGACTTCGGCGATGATGAAATCGATGTAAGAGGCGGGATTCCCTTTGTATTCTTGCGGGATGGAGTGCGGACCCATGTACGTCGGAATGATGTCAACGTGCTGGAGCGCATCGAGCTGGCGCATCGTTTCGAGTTGCCTTAATTCAGTTTCGAGGTCGAGGCCGTAGCCTGATTTGCCTTCTACCGTAGTAACGCCGAGTTCAAGCATGCGTTCGAGCCGGGGTATAGCTAGAGCCCGGAGTTCGTCAAGGCTGGATTCTCGCGTAGCCCTAACTGTATTGGCAATGCCGCCTCCCCGGGAGTGGATTTCCATATAGGGAACACCGGAAGCGCGCCAGAAGAATTCTTCGTCGCGGTAGCCGCCGAATATGAAATGAGTATGCGAATCAACGAAACCCGGGATTGCCGATCGACCGCCCGCGTCCACGATCTCCGGCGCGGGGCCTTCTATACGCGGCATATCAGCCGCGGGGCCGACCCAGACTATCGTCTCTATATCGACGGCTATGACGGCATTAGGGACTATGCGTACCGCGTTCATCTCTGATCCGCGTCTGGCGCTCCTTCCAAGCGGAGTCGCCAGTTCGCCAATGTTGGTAACTAGAAGCGTAGCTTTCATGCCAGGTTCCTGTTCATGATCGGAAGAGCGGGTCTAACCCGATTGTACCGATGAGCGAGTTGTAATAGGCCGTAGAGAAGGCCTTTGCCAACTTGTCCTTGACCACCGCGAGATCGCGTTTGGCCTTGTTGACCTTAAGAGGGTCTTGTCCTTCTGGAGAGCGCAGGAATTTTTCAAGGTAGGCGACGCCTTGAGTCAGCCTCGCACGCTCGGATTCGGCGTAGGCCGTCAACCTGGCCTTGTACCAGTCTGCTTCCAGCACATAGTCGCGATCAAAGAGGCGCCTGAGCGTCGGGTCGTCCAGCCCTTTGCCGTTCCAGGTGCCTTCAGCCATGATGTGCAGGATGGCCCGCAGGGGAGGGATGGCCGCCTGGACTGAGCCGTCTTCAAGGTAATCCTTGGCTACGCGTTCCTGGGCCTCGGCTATGTTGAGGATGCCGTCGGCGAAATACTCAATGCTCTGGAGTTCCGGACGCAGCACATCGTCGGGGAATACCGCTGAAGGCGTGTCGAAGATGCGGCCCAGGAAATGGGACGCAAACAGCGGCGTAATGCGCCAGCCCAGTCGGCCCGCTGGTATCGTTTTACCGGCATGCTCAAAATCGTGTATGCGTTCCAGATAGCCGTTCTTTATGAGGAACGCCGGGTCGCGTTCTTCGGGTGATAACCGGGCCCACAGTTCAGGAACGAGCAGAGAAATGTCGTGATCAACCTTGTACTTGTGTCCGATATAGCCTGCCGCCGTGGAGTATCCGGCATAGCCGCTCAGAATAAAGCCGAGCAGGGCGTTATTAAGGTCGGTCGTGGGGCAAAGCGAATTGAAGGGACCCTTTGTGAGCGCGCCTTCTGACCCGGCGCCAGTCGTGGAGGGACTCTTGCCGGTGAGCGAACAGATGAAGTCCATGAACAGTTCGGGCAACTCCTGGTAGTGGATGGGGCCATAGACCGCCAGCGGCCTGATGCCTGCCTCCGGCTCGGGCGGATTGTTGCGCCTGCCAGGCAACACTGCTCCGACGGGATGGTGGACAGGGTCTTCAGCCTTGACCATTCGGAAGAGCCTTGAGCCGACATCGGCCAGATATCGGGCGAGCGGCCTCGTGTAATTTGTATCGAGCTGGAGGTACCGGGGATTCTTTGAAGGCTTGCCGTCCACCAGTCGCGGCTTTGAGGACACTACGAACCAGCGGAAGTTGTCGTCTTTCTCCGCCTCGATGATCATATTCCGCATCGGCTCGGTATATTCAGAGAGTTCGATGGTGCGTTCGACCATTTCAATGGCTTTTGACCTGGAAAGCGGCTCGAAGTTGGAGATGAAGTTGTCCATTCTGGCCATGTCGGATTCGGCCTGCTTATCGTAGCCGCGGTACACCGCATCATCGGGACGCTGAAAAAACCGAGCCTCGCAGTTGCGGGCAAACTTGACCGAGGCGCCGCGAATGTCTTCAGGAAGGCCCGACAGAGCCGCCGTCGGGGCTGTTACCGAGGCGGTAATGTCATCTTCCCACTGGATCTTGTCGGCGGGCAGGTAGTCCTGGCGCAGTTTGTGGATGGAGCGAGCGCCTTCCGGTGTCGTGCCGATGCGCAGGTATGATGCCTGGACGGCCCTGCCTTCGAATTTGACGACGTTGCCCGCGGTTCCGTTGACGACGTCGGTGCCGAAATGCCTAGCCCAGTTCTGGCCCCACTCGGGCCGGTAAAAACGCTTGACGAGGAACACGAGCGCCTTGACCAGCTCGGGGATGGAAGCCAGCCAGGCATTGTACTCGTCGGTATAGAGCGGCGACGGCGACAGCAGTTTGATGACGCTGCCCAGGGAGCGCTTGTCCGAAAGGATGGATCGGCTCGAACCGCCGTGGTTCTCCGCGGGATCCTTGAAACGGGTGCCGTAGGGATAGTCTATGACCGCCTTGACCGCAATCATATCGGCGGCGAAGTTGCCGGTTACGATGGGACTGAAGGTGACGGCGTCCCATATCGATTTTGATATCTCAGACTTACCTCCACCGGAGACAGTGCAGGGTTTGTGGCAGAGTAGTCCTTCCGCGGCGGTTCCGACCAAGCGCCAGGCGCCTGAGCCAGTGTGTTGCTCGAGTCGGATACGATAACCCGTGGGATGCACGTACACCTCATTGGGGAGCACGCGGAGGCTGTTTTCGACGCCCTCGTGTTTCCATGACGCGCGCTGGGTTTCAAGTGAAATCACGGCGTCTTCAGGCAGATAGATGATGCTTGGGAACATGCGATCCATGCCATAACCCTCGGGGTGCATTTCAACGCGGTTTCCGAGGAGCCGGATCACATCGTCGAGGGTCTGTCCCTTGGAACGAAGGTTGGTATCGGGTATGAACCTGTTGCCGAGGTTGAAACTGGGTATGACCAGGGCCCCGCCCGCGTGTTCTTCCTCGGTGAGGCCGAGCAGGTTTGACGAGTAGGATATGTGCGCCTTAATTTCTTTCTTTGAATACCCAAAATAATTGTCCGCGATGATAGTGACGATGACGCCGCGGTCGTCGCGCGCGCAGAGCTTGAACGGTTTGCCCTCGTTGTACTTCTCCGCGGGGTCTTTCCAGGCCATGCCGTCACGCTTCTGGCGCTCGGAGGCGTCGCTCCAGGCGGGCAAGCCCAGGTCCTTCTTGAGCATGCCTACGAGGTGGGTGGCGAGGATGACGCAGCCTGTGTGGCCGGTCCAGTGAAGCGGGTCGAGGGCGCCGTCATTGACCGAGATGTAGGGGTCGCCCGAGTTTCCGAAGATGCTTTCGACGAAGTCCAGATTGGCGGCGAGCGAAGCCGGCGCGAAGAATCTGGTCTCCATGGACAGTTCTTCGAAGAGGCCCGGCACTTCAGGCCTGACCAGCGGCCGCATGAGCAGGGACAGGAAGCAACGGGCAGGTTCGGGTTCTCCGGCGGTATAGGGAAGCACGAGCAGGTCATCAGGCGGCGCGAAGGCCGCCTTGAGGAGGCGCGCGAACGCGATTTTTGGCACCGCTTTCTTGTCCAGCGGAATAGGCAAGCCGCCCTCGGCGATATGGAACACGCCCTGGGTGGTGCGGCGGTCGTTAGCGGGATTATGGAGCACGCCGTTACGTATGCGGTACGATGACAGGGTAGGCGATTTGTAGTCGGAAGCGTCCGGCGGCAACGCCAGCTCGCGGGCCATGCCATAGCGATCAAGAACAAGGGTCCTGGAAGGCAGGCGCGCCCGGTCGGCCGGGGGCAGGTCCGCAAGGTATGCGTCGACGAATGCCTGGATGCGGGCATCGGCGGGCGGCAGGTAATCCGCCAGGAGCCGTTCCTTTTCACGGTAATTGGCAAGCATGTCGTTGGCGAGTTCAAGGAAGGTCGTGCCCTCTTTTGAATACACCGGCAGGCCCATGGCCGCTAGTTTAAGGTTGATATAGGCTATGAGACGGCCTCGCTCAACAGGAGAGCGACGGTCGAGAGTTACTCCGAGATCACGCTTTACAGGCATCAAAGGCCTCCGTTTGTATGATGGTCCGGACCCGCGGGCCCTGCATCATGGTAGTACGAACCAGCCAATTATTCCAGAGTAGTGGAACTATCCGCTCATGGTATAGTGTGAGATATGGCAAAGAACGAGCTTCAGACGGTCGTGGATTACATACTCAACAAGGCGGGACCCGGCGAGTTCGAGGTCATAGTCAAGGCCTGCGAGCGGCGGCGCCACGACATGGGCAAGTACGCGGGTCTTGGGGGGCTCAACCCCGGCGCGCTGGCCGAGAAGATGGCCGCCTCCGTACAGGAAGGTCTTGCCTCAAGCGGCTCAGGCCTCAGGGATTCAGTACGCGACTACGTGGCTCGCCTGGTTCGCCAGAAGGAACCCAACGCCAGCGACGAACAGATCGAGGCTATGCTCGACCAGATTTTGCCTGATCGCTCCTCAAGCGGCCCCGGCGGTTTCGCTGACGGTGCCTCCTCGCGGCCTGAGATCAGCGACGAGTTGCCGCCCGAGGCCGTCATGATGATGGTCCGCGATTTTTGCGATTATTCTTTGGGCCTGATGCCGCCTTCGAAGCAACAGGAATTGTGGGAAGGCATTCCACAATGGCAAGACCAATACTGGAAGGCGTTTTCAGCTGAAATCAAGGCCTTCGTCAAGGCGAGGCTCGAAGGCCGGCTCCAGGAAGAGGAATTCTGGTCGGCCGTGTTCAGCGTGCTGGGGCTGTGATCGTATAAGGTCGATCTTAACGGATCGTTAACGTGGCATCCGGCATTCTTAACAGGGCCTTTATGGCTCTAACGCCCGTGGATCCGTACATTTGTCGTATGTACGCAATAATTGCCGGCTGTGGCCGGCTCGGTTCAGGGGTCGCCCGGGCATTGTCGGCGAAGGGTCACGACGTCGTGGTCGTCGACGTAGGCGCGGAACGTCGCCTGGTGGGCGAAGGCTTCGACGGACTCATCGTGGATGGCTCGCCCATAGATGAGGATGTACTCAAGCTGGCGGGAATGAAGAAGGCTGATCTCTTCATTGCGGCGACGAGCGACGACAAGCGCAATATCATGTCAGTCCAGATGGCCGTAACCGTCTTCGGCGTACGCAAGGCGCTGGCCCGGGTGTCCGACCCCGAGCTAGAGCGATTCTACCGTGGGCAAGGCATATTGACCGTGTGCCCGACGTTGACCGGCATAAACCAGATACTGGCGACCATCCAGGAAGAAGCGTTCTCGCCGCTCGGCGGGACGCTGGACCCGAATGTCGCGGCCATGATAGCGCCGCCGGAATGGGTTGGCCTGACTTTGAGCCGCCTGCCGATTCCATCGCCCAGGAAAGCCATAGGCATAGTCTCCAAGGGGCGTGTACATGGATGGGAACCGGGGCGTGTAGTCGGCCAGGGAGATTCCGTCCTGCTGGCGAGGGGAGAGAGAACATGAAGAGTAAACGCTATGCCCTCGTGATAGGCGGGGGCAAGATAGGCTATTTCCTGGCGAGGGACCTGGACCGCGAGGGCTACAGGGTAAGCGTCATGGATCGCGATCCGGCCCGTTGCCGCCTCATCTCGGACGAGCTCGATATGATCGTATATTCAGGTGACGGTACCGACCTGGATGACATGCGTGCCGCGGGCACCAAGGACGCGGATTTCGTCATCGCCGTCACGGGCGACGACGAAGAGAACCTGGTAGCCTGCCAGATCGCCAAGAAGAGCTTCGGCGTCGGCATGACGATCGCCCGCGTCTCCGATCCCCGCAACGCGGCGCTGTTCGAGCGCCTGGGCGTTGACGAGACCATCTGCACGACGGGCATGGCGATACAGATGGTCGAAAACGCGTTGCCCGCCAGGGGTATGCGGCTCCTGTCGGTCATAGGCAAGAGCGCCGCCGAGATAAACGAGTTTGTCATCGAGCGGGATTCTCCCGCCGACGGGGTGGCCGTATCGGCGCTCGGCCTGCCGGCCGCCTGCGTGCTCCTGGCGGTCATGCGCGGCGACGAAGTGACCTTCCCGAGGGGCGATACGGTGATTCGCTTCGGCGACAGGGTCTTTGGTCTCGCCAAAGTGGAGACCGTCCCCGCATTCCGCGCCGCGCTCACCGGGGGGAGGTAGCATGCGCCCTCTCGGGGATGGCCGCGGCCGGCTGGACGGCTTCGGCGAGATAGTCCTCGGCATCGCGACCGAACTGGCGTACATCGCCGCGCTCCTGATGGTCGGCGCCTTCGTGTGCGTCGCGTTCCTGGTAATTCATGCGTAACAAGCCCAAAGCGGAAGACTATCGCATCATAGCATCGTACGCCGGGCGGGTGGCCATCGGACTCGGCTTTGCCTGCGCGGTTCCCCTGCTCGCGGCCGTCGTCGAAGGCGAGTGGGCCGTTTGCGTCGACTTCGTCATATGCGCGACCGCCTGTTTCCTTTCAGGCGCGGCGCTGGCCATGCTGATGCCCGACGACGCACGCCCAGGATGGCTGCACGGGATGGTCGCCACGGCCGTAGCATGGCTTTTCGTCATGGCGCTCGCCGCCATCCCGTACCGGCTTTCCGGGCACTACGGCTCCTATCTCGACTGCATGTTCGACGCGATGAGCGGCTTCACGACCACCGGGCTTACGCTTGTCGGCGATCTCGACCACCTGTCGGCGGGGCTCAACACGTGGCGTCACGTCATCACGTTCATCGGAGGGCAGGGGGTCGTCGTTCTTGCGCTGTCGTTCCTGATAGGAGGATCGGCTGGCAGCTACGAGCTGTACGTCGGCGAAGCCAAGGACGAGAGGCTGTTCCCCAGCGTCATGCATACGGCCAAGACTATATGGAAAATCAGCGCGGTCTATTTCGCCGTCGGCATCGCGGCGTTATGGGCGACGGGCGTCGCGATCGGACTGCCGATCAAGGCCGCCTTCTATCATGGGGCGTGGATCTACATGGCCGCGTGGAGTACCGGCGGGTTCGCCCCGATGTCACAGAACTTTCTGTACTATCATAGCGCGGCGTATGACGCGGTCGGCGTTGCGTTCTTTGTCGCCGGCTCCCTGAACTTCGCGCTGCATCATGCTGTATTGACGGGAAACAGGCGCGAAATGCTGAAGAACGTCGAGACCATCTCGTTCTTCGTAACGTTCACGGGGCTGTTCTCCGTCATCGCCGCTGGTTTGACCCGGGCCGGCGTGTATCCGGACTTCGTCGCCCTTATGCGGAAAGGCTTCTACCACGCCATCTCCGCGCATACGACGACCGGGTTCATGACCGTAGCGGCGAGGCAATTCGCCCTCGAATGGGGGGACTTGGCGCTGTGTGGCATGATCTTGGCCATGATGATAGGCGGTAGCGCTTGCTCGACCGCGGGCGGCGTCAAGGGACTCAGGGTCGGAGGCATCTGGCTCGCGGCGCGGCACGAGACCCGCCGTCTCCTCCTGCCTGCCGGCGCTCTGTTCCCCAGGAAGCTTCATATGGTAGAGGACAGGTTCCTGGGCGATGAGCAAGTCAAGGGATTCGCCCTCGTTACGGTACTGTACGTCGGCATGTGGGCCATGGCGACCTTGGCCGGCGTCGCGGTGGGCTATCCGATCCTCGATGCGGCGTTCGAGGCCGCCTCCGTTTCCGGCAACGTCGGGCTATCGATAGGCGTCACCTCCTCGGCCATGCCGAATTTCCTCAAGATCGCGTATATACTGGTCATGTGGGCGGGCCGGCTCGAGTTTATGGCCGTCCTGGCCTTGGGCGGCTTCGTGGTGTCCGCCGTCAGGAGGCGCAGGTGAGCGATCGAAAAAGCGCGCGCGCCTCCGCCGTTTTCCTGGTCGCGGCGATCGTCGCATATGGATCGATCGCGGCGGCGGCCTACGGCCAGGAGCCGTCCGGGGCGACTATCCGGGCGGTCTCGTCGATCGATATGATAGAGGGCGCCGCGCTCCTGGACGGGGCTACGGTGGTCTTCTCGGGCGAGGCGATAGGGCAGGCCTTGGCGCGCGGATCTATGGCGTGGGTGAACGTCGGCGATTCGGGAGGCGCTATAGGGGCAGGGATGGACGCGGATGCCGCGGCATCCATCGGGACATTCGGGGCGTACTCGTTCCGGGGCGACGAGCTGCGCGTAACGGGTACGTTCCACCGGGCGTGCGGTGAGCATGGGGGCGATATGGATATTCACGCCGAGCTCGTGGAAGTGCTTCGCCCGGGCGAACGGATAGACCATCCGATAGTCGCCAGCAGGCTGGCGATGGCCGCGGGCCTGAGCCT
>CAZNCK010000105.1:0-12893 GCA_964571545.1 uncultured Treponemataceae bacterium | reverse complement strand
TAGCGCCGCTACCGCAGTCGGAGCGAACCGATGTATGGGAAGCCTCCATAGGAAACGATGACGGAGCGAGGCGCCTCTACCGCGGCCTGCGTACCGCCACATCCAAAATAGCCGACGCCAGGGGCTTTCGCTCCCTGCGCGCCGGCTTTGACGCGTTCAAGCGTGGTTTCATAGACGAGACAGGCTGGTCGCCTCGGCAGAACGACGAGATTGCCCGTTGCCTCGCGGTGCTGGACGAGCTGGAGGAGGCCGCGCTGGCAGCCGGCCTGGCCGCGGACAACATTCCAGGCGCGGCCGACGCGTACCTCGCGCAGCTGGCCGAGACACGCTACCTCCCGGTATCGGATTCCGGCGGTATCGCCGTATACCGCTTTCCGGTGGCGGCCGGCGCCCTGCCGGACCTGCACTACATCCTCAACCTCGCGCAAGGCGCCGCTGTGGCCGCGGCGAGGCCCCTGTCATTCATGCGGGCCGATGAACGCGACAAGCTGGGCGCGACCGACCGGGACATCTCCGCGGGGCTCATACGGCTATTGGCCCTGTCTGGCAAGCGCGTTTTCCTGAGCTATTCCGAGGACGGCCCCGACGGGGTCAGGCCACCCCACCCGGCGATAGCGGCGTTCGCGCCTGAAAGACTCGGCTGGAGCTACGCGCGCGATCAGTGGCTACCCAATCAGGAAGCCGACGGGCGGCCGGTAACCGAGGCCTTTCCGGCCCAGACAATGAGCGCCAAGGCGGCCGCCGCGACGGTATTCGAACAGGCCGGCCCGGATTGGTCCAGGGGAACGCCAGCGGCTCCAGTAACCATGGGCCCGGGCTCAGCGGCCGCGGCGCGGCAGGTCCTTACCCGTGAAGGCTTTCTGCGCCTGTCCACAACCGTTATAGAGGAATATGGCGCCTGCGCGTTCCGCCGTATTTTGCTCCGCAGGCTCAAGGTCGAAGCGGTTGATACCGGGCTTACCTTCATAGACAACCTGCTCTTGGGCCAGCTATACCACGAGGCATTCAGACTGCTCTTCGAACCGCTCGCGCTGGCGGGCCTTTCCGTCGTAGCCCCCGCCGAAAACGAGGATGCTCCCGCGGGGGAAACCGCCAGACCAGGCAAAACCGATATTGAAAACGCACTTGGCTCGGCGATGGCCGCCATAGGCCCGGATCGTGGCCCCATGGCGGCCATACTCGTCGAAACCGCCGGACCAGTGCTGCAAAGGAATTTCTTGAGGGCAGCCAACAACCTCCTCCGCGCCCTCGACGGACAGGTGCCTGTCATCACCGACGACAAGGATCTGACGGCTCCGCTCCAAACGCCGGGCGCCAGGCTTTCAGGTTGGCCCGACCTGATCTGCGTGGCCGCGAACGACGACGAACGCAAGAAGGCCATAATAGTCGATTACAAGAAATCAAGGATTCCCTCGAAGAAGGACCTGGAACCAGGAGAAGACGGCAGCGTCTCGGCTATCCAGATACCGGTCTATACGGTGCTGGCCGAGGAAGCCGGCTATACGCCTGAATCGGCCTACTATCTCTCCATAGAGGGCTCCAAAGAAAACGGCAAGGGGCTGCGGCTGGTCTATGGCCCTGGCCTCAAACCGGCGATTCCGGCTGAAAAAATGTGCCTGCTACGGCCTGCCCTCGAATCGGCGGCGGCCAGGACCGCCGGCATCATAGACCGCGGCGAGGTGTTCGTGCCGGCCATGCGCGACCGCGAGCTCATTTGCGCGGGTTGCGATCTGCGCCCCGTTTGCCGTGCGCATTACGCGGTCAGGTGAGGTGAACATGAACGCATGGGAAAAAATAATGCAGGGCCTGGATCCCGCGCGCCAGTTGCCGGCAGTCCAGGAAACCAGGTCGGCCGTCGTTTCAGCCGGAGCCGGTTCGGGCAAGACCCGCGTGCTCGCGGTACGGTATCTGCACCTCGTAAAGGTACGGCATATTCCGCCCGAACGCATCCTCTGCCTGACGTTTACAAAGAAGGCCGCTACCGAAATGAGCGAGCGCATCAGGGGCATGCTGGCCTCCTGCGCCGTCGATGATGAGGATTTCGCCCGTGCGCTGGAGGCGTTTCCGGCGTCAAGGGTCTCTACGCTAGATTCGTTCTGCGCCGAGCTGGCCAGGAGCGGCTGCGCGCGCTGGGGCGTTTCTCCTGATTTTTCAGTGGACAAGGACGCGGGGGGCGACTCGCTGGACGTGCTGGCGCTCAACTTCCTATTGAAACGCCGTTCTGAGCCGCTGGCCGCGTCGTTCATAGCCGCGGCCGGCTTCGAGAAGGCCGCGGAGGCTCTCGTCGCGCTCGCCGGAGGCAGAGAAGGCCTCATCGCCTCGGAGCGGCGCTTCGAGGCGCAATCCCAGACCGCGGCACTCTCGACGCGACTGAGCGCTACTCATGCTGAGCTACTACGCCTGCTTCATGGAGGCCTGGGGCTCGACACGGGCGCCGCGGCAGGCTCAAAAACCTGGCAGGAAAGAGCCAGGGGGTTTCCGCTGGACGCGCCGGCCTCCGATGACCGCGACGGGCTGGCCGCGGCCAGGGTCAGCTACCGTTTCCTCGCATCGCTCCGTATAGCGACGGGCAAGGCTGAAGCGGCCGTATACTACAACGAAGCCGGCAAGCTAATAAAACCGCTGGCCGAGATGGCTATCTATGCCTGCGACGCCTTGCTGGACGAGCGCCGCGAGGCCGCACTGGCCATGCTCCGCGATTTTGTCTCCGAGGCGGCTGACGCCCGCGCCGCCTCGGGCGTCTTGTCGTTTTCTGACGTGGCGTCGATAGCCCTGCGCACGCTCGAAACAGACCTCGCCCTCCGCGACTGGTACAAGGGCCGCTACGACGCCATCATGGTAGACGAGTTCCAGGACGACAATGAACTCCAGAAGCGCATACTCTACTGCGTCGCGGAGCGCCGCGACCTGAACAGCGCCGATCGCAAGGCCAACGTTTCTCCCGCGGACCTGGAACCCGGCGTCCTCTTCTTCGTAGGCGACGAGAAGCAGAGCATCTACGCGTTCCGCGGCGCCGACGTCACGGTATTCAGGGGCCTGTCCAAGGAACTCGCCGACGCGCCGGGTGGAGCGGGCGAACACGGCCTGAACATCAACTGGCGCTCGGAGCCAGGGCTCATAGAGTTTTTCAACCAGACCTTCTCCCGGATACTGCCCGCCCCTGACGATCCCGACGCCCAGGATTTCGAGGCCCGTTTTGCCGGACTCGAGGCGGGCCCCGCAACAGCCGAAGTCAAGCCTATGGCTGTATACCTGGAATCCAACGAGCCCGACGACGATGACTCGCTGTCGTCGAAGGAAGCCGAGGCGTGGCGAATAGCAGAGCTGGTGCGCTCGCTCGTCGATGAGAAAGCCATAGTGGCGACCAAGGGCCCGGATGGCTCGAAGATAGCCAGGGCCTGCCGCTGGGAAGACATAGCTGTGCTGTTCAGGTCGACTACAAGCCAGAATGTCGTGGAACGGTACTTCAGACTGCTCGGCGTGCCGTACACCGCCGCTTCCACGGCCGGGCTCTTTGCCGAATCTATACTGGGCGACCTGTACGCAATGCTCAGGCTGGCCGTCTACCCAGACGACCGCCTGGCCTTCGCCACGGTGCTCAGGGGGCCGTTCGCGCGGCTCTCCGACGATGCGGTCTTCGCCATATTGTCGGCGGACGCCCGCGGCCCCGACGGCCTAATGGGTTTTGACCCGGCGGGTTTGCCTGCCGCGGCAAGCTTGCCCGCCGCCGATGTGGCCAGATTCGAGGCCGCGCGCGTTAGCTGGTTAGGCGTACGCGCGCTCGCCGACCGAGAGCCGATCCGACGCGTGCTGGAATATCTCTGGTACGACCGTGCGCTACGCTGGAATGTGCTCAAGGATTCATCTTCCGCATCGTTCCTGGAGCATTTCGACTATGCATGGTCGCTCGCCGCGGCCGCGGACGCGCGCGGAGAACGGCTCGTTGACCTCGTCGCGTCGCTGGAACCTAAAATCGGTAAACTGGACCGTTTCGACGAGGCCGTGCTCAGGGAAAGCTCGCGCGGCGTCTCCATAATGACCGCGCACATGAGCAAGGGGCTGGAGTTCCCGGTCGTCATACTGCCCGATGCCGAGGCCAAGGGCCAGGGAGACACCAGCGCGCCCATCGCTCCCGGCGGACGGTTCGGCCCTTCCGTGAGGCTCCTGGACGGCAATGATGACCCGTACGATCCTGTGGCCGAACTCGCTGTCGCCATCAGAAAATTCGAAACGGGCAAGGACGAAGACGCCATGAACGAGCGGCTCGCCGAAACGGCGCGGCTCTTCTATGTAGCGTGCACGCGCGCCATCTCTCGACTCTATCTCGTCGGCAAGGTGCCCCGCAACGCGGATACAAGCGGGCAGAGTTTCAGGGCCCTCTTCCTCAAGGCCTGGCCCTGGGCCGGACCGGCGAGTACGCGCGACGAGGAGTTCATGTCAGACCAACCCGAGGGCATTCCATCCTCGCTCTCGGTAGACTATGTGGCTACCCGCACCAAGGCCCAGTATGCGCGCCTGGCCAACGCGGCCGGAACCGATGGGGCCGGCAGAGCGGCGGCGTCAGCGGCGGCGCCCGCGCACGGGGTGGCGGA
The DNA here is from genome assembly GCA_964571545.1 of uncultured Treponemataceae bacterium. Taxonomy (GTDB): domain Bacteria; phylum Spirochaetota; class Spirochaetia; order Treponematales; family UBA12059; genus SZUA-370. The sequence goes on along the minus strand of CAZNCK010000105.1, from coordinate 8,301 downwards.
ACGAAAAGGCCGCTGGTCGGTCACCGGGGCTGTCGCATTCCTGGAGGCAAAAAACGGGCTCTGGAAAAACACGCCCCCAAGACCGCCCGCGCCGGCCATGGCGCGCTCATCAGACAGGCCGGCATCCTCCCAGTTGCTCTTCGACCTCGCCATGGATTCCGATCTTGAACCCGGGCTGACTGAAGCTGACTTCGGCACACTCTGCCATCAATTCGTCGAGGCTCGGCTCCAGAGGCCTTCTGAAGATCCAGTACCGTCCGGCCCCGTTGCGCGAGCGTTGGAACGCTTACCTTCAACCGTAGCAAAGCGCGACCGTGCACAAGCGCTTTCTATGGCTGATGCCTTTACCCGCTCTCCACGCGGCGTTTCGGCGAAAACGGCCCGATCCGCCGCGCTTGCGGGCGAATCAGGCGCAATCTTCGAGACAGAATATCCATTTGTCTGGCGTAGCGATCCTCTCGATGCCGGGAGCCGGCCCGTGGCGCTTTCAGGAACCATGGATCTCGTGTACGGCAACGCCCAGGGCGTGTATGTCATTGACTTCAAGACTGACCGGATAGAGGAGCCGGAACGCCATGCGTTCCAGCTTTCCGTCTACCGTGAGGCCGCGGAATCGATCTTCGGGGTCAAGACCAGCGCCTTTGTCTTCTACCTGAGGACGGGCAGTCACTACGAATTTTCAGATGCGCCTGATAGTGCGAGACTGGCGGATTGCTCGTGATAGTTTATCCACTACCTCAAATAAGTCAAAATATATGTAGACAGAATCACCTTCTTCTGCCATACTGCGGCAACGAGGAATGGCACGCGATTCGACATCATCGAAGCGCCGTCCACACCGCACCTGGCCTTTACTTCGGGCGGCCATACACCTTGGAGCGTGCTATTCTTCGTCCTGAACATGAACGCCCAAACAGGTATACGCGCCCAGAACAACCGCAAGGGGTAAGCCGATGAGCGAGCCGCACACAGACGAGCCGCAACCAGGCTTCCTCACCCTGTTCAGTTTCTTTTTTGGCATATCCGCGGTCACCATAGGCGGCGGCTACGTGATGGTGCCGGTGATACAGAGAGCCGTCGAAAAACGAGGCTGGCTCGCCGAGGACGAATTCTACGACCTCTTCGCGACGGCACAGAGCGTTCCCGGACCGTTGGCGCTGAATACGGCCGTGTTTGTGGGGCGTCGGTTGTCAGGCGCTCCCGGCTTCGTGGCAGCCATGCTGGGCATTCTCATCCCCCCCTTCGCGAGCATCATTGCCCTGGCCGCCGTGCTCGACGTTATTGGCGAATGGCCGGCCGTAAAGGGATTTCTTGAAGGCGCATTTGCCGTAGTCCCTGGCCTCACGGCCGCTCTCGCCTTCAATATGATAAAGAAACGGCGCTGGACGCCGCTCAGGGCAGGCCTGACGATAGCCGGGGCCGTAGCCGTCACGCTGGCCGGCACCTGGGCCGTGCCCGTGTTCTTTTCAGTCGTCGCCGTTTCGTGGTTCGCCGACAGGAAACCCGCATGCTGAGTCTGGCGCTGGTGTTCCTCAAGATAGGCGCCGCGGCCTATGGCGGCGGCTGGACAATAGTCGGCATCATACGCACTGAAATCGTAGACCGGGCCTGGCTGTCGGCCGAAGAATTCGCCAGGCTTGTCGCGGTTGCCCAGATCACGCCCGGGCCAGTCGCGCTCAACGCGGCTACCATGGTCGGGTTCAAGCTCCATGGACTACCAGGAGCGATAGTCGCCACGCTCGCCGTCGTCGCCGTGCCCATCATGCTGGCCCTGGTCATAGGCAGCTTCTTCGCCAAGGCCACCAAAAACGGGAATCGCCTTACTGAAGCGCTCAAAACCGGTACCATCGGGCTGATTTCAATGACGGTATGGGCCTTTGCCCCGTCAGCGGTATCCTCGTACCTCAATGCCGGGATAGCGATAACAGCGTTTGGAATATCGGCATTCACCAAGATCAGTCCCCTGTGGGTCATACTCGGAGCCGGTGCGCTGGGAGCTGTCGCACGCACGATTTTAGGATAGAATATACTCGAATATTCAGAATATTAGCGTATACTAGGCGTTACGGACTGCAGGTAGAAAACTTTTGGAGTTGTATCGATGAACAATGAGCGCGTCCTGATAGTCGAAGACGAAAAAATCATTGCGATAGACCTGCAACGCAGGCTTGAACGCTTCGGTTATTCCGTTGTAGGCATGGCCGGCGAAGGCAGGGAAGCCGTAGCGCTGGCGCTCGAGCTCGAACCCGACATTATACTCATGGACATCATGCTGGCGGGCGGCATGGACGGCGTCGAGGCGGCCAAGACCATCAAGGCCTCAAAAGACATCCCGTTCATCTTCTTGACGGCGTATACCGACGAAAAGACCCTGGAGCGAGCCAAGGAAGTACAGCCCTACGGTTACATTCTCAAGCCCTTCAAGGAACGTGAACTCTATACCACCATAGACATAGCCCTGTACAAGCACGAGATGGCCAGCAAACTTACGAGGCAGGAGCGACTATTCAGCGCAATCCTGCAGTCCATCAACGACGGCATCATAGCCGTCGACATGGACCTGAACGTGCAGTTCATGAACCAGGTGGCCGAAGATATTACCGGCGCCAAGGAATTCGACGTCCAGGGCAAGAGCATCACCAAATTCCTCAACCTCACAGAGTCCAACTCCAAGAAAGACATACTGTCCAACATCGTCGGCATTGGCGAACATTCCACCTTCTTCAACGACGTCGCGCTCAAAAACACCGCGGGCCAGACACTGGTACTCGACGGGTCGATAACACGCATCCACGAGCGCTCCAACACCACCGACGGCTACCTGATAACCCTCCGGGATATCACCGAACTTCGCCGGCTCTCCGAGAGCCTCAACTACCAGTCCAGCCATGACAGCCTGACTGGCCTGTCCAACCGCGAGGAATTCGGTTATAAGCTCGGCGAGATACTCAAAAACGTCAAGATGATAGGCGGCTCGCACTCGCTCCTAGTGCTCGACGTAGACCGATTCAAGGCCATCAACGATACCTGCGGCACGATAGCGGGCGACGAACTGCTCCGCCAGATCGCCAGCCACATCCAGACCAACATCCAACGCAACGACCTTTCGGCGCGCATCGGAGCCGACGAATTCGCCATCATCCTGATGAACTGCCAGTCAGAAGACACCATAAACGTGGGCAACCGCCTTCAAAACGCCGTCCAGCACCAGCGTTTCCAGTGGCAGAGCAACGCGTTCCCCGTGACCCTCAGCATAGGCATAGTGCCCATAGACCGCGACACCGGCGACATACACGCCGTGCTCGCCGCCGCCGATGATTCCTGCCATATTTCCAAAGAAGAAGGCGGCAACAAGATAACCGTATTCCAGGCCCAGGACAGCAAGTTCAGGCGCCGCCGCGGCGACATGGAGTGGATAGGCAAGATAAACCGAGCCGTCGAAGAGAATCGCTTTATCCTGTATTACCAGCCCATCGAACCGCTGGACCCGTCCACAGGCACAAAGCCAAAGCTGGAGATACTACTCAGACTGGTCAACGAAGACGGTAGCATAGCCGGCCCCACCGACTTCATACCGGCGGCGGAACGTTACAACCTGATGCCCCAGATAGACCGCTGGGTGCTAGAGAACTCGATGCGCGCCTTCCGTATCCTCAAGGACCAGGGCTCTCCGCTGGCCGATAGGATATTCTCGGTGAACCTCTCGGGCCCATCATTGCTGGACGACGCGCTCATCGATACTATCCTGTACTTCCTCAACAAATATTCGCTCAACGCCGGCGATTTCTGCCTGGAGATCACCGAGACGGCGGCTATACAGAATCTGTCGTACGCCACCCGCTTCATAAACAGACTCAAGGGCGAGGGCTTCACGTTCGCGCTCGACGATTTTGGCGCCGGATTCTCTTCGTTCGGGTACCTGCGTAACCTGCCGGTGGACTACATCAAGATAGACGGTTCGTTCGTGCAGAACATAGACGAGAGCCTCGTCAGCTATACGATGGTCGATTCCATCAACTCTATCGGACACGTCATGGGTCTCAAGACCATAGCCGAGTTCGTCAAGAGCGAGGCCGTCAAAGACAAGCTGGTAGAACTCGGCGTGGATTACGGTCAGGGCTACTTCTTCGCAAAACCTAGGCCCTTGTTCGACTAAGCGCCCCCGGCGGCCCAGTCCCCGCAGACCAGCGCGATGTCGCGCTGGAAGCGCGGCAGGTCCGCCAGGCTCTTGACCGGCGACAGTTCCTCCGGTCTGGCGACCGCGAGCAACCTGGCTCTGCCTTCAGAAGCAAGTAGCGCGTCGACATTATCAAGGGCAAACTCGCCGCCAGCGGGATCGTCATGGGCGGAAGCATTGCCGGGGATGGCCCAGCCCCGTTCAGCAGTCCAATACTTGCGCCGAAGCCGCTCTATGCCGTCACGGAGCACAGCGGCGCGATATACTCGCACACCTACATTAGTATAACCGCCCTTGACCGACGCGGTAGTCGCACCCTGAAGCTTGGCATGCCCGAAGCGCCTGGGAAGTCCCCTCTCGTCAACCACTATCGGGTATGCGGGTTCGTCGACGAACGCCGCCGGCATAAGCAGTCCGGGAGCCCCGTCGCCGAGTTGGCGCGCCAGGGCATCCATGACGGCGAGCGAAGACAAGGCCGTGAGCGGGCTCGAAGCGTCGCCCCCGAAATTTACTATGACGTATTCGGAGTCCGACCACAGCGCCATAGTCTGCAACGCGGCGGCGCCATGTCCCAGAGGCTTGCCGCCGGGCGCGTCCTGCGTCGCGAAGAGCCAGGACCCCACTTTATACGATAATGGCCTGAGGATGCGCTCCTCGATGTCGTGTTCCCAGCCGCGCACCACAATGAGGTGGCGGCCGAGATCACGGACTGCTGCCAACGCATAGCCGGCGATGGGCACGGGATCGGGCCCGAAGCCCATGGCGTTGGATACCGGAAACAGGCCTCGAGGCGCGGCAGGATCGACATCGACGAAATTTCCGCTCGCTTGAGTCTCTTTGAGCGACGAGACCCAGCGAGAACCCGAGCCCGCGAGCATGGTGACGCAGATCGTCTTCTTCGCGAGAGCCTGGGTCAGGGCCGCCGCATCGGCAAGCCCCGCGGACTCGGCGGCGGCGGCGGAAATAGAACCGCGCAGGTCGTAGGCCTCTGCCAGGCCTTTCGTCGTCAGATGGTTAAAATCGATGGTCATGCGTACACGAACCTTCATGGATAATGATTTTTATCATCTCAAACTCCTCACTACCCAGGTTCCCGGACTTGCCTCCCCCGGAAGGCCGAGAGTCGTCTCAGTGTCGCGGCATCACTCGGTATTTTCTGACGAAGCCAGACGGGCGGTAGGTCATCTTGGCTTGCCTGAGACCTTCGTCGCCGAGGTCCTGCTCGCGGTTTACGAACTTGACATAGGGCGGCAGGGCCTGGGCAAAGGCCTGGTTCAGAAACTGGTAGAGGCCTTTGTAGACGCCCAGGGCCTTCTCAAAATGAACGGCAAACATGCGCGCCTTGGCTATGGGTTCCCCGAGAGCGTATCCGGCGGGCTTACCGTCGACGTAGTAGACCGCGCCGCGCATGCCGAGCACAGCGTATCGCTCGAGGGCTTCCTTGGCGGCCTTGTAATCGCCGTCTATGCCTTTCTCCACGCGCCACGCGTCGAGTATGGCAAGGGCGTCCGGCACATTGCTGTCGTCAAGCTGCTTCTGCTCATAAGAATACGAGTTAATGAAGGCGTTCACCAGATTGCGTTTCTTGTGGTAGTCCTTGCCCAGGAGTTCGGCGAGCGCTACGCGGTCGTACAGATAGTCGAAGTTGTCGCGGTCCTCATGAACCTCGTAACCGGCTTCCTCGAGCCTGATGCGCTCGGCATCGCACTGCGTCTCGGACATGTTCTTGAGATAACAGTGGTCGACAAACAGCTGCTCAAGCGTTTCGTTTGTTGGCACGCAACACGGAGTAAAAAAGAAGCGCTCACCCCGCTTCTCGCCGGAAATCACATAGGTAGCTCCCGTGATATGCGAAACCGCGTACTTATAGGTATCCCTGAACAGATAGATTCCGGAGAAGGTGAACTCCGAAACGCCATCGGCGAGCATGTTGAGGGCGGGATAGAGATCGTCACGCATAGCGAGCGATACGGGAGCGAATTCTGGGTATTCTGGTATAGACATGATCATTACTATATATATTTTTTTCTTCGAAGGCAAGAAAAAGGCGACCCGGACGGTTGCCGGGTCGCCGTGGTAAAAACGGTATGACTATTCCTTGATCAGTATGAATTCCACGCGCCTGTTCTTCCACCGGTTTTCCGCATCGGTAAAGGTTACGACGGGCTCGCTCGACCCCAGGCCGGTCGTCGACAGTCGTTTTGGATCGACGCCGTACTCGATGAGTTTCTGCATGACAAGCTTGGCGCGGTTCTCTGACAGCGGCAGCAATTCCTTTGTCTCTTCCTTGTCGATGGCCGCCTGGCTGGCGCTCGTCATCTTAGCTATCGAGTTGGCATGGCCTTCTACACGGATCTTGTAGTCCTTGAACCGGTTGAGGATAAGCGCTATGCGCTTTAGAACCTCGGCGTTGCGGTCCAGGGTTTCCTGCGGCAGGTCCTGGAAATCGGCGAAATCCGGCCTGAAGACTATCGACGGCACCTTGATCTTGAGCCTGTCGCCGTCCCGTATCACGAGCACGTCCACGGATACGGAACCCTCCACGACCCTGGAGTTGCCGAGCGAATCGACTATGGTAAGGCGATACGGATAGTCAGTAGCCGCTTCCACGAGTTCGCCCTTCTGGGAACGGCCGTCCCATACGAGGCGCTCGGCGGGCTTGCCCCGCCCGCTCCAGGTAAAGAACGCGCGTTCCGCCCGCTTGGCCCCGGCGCTCTCGGTTACCGCGACCTCGATTATCTCGAAGCGCCAGGTGTCGATGTCACTGGAGTCAGCCACGGCGAGCGCTATCTTGAGTTCATCGTCGACGCCATCATTGTCGGGGCTGAAATACCGGGGCGCCGTCGAGAGCGATACCTTGGGGCCTTCAGTATCGAGTATGAAGGCCGCGCTCTTGGCCTCGGCGCGGTCGCCCTTCTGATAGTCTACGGTGAAGACAGCGGTATATGTCCCCTGGACCGTAGAGCCGTCGTCGGACTTTCCGTCCCAGGCCTGACTGGCTGGTATCGTCGCGCCTTTGCCAGAGAAGGCACGGCGCTCAACGCCGCCCTGGTCGACGAGGGCCAGCTTCCAGGCATCGATTCCTTCCGCCAGCTTGACCACGAGGCCCAGGGAAAGATCGTCAAAAACGCCGTCGCCATTGGGGCTGAATCCAGCCGCGCTGGCGGTTACGAAGGCCTGAGTCTGCCTGGTGTCTATGACGAGATTCTCCACGGAACGTTCGGTCTTGTTTCCCGCGGGATCTTCAGAACGGACGATATACCGGTACACGCCATCGGCTATTTTATTGCCTTCGGAATCCGAGCCATCCCACGAGAACGGCGAAGCCTTGTCTTTCCAGGTCCACAAGCGGTACACCTTGCCTGAACCGTTTAGGATGCGGCCTTCCCAGGTGTCTCCGGGAACCGAGTCCTGGACAATGTCCACGCTGTCCTTGCGACCGTCTCCATCGGGGCTGAACAGGGTAAGTTCGGCCGAGATCGTTATTGACGGAGCCGCGGTATCGAGAGCCATTTCCACAGACCTGGCTTTTTCAACCTCAGCCGTCACGAAACTCACTTCGAGCTCCGCGTGGTAGAGGCCATCGGCGGCCGCTGCCTTGTCGTTGTTTTTGCCATCCCAGGCAAGCTTGGCCGGCAGGGAACCGGTTCCGGTGAAGTTACGTACCCTCGCCTCCGTAGCGTCGAGCACCGACAGGCTCCAAGACCGGACAGGCGTCGCGGACTGGCTCTCGGGGAGCATCGTTACTAGATCGGAAGCGCCGTCGCCATTGGGGCTAAAAGAGCGCTTGTCTAGCGAAAGGCGCACTGCCTTGTTCTGGGTATCGACGACCACGGCTGGTCCGGTGGCCAGACCGGAGTTGCCGGCCTTGTCGGTCGCGGCCAGCCTATAGGTATACGCGCCGTCGGGTACGACCTTGCCGGCATCGTCGGAACCGTCCCAACTTACCTTAGGGTCAGGAGCGCCTATGAAGGTCCAGGTCTTGACGGTGGCTCCGGCGCTGTTGCGGATTTCTCCTGTCCAGCGCTCCTCCTCGGAGCCAGTCTGGGTCACAATGATCGACGCGTTGGCGTCTCCGAGCGGGTTAAAGGCGGTGCTGTCCACTGACAGGAACGCCCTCGGGG
>CAZNCK010000104.1:0-12987 GCA_964571545.1 uncultured Treponemataceae bacterium | reverse complement strand
CCGGTGATGCCCGGGTGGTTCGGCCCCTGCCACATCACCAGGTACTTGCCGGAACTCAGGTCGGGCGTCGCGCGCGCCTCGGGTGGAATGATGTGTTGCTGTCCGCGCTTCATAGCGGGGCCTCCGGGTAGAGTTTCTGCTTCATGTGGGTGGCCGGGTCCGCGGTCTCGCGTCCGGGGCGGTCATCATACGTAGCCTGGCTGTAGGCCAGCGAGTCGAAGTCCCTCCGCATCATTGGAATGTCGTCCCAGCCCTCAAGCACGAATTCCTCGTCCTTGCGCGGGCTGCCCGGGCAATCTATGCCGAACCATTCCTTGAGTTCGCGCTGGTAGGTCCAGGCCTGACCCCAGAGGAGGTGGATGGAATCGACGACGGGATGGTCGCGGTCGATATCGCAGTGCACTATCAGGCTGTGGCCCTTTTCGTGGTTGCGGAGCGTGTAGGCCATGGTAAAGGCCTTGCGCTCTATGTTGTCCACCGCCGTCAGGAACGACAGGTGCGCATAGCCCGCCTGGTCCTTGAGCCAGGCCAGGGTGTCGTGGATCCGTATCGGGTCCACCCAGATGGAAGCGAGGTCTTTTCTCTGTTCATGCCAGTCGCGTGCGCCGTAGCGGGCGGCCAGCTCGTTTGCCAGTTCGTTCATCTACGGTCTCCTACCAGTTGTAGTCGGGCATGTTCCAGTCCTTGATGACCTTCTTCTGGTTCGCCTTGTACCATTCGAAGTTGCGTGCGTAGAGGTTCTGCCCCTCGGCCTTGCCCGCCCTTATTATCTTCTTGAGTTCCTGGAAGCCCGCCAGCAGCGCCTCGGGCCGGGGCATGCAGCCGGTGACGTACACGTCCACGGGTATGTACTGGTCTATGCGCTTGATGGTGTTGTAGCTGTCCCAGTACATGCCGCCGTTGATGGTGCACGAGCCCAGGGCAACGACGAACTTGGGGCCCATCATCTGCTCGTAGCTGCGCACGATGCGCTTGAGGGTCTTCACCGAGGCGTAGCCGCCTATGACGAAGACCGACGACTGCCGGGGCGTAGGCCTTGCCTGGATGCCGTAGCGGTACATGTCGAAGCGGCTGGTCATCAGGGGGCGCAGTTCGATGGCGCCGCAGCCGGTGCCAAAGCCCAGTATCCACAGGCTCTCGGCGCGCGCCCAGTTGAGGAAATCTTCAACCCAGCCCTTGGCTGCTTCGTATTCACGGGGCGCCGCGTCGCAGAAGAGTCCGCGCTCCTCGGGAGGCAGGCCCTCGTTGGCCAGGGGCGCCGGTTTCAGTTTCTTGTCGCTCATGTTGTGCGCCTCCTACAATGCCATGATGATGACCGAGGCTATGCCGATGAGCGTCGGCACGCCGAGGAAGAACCGGATGGACTGGTCCACCCGGAACCGTGGAAAGGCCTGGCCCACGAAAATGTTGATGAAGTAGATCAGGAAGGTCTTGATCACCATCGACACGATGTTCGTGGCTCCGCCGAAGAACAGGTTCATATACAGCACGAGCTTGGCGCCGTTGAAAATGGCCCGGTTTGTCTGGAGCATCCCGAGGAGGTTGCTCTGGTACTCGGTGGGCGGGCCTATAGGTATCTCCTGCGGCGCTATGACGATGCTGAAGGGGTTGTGCATGGACATGCCCAGGAACGCTATCATGGCCGCGACCACGGCCACGGGATTGGTGAACAGCGTCCAGTGCATGAAGCCGCCCTGCTGGGCCGCCACGATGGCGGTGATGTCCAGCGTGCGGTACTGGGTGACTATGGAGATGATGGACAGGGCGAACGGTACCTCGAAGGCTGTCATCTGCGCCAGGCCACGGCTGACGCCCAGGGCGCTGTAGGGGTGTCCGCCCTCGCCGGCGCCCAGGGCCATGCCCAGCTGGCCAAAGAAGATGAAGTACATCACCAGGAGCAGGTCGCCGGAGTCAGAGAAGTTCATGAACGCCGCCGAGCCGTAGACCGCGGGGATGAACATGTAGGTGCCTATGCCGCCAGCCAGGCGGAACACCGGCCCCAGGTAGAACATGATGCCGTGGCCTATGGAGTTGCGCTTGGCGGAACTCTTGATGATGTCGATGTAGGGCTGCCATACAGGCTGGCCAACGCGGCCCTGGACCTTTGCGCTGATCCGCGCCATCGACCCTATGAGGAGGAGTCCGTAGTTCGTTATGACGAACAGGGAAATGAAGGCGAAGCCTATGCGCCCGAGTAGCGTTGGTTCCATCAGAGGGCCCCCATGATCAGGAAGAGCACCACCACGTACAGAACGACGTGGAGGGCGTAGGTTTGGCCGTTGCCCGTATAGAGCCTGCGCGCCGCGCCGCCGAGCGCGTTGATGCCGGTGCCGAAGGCAGCCCAGAAGCGTTCGCCGCGCTGCTTTGTAAGGAATCCCAGCGCCTTTTCATATGGCGCGTAGAAGTTCCAGGCAAAATGCGTTGTTTCCGGCTTGAAGGGCCGCTCCGCCGCGAACACTATGTTGAACTGCTTTACCGACTGCGGATTGTGCAGGTTGAGCAGCAGCCAGAGCAGACACAGCATGAACACGACTATGGTCACGACCATGGTCAGTGTGCCGTCCCAGTAGCCCAGCGGCGAACGAAGAGCGGAGCCGGAGAAGCTCAGCACAGACGGGAAGAAGGTGCTGGTGATGTCCATGATAGGCTTGAGCATCAGTTTGGGGAAGGCCGAGAGTATGAACAGGACCACCATGAGCACGCCCTGAGGGATGAGCAACGCGAGCGATGCTTCCTTGACGTGCTGCTGCGCCGTCTTGGGCTGGCCCAGGAAAATCGTGTGGATCAGCCTGAACAGGTACAAGAACGCGATGGCGCTGGAGAAGAACGCGACGCCGGCCTCCAGGTACCAGCCCTTGTTGATGAGCGCCGAGTACAGCAGCCACTTGCCGCCGAATCCGGTGAGCGGAGGCACGCCGGACAGCGCTATGATGGCCATCAGCACGGACAGGAACGAGACCGGCATCTTCTTTATGAGTCCGCCCATCTCGTACATGTTCCTCGTACCCACGGCCTGAATGACGCCGGCTATGGCCAGGAACAGCATGCTCTTGTACAGGAAGTGGTTGAGCGCCAGATACAACGCCGTTGTCCATCCCGCTTCGTCGTGTATGGCCAGGGCCAGCACGATGTAGCCTATCTGCCCCATGGACGACCAGGCGAGGGTCTTCTTGATATCTTCCTGATACACCGCGTACAAGGCCCCGAAGAGGGCCGTCGCGATGCCTATCCAGCCCAGGATGCGCCAGGCGAAGGGTTCCACGCCGGGCACAGACGAGTATACGGCCAGGGTAACGATCATGGCGAATATGCCGGCCTTGGATAACGAAGAACTCAGGAACCCGGAAACCTCGTCGTCGGCCTCCGCGTAGGCGCCTGGCAGCCAGACGTGCACGCCCAGCGCGCCTAGCTTTACGAGGAGACCCGCGATGATCAGATACCCGGACCAGGCGACTGTTGGTCCTGTCAGGAGGCCAACCATGAGGAGGAATGCTCCGCCCAGGCCGAACACGATGTAGGTGAGCGCCGCCTTTTCGCCGTTCCTGCCTCGGAGGACGAGGAGCCAGCTGGTTACCGTCATCATCTCCCAGGCAAAGAAGAACTCCAGAGGGCTGCGGGCTATGAGTATGGCTCCGAGCGCCAGGGTCGTGGCGGACAGCAGCGGATGGAGGCCGCGCCGCGCGCCGGGGCGGTACATGGCGGCGAAGGAGTACATCGCGCCGCCGCCGAGCAGCATGATGGCGAACAGCAGCTTGAGCCCGTCCAGGCGGTCAAGCGCCAGAGCGCCGAAACCGGCCGCCGCGCCGATTGACAACAGGGCCTTGAGCCAGCCGGGGAGCCTGTCGCCGAGGAAGAGCACCACGGCGGCTGCCAGGGGAGCCCACAGCAGCGGTTCCACGAGTCCGCGCTCCCAGCCCGACCAGATACCGGTAACGATCAGCAGAGCCGCCAGGATGACCGGGCCGGCGGCCTTCATGCCGAGGCGCAGCGTTACTGGTATGTCGCGACAGCTCCGGGCGAGCGTGCCGTCCTCGCCAGAGGCGAGGGCGCCATACCAGCGGAGCACGTAGAAGGCCTCCACGAGGCTGCTGGCCAGGATGATGCCTGAGAGCCACCACTGTCCGCCATCAACCAGGGCTCCGATCAGGCTCCACTTGGCCCAGAATCCGGGGAAGGGCGGCAGGCCGACGAGGGCCAGCGCCAGGATGCCTGCGGCCGCGAGCGGCAGCGGCCCGAGTTTGCCGGATTGCCTGTCGCCTGAAGCGCTGGCGCCGCCGGCGGATCCGGCATCCTCGATGGCGCCTGAGAGGAGGAAGAGTCCTGTCTTGGCCAGCACGTGGTTGAGCAGCAGCACGCCCGCGACGCGGTACACGAAGCCGGTTCCTCCGAGTCCCAGGAGCTTGTCCAGGGCCATGATGGCCATGACGAGGCCTATCTGTGCCGTAGACGAGTAACCGAGCATGCGCCGCGCATTCTTCTGCTTAGCGCCGACCAGGTTGCCTGCGACGAAGGTTACCAGCCCGGTGGCCGCGATGAGTGAAAGGTGAGCCTCGCCGAGCAGCGGGCGTATCTTCCAGAGGGCCAGGACCAGCGCCGTGGCCGACGCGCCTGAGAGTATCGCCGAGACAGCCGGATCGGCCGTTTCGTAGACGCCGATCGCCCAGCCGTTGGCCGGGAACGGCTTGAGTTCTACCAGCAGGGCCGCGAGCAGGAAGAATACTTGAATCCGCTCCGCAGTGCCTGCTTCCTGTCGTCGTAGCCTATGAGTCCATACGTTGCTATCGACGAAATCTCAAGGAACACGAACATATTGAAGAGGTCCCGGGTCAGCACGATACCGGACAGGCCCATCAGCACCATCAGAAGCGCCATCGCTCCACCTAGAGGAGCGCTTTCAAGCTTCTTCCACATGGCGCTGATGGAGAGTAGGCCGACAATGGCTATCGCGAGCACGCCGGCGGCTTCTTCAAGCCCCACGCGCAATACGATGGCCAGCGGCGCGACGAAGCCGGCCGTACCGAAATCGGTCATTTCAGCTGTGCCTGTGAGCATAGCCCACAGGTACGAGACCGCCACGACGCCCCAGACCAGCGTTACGGCATACACAAGCGCCAGCGAAATGCGCCGGCCCAGCTTGTCGACGAGCGGAAGGAGGAACGCCACCGCGAGCGACGCGGCGAACAGGTAGAGGGGGTTCACCATTTCTCTTCTCCGTACGATTCTATGGTCGAGCCGCCGCCGCCGGCACGGAGCCGTACCGCGTAGGCGAGCATCAGGGCCGTGACCGCGAGTCCGATGACTATCGATGTCAGGACGAGCGCCTGTGGTACGGGATCAGTCATCCGGGCCACGGCTGTGCTGGCATCGGCGGCCGAGTCCAGGATGGGCGCGGTCCTGCCGCGTATGTAACCCACCGAAAGGATGACTAGGTTGACGCCGGTCTCCATGACCGAGAAGGCCACCGCTATCTTGAACAGGTTGGGCCGTGAGAGCACGCCCCAGAGGCCCACGAGGACGAGCACCGCCCCCGAGGCCGCGACCGGGTTTATCCTGCTTATAATCTCCAGGATGATCATGCGCGGTCTCCTTTCAGGGCTTCCAGTATAGCGGAGAGCTCAGCGCCTACCTTGAGGCCTATGGCCGAGTAGATCAGCGGTATCGCGCCTGCGCTGGCCAGTCTGCCCAGTTCCCCGAGCGGCAAGGCACGCGGATCCAGGAAACCGTAAGCCAGAAAGGCGCCCAGGAGTCCGAGCCCCACGTACGCCGCGCCGGAAAGCGATTCCACCGCCGTCATCACATCGTGCGCCAGATGCGATCCGGGTGAAGACAGCAGGTTGAGCAGCACCGCTGTGGCTATCACCACGCCGCCCTGGAAGCCGCCGCCCGGAGTCAGGTGTCCGTGCATGAATATGTACACGCCGAACATGACCAGGAGTCCCGTCAGGAGCCCGGTCGCCGTCCTGAGTATCTCGGTGGCCTCGGTTTTAGGCTCTTCAGCATGCCCCAGCCCGAGCCGTTTCCTGGTCAGCAGCGCACCGACGCCGGCCGTTGCGGCGAACAACACCGCCACCTCGCCCAGCGTGTCAAAACCGCGGTAGCTCACGACGATGGCCGTGACCACGTTGGCCGCCGCGAAGTCTTTCGGCGAATCCCGCAGGTATGCCGATGCCAGGGCTCCGGGTTCTGGAACCACGCCGGCCATGAAGGCCAGCGGCAGCAACGCGAAGGCGAAGCCGGCCAGAGCCAGCATCACCATGACTTTCCTCATCATACCGCGCCTCCGATACCTGCCGCCGGTTTCTCGACGCTCTCAGACGAATCCTCATGGTCGTGCTGTTTCGAGCGGGCCATGGCGTAGAGGAACACCACCGTCGTCAGGCCCGAGCCTATGGCGGCTTCGGTCATGGCCACGTCAGGGGCGCCCATGAGGAGGAACACCACGCTGGCCGCCAGGCTTACGCCGCCGGACAGCAGAATGGACACGAGGAGGCTCTTCGTCGCCATCGCGGCTATGGCCGTGATGATCATGAATACTCCGATGGCCAGGATTGCCACATCAATCAGCATGAGCAGCCTCCTTGCCCGTTGCGTCTTTCGCAGTGGCTTCATCGGCCGCGGCGAGGGCGTTCGCTTCAGCGAGGGCATCAGGTACCATCTTTGCGCCTATATGCTTGCGGTAGCCATGGGCCGCCCGCGCCAGCGCGTTGGAACTCACCGGATTGGTCAGCACGATGAAGATGACCAGGATGATGGTGCGGCCCAGATAGTCGGGCTTCTGCAGGCCTATTCCTATAAGGAAGAGGATTGACCCGAGCGTCGTAGCCTTGGTGCCGGCCTGCATGCGGTTGAACGCGTCTGGCATGCGTATCAGGCCTATGCCGGACAGCAGGAAGAACAGCGCTCCGATCAGGCTTATGAATGCGCCTATGATTGCCGTCATCACAGCCCTCCTTCGAGGTAGCGCGCCAGTGCTACGACGCCAACGAAACCAACGAGGCCGTATACCAGGCCCACGTCGACATAGATGCGCCTGCCCGAGAAGAGCGCAAAGGCTACGATCAGCGAGGTCGTTATGATGGTCATGACGTCGAGCGCCACGGTCCTGTCTATTGCCCAGGGTCCTTTCAGGAACCGGTAGCCTGACAGGATGAGCCCGAGGACGGCGATGGCGGTTGCGATGCTGAATATGGTCTCAGCCACAGATCACCTCCAGATATTTCTCAAAACTACCAACGATGGCCGCCGTCGCTCCTTCGGGATCGGTTGCGGCCACCTTGATCCAGTGCACGTAGATGTCTTCGCCGCGCATTTCAACCGTAATGGTACCGGGCGTCAGTGTTATGGAGTTGGCCAGGAGTAGCCTGCCGAGCGGGGTCTTCAGCCTTGTCTTTACCTTGACGATGCCCGGATCAATGGGCAATTTCGGGTGGAGCACCCTGAATGCCACGTCGAGGTTGGACAAAATCAGCGCTTTGCCGAACACGAAAACGTAGGCAACGCTGTACGCGATCGCTTTTGGAGTGAGTCTCAGGTCTCCGAGCGGCGATGCGGGAAACAGCGGCAAGAACGCGATGAGCAAGGCCACGACAGCCCCCGCTATCGCTTCCTGATCGCTCCACGGGGCTGTGAGCAGCATCCATGCTACCCACAGCGCTAAACTCGCCAACATCTTTGCTTTCAGCGTTCTCATTAGTGGCCTCCAATAGGTCATACCCGTGCGGGTGTTCCATGTGCCCTGGCAGTATAAAACCCAATTCGATATATGTAAAATGAAATATATAGATGTGACTATTATAAGCTTGCGTATAGCATAGGATATGCATATTATTGATGATGCAAGCGTAGCGTATGCACCGGGCGATGGCAAATTGCCGCCGCGACGGCATTATGTATGAGGAGGAACATGCAATGGATACCGTAAAGAGCATTTTGGCTGCCAAGGCAACCGGCGTCATCAGCGTTAATCAGGACGCCACTGTTATCGAGGCTCTCGAGCGCATGGCCGAACACAACATCGGCGCTATCCTCGTCAAGGATGCCGCCGACGATATCGTCGGCATTTTCTCCGAGCGAGACTTTGCCCGCAGGATAATCATCAAGGGTCGCAGTTGTGACCAGACCAAGGTCAAGGAGATAATGACCTCCAAGATCACCTACGGCGAACCTGGGGCCACGGTAGCGGACTGCATGAACCTCATGACCACCAACCACTTCCGTCACCTCCCCATCAAGGAGAACGGCAAGATCATCGGCGTTATTTCAATCGGCGACGTCGTCAAGGCCATGATCCAGCATCAGGAAAAGGTCATTTCAGAGCAAGCCTTCGAGATAGGCCAGAACGAACGTCGTTCTACCGGCGCTGTCTGATAAAAAAACACGGCCGGTTCTTCGTGAGCCGGCCGCGTTCACTATCGTGTTGCCTCAGGCCTGCCTACATCTTTTCCGTACACCGCGAACAGTGCCGTCCCCATCACCCCAAAGCCTGTAGCCACTATGAAGTTGGTAGCCGGCGAGATGTTCCACAGGAGCGCGCTCGAGAGGGCGGCAATCGACACCACGATATCGCGTATCAGATAGTACGCTCCGAAGGTGCGGGCCTTGGCTTCTTCCGGCGCCAGATCCATTATCAGCGCCTTGCGCGTTGGCTCGCCGAATTCCTTGAGGCCCCGTACTATGAACGCCACCACGAGCATAGGGAACGACCGCGAGATCAGCAGCACGAGCGGAAATGCCGTAAAGAACATGAAGGTGATCAGAACGAAGCGTTTCTTGCCATATGAGTCCGCCATTCTGGCCACGGGTATGTAGACGAGCATGGCGGTGACCATCTCTATGGTCGTAAGGAGGCCGAATTGCAGCGGCGTTATGCCGTTGTTATCCACCACCCATATGACTACGAACGCGTACGGGATCTGCTCGGCGAAGCGCACCAAGATGTCGCTGGCCAAGAGGCTCCTGAGCGCCGGGCTGAATAGCTCCCGCGTCTTCACCCGGGCCTTCAACGGATCGGCTTTTTCCGGCTTGTCGTCCGCCATGTAGCGACTGACCAGCACGAGCGCGACAATGCCCATCGCGAAGGCCGCGCCGAAGGCCACGCGTACGCCGACCGAGCGCCCGTACGCGGCAATCAGGAGGCCGCCTATGACGGGGCCGAGCGCCATGGGAATGCGGCGGAAGAACGAATGTAGCGATACGCCGAAGCTCCGCTTCTCCTTGGGCACGGCCTTGGCCACGAGGCTCATGATGGCAGGCAGCGAGACGGCCGTCCACGATATGAAGAACACCGACCCTATGAGGACTGCCTGCCAGGCCGGTATCAGTATGACGATGAGGTAGCCGAACATGGCCACCGCGGTAAAGAGCTGCAGCGACCTTTTATAGCCTATGCGATCCGCGAGGTAGCCGCCAGGAAACGAGTACAGGGCTGACAGCATATTGTCCATGGAGTTGAGCGCGCCTATGGCCCAGGTGCTACCGCCTATGGCCAGCAGGTACAAAGGCAGAAAGCGCTCGGCCATTTTTTCGCCGAGGCCTACGAGTATCACGAGCGCGAGCATAGCGGTCATGCTTCCATTGCGTTTGAAGAAATCTTTGAACTTGAAGTCACCCGGCATGAATCACTCCTTGCGTTAACCCTCAGTATACTGGTTCACAGCGGTGAGGAAAATATGGATACTCTATCACGTCCGCTGTGGACGGAAGGTTTACATGCAATCCATCCCCGCATTAGTTCAGGTAGCCGTCATATTCGCGCTGGTCGTCGTCGCTTCTGCCCGCAAGTTGCATCTGGGCCTTGCCGCGGCCGCGGGCGGCTTGATACTGGCCTTGTGGCGCGGCCTGCCGCTTCTAGATGTCGCCAGGGTAGCCCTGGCCGAAGTCCTTAATCCCGATACGATCTTCCTCGTTCTCCTCATGGCCTGCATCATGGCGTTCTCCGCGGCGATGAAGAAGTCAGGCGCGATGAGCGCGTTCTCCAGCGCTCTCGCCGCCGTCGCGCCGTCGCCTCGCTTCGCGATGGCCATAGCTCCTATGCTCATCGGCACCCTGCCCGTGCCAGGCGGCGCCATCCTGTCCGCTCCGCTGGTCGACGCGATGGATCCTGACCGGACTCGCGGCGCGGCCGTGCTGTCCGCCGCCAATTATTGGTTCAGGCACAGCCTGGAGCTGGCCTGGCCGCTATATCCTGCCTTCATACTGACATGCTCGCTTTCAGGCCTAAGCGCCGGGCGGCTCATGGCGCTCAATTCCTATGCGATGCCGGCGCTGTTTTTCGCGGGCCTCCTGTTCATACTGCCGGCGCGACGTTCACAGATGTCAGGGGCGCCCCGCGGGAAGGAGGCTCTGGGAGCGAGACTGGCCGCCTTCGCTGCTGGCTTTGCGCCGCTTGCGCTGGTGCTTGGCACCTACATACTCCTCGATGGGCTATGGAGCGCTATTGCTCCCTCTTTCAGCCTGACGCCTCGCGCCGCCGCGCTTATTGGTCGCTTCGCGCCTATTTATCTTGGGATAGCGGTCGGTAGCCTTAAAGTAAGGCTGAGCCCCACAGGCACCGGCGCATTCAAGGGCAGCGTCGGACTGGCTACATTCAAGCTCATCGCGGTGATAGTGGGCATCAGGGTCTTCTCGGTATTGCTCGGCGCCGCGGGCGTGGCAGACGCGGTGGCGGGCGAACTGGCCGCGGCAGGCATCCCAACTATCGTCGCCGTGGCTGTCCTGCCCCTCGTGGCCGGCCTTATAACGGGCGTCGGTTTTGGGTACGTCGGGCTGGCATTCCCCATAGTGCTCGGCCTCGTGCCGGCCGGCGGAGCCTTCCCGAGAGAGGCGGCCGTCGTACTCGCCGGGGCCTTTGGCTATGCGGGCATGATGCTTTCGCCCCTGCACGTCTGCATGGTGGTCAGCTCCGAGCATTTTGGAGTCGGGCTTGCCGCTACCATACGCCGCTTTGCCGCGCCGCTGGCTGTATTCATCGCCGTCGCGGTGGGTTATGTGTCGTTGTTGGCCCTGGTACTTGGCTGAATGATAACTAATAGCCACTATTATTAATGGCTGATGGATAATTGAGGCATTCCCCCGCAACCATGACACTCCTAGGCACGGAAAGGGGATGCCGTGCCTTATACAGACGTACGCGTGCTTCTGGCACGGAACATGAAGCGTTGCAGGGACATACTAAAGCTATCGCAGATGGCCTTAGGCGAGCGCGTAGGATGTTCCACGACCATGATAGGTGACATTTAAACCACGAAGCGCTTTCCTTCTCCGGAGAATATAAACCGTATCGCCGCCGCTCTCCATGTTCCCCCCGCGGAGTTGTTCGCCGATGACTCGCGGGCCATTACCCAGATCCAGACCGTCTATGAGGTCAGGGAACGGCTAGAAGCCAATATAAAGAAGGCAATCGAGGAAATCCTGTACGATACCGAGTCTGAAGGCCGTCCGGGGCAGTGATTGTTCTTGACCGGCGATCCTTCGTGAGCGAAGTTTGAATCCATGCTGAAAATATTAAGGATATTCAATCCTACGCTATACCAAGGCGCAAAAAAGCGTAAGAGATATTTTGAAGGTTGGTACTTCAAGCAGACATCGAGAGCCTCCCACAATACTGGCAAAATCGCTCAGGCTGTATCATTCATCCCAGGTATATCCCGCGCATCTGCCGGATCCGCGATCGGTGACCGGGCTTTTGTACAGATGATAGACGGCGCGACTGGCCGGACGAGGTTCTTTCCCTTCCCCGTGGAGGAATTCTCCGCCCAGGACAAACCGTTCGAGGTGAGGATTGGCCGCAACCGATTCTCTCTCTCAGGCCTGAGCGTCAACCTAGAGGATGAAGAAGGCGCTGTCACTGCCGAACTCAGGTACGGCACGACTACGGCTCTCTCTCGCCTTTCGCCGTGGCCAGGCATCATGGGACCGTACTCGTTTGTGCCGTTCATGGAGTGCTATCACGGCCTAACCAGCCTGGACCACCGGGTCGACGGTTTCATTACAACGCGGGGCAAGGGTTCCGAAGCCGCGGACCAGACCCTACAATTTGTCGATGGCCGCGGCTACATCGAGAAGGACTGGGGCCGATCCATGCCTAGTTCATGGGTCTGGATCCAGTCCAACGCCTTTGACGTCTCGCTGGGACCAGTCTCGTTCTTCTTCAGCCTGGCCCGCATACCGTGGCTTGGAAGCTGGTTCAACGGCTTTTTAGCCGTACTGTACCTTGATGGTCAGGAGCACCGTTTTGCCAGCTATACGGGCGCCAGCGTTGAGCTGCTGTCGTTTGACGGTTCCACAGTCAGTATTCTGGTAGTCGACAAGAACAAGAAACTTGAAGTTACGGTCCGCCGCAACCATGAGGGCTCCCTGGCCGCGCCGGTGAACGGCGCCATGGACCGGCGTATTTCAGAGAGCGCGGATTCCTGGGTGCGCGTGGTGCTCAAGCAACGTCATGGCCGCGTCGACCTGCCGATCTTCGATGCCGCTTCCAGCGCTAGCGGCGTCGAAGTCGTCGGAGACCTCAGTTCCTTGCAATCGTGACTTCGCGCGGCGGTACCCGACGAAATAAGCGCTTGCGCGCCGCTGGCTCTATTCGTAGCTCGAACGCAGATCATCAATACGCAAGGCCGTCTTGAGCGTTGCGGCGCTTGGCGCCCGCGCGTCTCCGGTATTTTTGATGATGGGTGTAAAACCTACGACGCGTTCTTCGCCTGCGGCCATGTGGAAGCCCGAATCGCTAAAACGGCCGGCGATGCCTTCAGCGGACAGCGCCACGTAGAACGCCGGAGCCCGAGCCCGCAGCCTAACCGCGAGTTCGCCCGCGCGGGTGCCGTTTTCGCCCACCGCCTCGACCGTTGCCGTGATGCCTGCTTCGACCAGCCCGCAGGCCTTGGGTTCAGTCAGGAACAGCGCCGCGCGCCGTTCGTCCGGGTTGCCGGCCGTTACGACGACGGCGCTACTGGCGACGACGGCGCTACTGGCGACGACGGCGCTACTGGC
>CAZNCK010000103.1:0-13048 GCA_964571545.1 uncultured Treponemataceae bacterium | reverse complement strand
ACGCTAGAACGAGCATCAGCGCTTGCGGTGTGGACACAAGGTTCGATGAACTAATTATTTCTAGCGCCTGGCGCATTTCAAGCCTCCAGTGCGCGCAGGCGTGCATCGAGATCGCTGCCTTCGTCGGCCAGGAGTACCTTGGATGCGTAATACCCCGAGGCGGCCGCGCCGGCGATACCGAAGCCAGGAAAGACCCACTGGCCGGCGAAGAACAAGCCGGCCAGTGGGCTTCTCTGTGAAAGGAAGCGGCCATATTCACCCGCGCCTATCGAGAATCCCATGTATGAGCCGCCCGGACTGTTGGTGTACCGAGCGAACGAGAGGGGTGTCGATGCCGAAGTGAACCGGATGGCATTGCGGAAGCCCCGTCCGAGCCGCGCTTCGAGCCGATCGAGGATGACTGATTCGGTTTCATTTTTGATGCGCCGGTATTCATCGGAGCGGCGATACGATTCCGGCGTGCCCAGCCAGCTTGAGCCCGGCGAAGAATCAACCCCATCGGCTATCCCCCAATTCCCGGCATAATGCCAGCCGAGGGTGGCCGCCACGGTCATCGCTACTGGCCCTTCTTTCACTCGCCAGGCCCCCGCGACTATGCAGGCGAGGGGAGCGGTGGCGGCGTCGAGCTCTCGCCCCGCCCTGCGCGCCGCCCATAAGGAAGGCACCCGGCCGTCGTCGGCCCAGTCGACCAGGACGTTGGCGCCGCCCAGGTCGAAGGCGGGATCGAGGGCTACGAAGCTCATGAAGCAGGCTGGAAAAGCCTTCCTTCGCCTGATATCGACGCGCAGGGCGTCGAAGCGCGCATCCCCGTGGAAGAGGGTAAAGGCCGCCCAGGGCATTGGCGCGGCGACTATGACTTTTTTCGCGGCAAGTGTCCTGCCATCGACGCAATCCACCTCATAGCCAGATGCGACCTGCCTGATGGCATGGGCTTCGGTGGATAGATGCACCCTCCCTCCGCGCGCGCGGACGGAGGCGGCTACCGCGTCAGGGAGGGCTCCTATACCGCCCGCCGGATACATGATCTTGCCGCTCGTAAAGCTTTCCCAGCGATGCGCAATGCCCAGATAGACCATGTCCTCGAAGGTCTTCGAGCTAACCACACGAGCAAGATCTCCATCAGCGAACAGCTCCGGGACAACCTTCGAGCAATTTCGAAGCCCATGACGCAACAGATTCGGTCTCTTGGTCAGCGAGCCCATCCCGAAGGCCATTTTCTCAAGGAAACCCATCTCGTAAGGAGGTTTTGGCGCGGGCCCGCCCGTCAGTTCGGCGAGAATCCTGGCGTTCAGGCCAAAAAAGCGGTCAATCTCTCGAGCTGAAGCGGGAAATGCGGCGAGCAGGTCGTCCCTAGCCGCGTCTCCGCGTATCCTGTAGCTTCCCCTGTTCGTATGGACAGCCATGACTTCATGTCGCTCCTCCATCGGCAGGTCTACTCCCCACCAGCGCAGGAAGGGCGGCAGGAAGGAGTCGGGAGCGAGCTCCCTCACGCCTTCTATGCCGATATCGAAGCTGACCCCCCGATGTTCGAACGATGAGGCAAATCCGCCGACCTTGTCGTGCTTTTCCAGGATGGCTACCGAGCGCCCCGCCAGGGACAGGAATGCGGCGGATGACAGTCCCGCCATGCCACCGCCCACGATGATTACATCCAGGTTTTCCATGCGCTATTCCCTTTCTGTAGTGGCCAGCATCGCCGCCGCATGGCAAGCGAAGTTTCCATCCGACAGTCCGCAGGTCTTCATGATGGAAGTCCCCAGGAGAATGGCCAGGATAGCTTCTGCCCGCGCGTCGGCATCGCCAGGGGGAGAGTCGCTTCCAGCCGCCGCTATGGAGGCCTTGAAACCGAGCACTGTTTCCCTGGCCTTGGCGGCCAAGTCGGTCGGAACGCCGCGTTTGGTCAATGCCTCCACGAGTATCGCGAAATACAGGGGAGAGGGATCAGAAAGCGCGTAAGCGACGAATGATCCAAAGGCCTGGGGAGGCGAGCCCCTGGGAAGCGTCTTGATCAGCGATCCGGCCGCGTCGAGGGCCATCTCTACGAGAGTCCTGAAAACCGCTTCCTTGGAGCTGAAGTAGTGGTACACCAATCCGTAGCTCAAGGAGCAACGGTCGGCGATTTCCTGCATTCTCGTCCCTTCGAAGCCTTTCTCTACAAAGACGATCAAGGCGGCATTCAGGATGGTCATTCGTCGTTCTTCGTGAAGGAGCTCGTTAGCCTCGGCTGTCCTTGGTGACATGATACCTTCTTGTGATTGATATATTTGTCAATATAAAACGATCAAGAGGTTTTTTCAAGGAGGTACGGGCATATCATTGGTTTTAGGCGCCCGCTGACGCTAGTTTCTCGCTTCCGGTATTTCTTCGATGTACTCTAGGAAAGCGCTCACGCGTTCATGGACGAAGAAGTCGCGAGCGCGGGGGCGCGTGCGGAGGAGGAGGCCCTCCAGGCTCGTTACTCGGGATATTGCCACGTAGGCCTGGCCGGCGGCGAAGGCCCCCTGGGACAGGTCCACGAAGACGCGTTCGAGGGTGCGGCCCTGAGCCCGGTGTATGGTGATGGCCCAGCCTAAAACAAAGGGAAACTGGCTGTAGCGGTCGGTTATTTCCTCCACGAGTTGTCCTGCTCGGAGGACGAATTTGACCTTTTGCCATACATGGGGTTCTACCCGGAATTCTCCCTTTTCTGTCCGGATAGTAACGCTGTCTTCTTCCAGCGCGGTGACTGTCGCCATAGTGCCGTTTACCCAGCGGTGCTCGGCGTCATTGACGGGCATGAAGACGCGCGTGCCTGCCTTGAGTTCCAGGATACGCGGCGCCGGGAGTTCCTCGTCGTCCATTTCTTTTGCGAAGTGTCCTGATGCGTCTGCCTCGTAACTGCGGGCGGGGCCTGGTAACGCTTCCTGTCGGTAGCGGTTAAGCCGCTGGGCCTCGTCTTTGCGCGCCGTAAGGACGAGGTGATCAGTCGGCGGTTTTTTGCCTTCAGGAAGGACCCGCGACTGGAGCAGATCGAGGTCCGCCTCGGTGACCTTTCCCGAGCGGCAGCGGTCGAGGGTGGCGAGGAAATTCTCTTCGTTCTGCCGAAAGACCCTGGTGAACTCTACACGTTTGATTTTTCGCGCCCTCGTGCGGAGGACTTGGGACGAGAAGAAGAAGGGGCTCTTGTAGCGTCTTGCAAAGAGTTCTCCGGCATGGCTGTCGGGGTCGGGTTCAACGGGCGGCAGTTGGTAGGGGTCGCCGAACAGCACGAGGCGCGCTCCTCCAAAGGAGAGCCGTGCTTGGCCCTTGGCTCCTCTCATCCGCCGATCCATCTCATCGAGAAGGTCAGCGCGGACCATTGATATCTCGTCTATGACTATGACCTGGACCCTGGCGAGGAGGGGATAGAGGCGAGCCTCACGCTCAGAGTCTAATTTTGTGTCGATGTAGACTTTCTCGCCGGGGTTGATCCAGAAAAAGCTATGGATAGTTTGCCCGCCTATGGTGAGCGCGGCCACGCCGGTGGGGGCGAGGTATACCGCGTTATCAGGCCGGATTTCTGTCCTGAGGTAGTGAAGAAAAGTCGATTTGCCTGTGCCGGCCCGGCCGGAAATCCAGATGAAGCGTTCATTGTCGTCCTGCAACAGGGCGATTGCCGACTTCATTTCCTCTGTCAGGATCATCATGTCTACTAAGCCTCACACAATCGCGAACGTCAGCGCCTGCCTAAGGAGTTCGAATAGGCGCGGGGAATATGGAATACTACCATGATTCCATCGCGCCATCCGACTACTATGGGTGGTAGCAGGGCGATTTTATATCCTGCCGGGCTGAGGCCTGCATAGGGGAAGAGTCGTTGCACATTGGTCGTGATTAACGATAACGCCAGGCGGAATTGAATTTTGTTCGTTTGTTCTTGACAAAACCCGTGTTCCGCGCCTTGCTTATATGTTAAATAACTCTATAATTGGTGAAATGCTAGTGTTTTTATCGATACTAGGGGAGCTAAAAATGGCTACAAAACAATCTAAAACTATCCTTTTAGTAGAAGACGAGCATATTATCGCTCTCGCGGAAAAGCAGTCACTGGAAAAATACGGATATTCGGTGATAACTGCACATACTGGCGAGAGCGCGGTCGCGGTCGTCAATTCTTCCATGGAAATCGATTTGATACTCATGGATATCAATCTTGGTCCTGGCATTGATGGTACAGAAACCGCTGAAATAATTCTTGCTCATCACGTAGTGCCAATAGTATTCGTCTCAAGCCATAGCAAACGAGAAATTGTTGAAAAGACAGAAAAAATCACATCATATGGTTACGTAATTAAAAATTCTTCTATTACGGTGTTGGATGCTTCAATTAAAATGGCGTTTAAGCTCTTTGATGAAAAAGAGAAATCAAGATCAATACTCGCCAAGCTTGAAGCTACGCTCGATGCCATACCGTATCTTATGCTGGTTGTGGATACAGAAGGCTATTTTAGGGAATTTCACGCGAAGAGTGTATCGACCAGCCTGGCGATGACGACAGACAGAATAATAGGAAGTCACCTGCATGATATTTTTCCTCCGGAAGAAGTCGCTACCCAACTGGCGCTTTACCAAAACTGCATAGAAACCGGGAGCGTTCAGTCGCACAGCTACGCGCTGGAACTCGATGGGACTAAAAAATATTTTGATCTGCAGTTGTCGAGACTCGATCAAGAACAGGTACTGGCGATAATCCATGATGTTACCCGGCAACGGCAAATAGAATTGGAGAAGCAAGAAATAGCGGAACGTCTGTCTTTTGCGTGTGGGGCTGGCGGCATAGGTATTTGGGAATTGGATTTGTCGAGCAAGCGCTTGAATTGGGATACGCAGGTGTATGAGTTGTTTGGTATCAAGCCCGACCGTTACTCAAGCGCCGAGGAGGCTTGGGCTGCTATCATACATCCTGACGACAGACAAAATAGCGAGCGGGCCCTTAGCCTATCGTTACAGGGAACGCAGGATTATGATGACGTATTCAGGGTTGTTTGGGCAGACGGTTCCATCCACGATATTCATTCCATCGCAAAGATACAACGCGATGCAACGGGCGCTGCCAGGAGTTTCATAGGAATCAACTATGAGATAACCAGCAACAAGAACGCCGAGAGGCAACTTCAAGCCAAAAATGAAGAATTAGAAATAGTAAATGAGGAGTTGCGGGCTACGACTGAAGAACTGCGGCGGCAAAATGAAGAATTGCGGATGGTGAAGGCAAAGTTGCAGGACAGCGAGGCTACCTACAGGTCGTTTATCACGGCGTCTCCTGACGAGGTTGCCATAACGGATCTTAATGGAAAGATCCTGTATGTTTCTCCCATGACGCTATGCCTGTTGAGTTGCATGGAGTCCGACCTTATAGGTCAATGGATGATGGATTTCCTTGTTCCTGAAGACCGTGATGGAGCCGCCGCTGATCTTGCCCTCAAGTTAGAGGGTGTCAAGTCCGGTCTTCGTGAATATCGTGCCATAAGAAGTGACGGAAATATCGTAGACATAGAAGTGAATTCAGAGTTTATAAAGGACGCTAATGACAAGCCCGCAAAAATTCTCTTCATTATACGCGATATCACAGATCGCAAGCGGAACGAACAATTTTTAAAAAAAAGCGAGGAGCGGCTGGAATTTGTATTGCAAGGCGCCCAGCTCGGGTATTGGGACTGGAATCTTACAAGCAATAAGATTCTTCGCAATGAACAATGGGCTACCATGTTGGGGTATTCGCTCTGCGAGATTGGGGACAGCGTCAAGCACGGCGTCGCCATGCAACATCCCGATGATCGCGAAGTGGCATGGAAGTCTATTCAGGATCATCTTGAAGGACGATCCGATTCATACAACACAATGTACAGAATGAAAATGAAAAACGGCGCCTATAAGTGGATACTGGATCGCGGCAAAATAATGGAACGTGATGAACAAGGCCATCCTGTTCGTCTTTGCGGAACCCATACCGATATCGACGAACAGAAGAAAGCCGATGAGAAAATAAAGCGCCTCCTTGCCGAAAAGGAAATCGTGCTCAGGGAAGTCCACCACCGTATCAAAAACAACATGAATACCATGAGGAGCCTGCTTTCCCTGCAGGCCGGAAACAGTAAGGATTCACTCGCGAAAGAGGCCCTCGAAGACGCGGGCAAGCGGATGCGCAGCATGGAGTCGCTGTACGACAAACTTTACCGGGCTGAAAATTTTTCACGACTGTCTATGGTGGCGTATCTGCCCTCCCTGGTCGATGAGATCATGGCAAATTTTCAGAACGGTAAGCGAATCCACGTTGAAAAAGACATAGAGGATTTTTACCTTGACGTGGAACGGCTTCAGCCGCTGGGCATTATCATCAATGAATTGCTGACTAACAGCATGAAATACGCGTTTACTGGCCGGAACGACGGTTTGATTACCGTCATGGCAATAAAATATGATGATACGATTGCCGTCACGGTCCAGGACGACGGTAACGGTATCCCCGAGTCCGTTTCTTTCGACGATCCAGCACAGTTTGGTTTTCAGCTCGTCCAGGCTCTTGCGCTCCAGTTGCAAGGAACCGTACGCGTGCAACGCGACAACGGTACGAGGGTCATACTGGAGTTCAAACAGTAAATGTAACGGGAGCGTGTTGTTAAAAGACAGGCTATGGGCTATCTTTTGCGCTCGAGCTGGAGGCTTTGCGTGACACAACTCCTGAAAAACATCCTGCTGGTCGAAGATGAAGCCCTCATCGCGCTCTCAGAAAAAATCCAGCTGGAGCACAAGGGGTATCGAGTCTTTCACGTCTCCAGCGGCGAACGCGCGGTAGAATTTGTACAAACCCGCATCGAACCGATAGACATTGTGCTTATGGATATAGACCTAGGCGGGGGGATAGATGGAACGGAAGCCGCCAGGCAGATACTGAAGTCTAATAATCTTCCGGTTCTGTTCCTGTCGTCGCATTCCGAGACTGAAATCGTCGAGAAGACAGAAACGATAACAAACTACGGGTATGTCGTTAAGAATTCCAGCATTACCGTCCTCGATGCGTCGATCAAGATGGCCTGCAAGCTTTTTTCGGCGCTCCAGAGCATCAACGATCAAAGGATGGAGATGGAGGCCGCATACGAGCAGATGCAGGTTTCCAACGACGATCTGACCCGGACGCAACAAGAACTCATGACCCACGAAAAGGTGTTGCGCGACAGCGAGGAGCGGTATCGCTTGCTGTTCACCGAGATGCTCGAAGGGTTCGCTCTCCACGAAATCATCTGCGACGCGGCCGGCGTTCCTGTCGATTACAGGTTCCTCGCCATGAATCCGGCGTTCGAAAAACTGACAGGTCTGCGCACCTCCGAGGTTATCGGCAAGACCCTCCTGGAGATCTTGCCTGAGACCGAGTCGTACTGGATAGAGAGTTACGGGCGTGTGGCGTTGACGGGAGAGTCGATCCGTTTTGAGAATTACTCCATAGAGTTTGATAAGACATATCAGGTCGCCGCGTTCTGCCCTAAAAAAGGGCAGTTTGCCGTGTTGTTCAGCGACGTTACCGAGCGCAGGGCGGCGGAGCATGCCTTGCGCAAGGAGCATGCCGTCATGGATATGATAATGGAAACCAGCCCTGTCGGCATCACTACGGTCGATGCGCGCGGCGCTATCACTTACGCCAACTCCACCGCGGAGAAGATTCTGGGCCTGACCAAGGATGACATCACCTCTAGGGACTACAACGCGCCTGCCTGGAATTCCACCGGACTGGATGGAAAACCGTTCCCCGATGAGAGCCAGCCGTTCAGCATCATCAAGACGACGCTGAAATCGGCGTACGACATAAAACACGCGATCCTGTGGCCGGACGGCCGGCGGGTCATGCTTTCGGTTAACGCGAGCCCTCTACTGGACGACAGCGGCGCGTTCCTGGGCATGGTAGCGACTATTGATGACATCACCGAACGACAACACGCTGAAACCAGGATCAACAAGTTGCTCCAAGAGAAGGACGCGATCTTGAAAGAGGTTCATCACCGCGTCAAGAACAACATGAGCACCATGTGTTCGCTCTTGCGACTGCAAGCCGACGAGCGGGTCAATGAGGAGACGAGAGGTATATTGCAGGACGCCATCGGGAGGCTGGACAGCATGGAAGTCCTCTACGACAAGCTGTACCGTTCCGAGAACGCGAACTCCATGTCGATCAAGGAGTACTTTACCGCGTTGATAGAAGAAATAGTCGGCTTGTTTCCGCGGAAAGCCAAGATCAGCATAGAAACCAGATTCGACGACTTCATGGTTGACGCCAAACTGCTCTCGTCTTTAGGGATAGTGATGAATGAGCTTATAACGAATTCGATGAAACATGCCTTTATCGGACGCTCCGAAGGCGTGCTGTCGGTATCAGCCTCACGAGAAAACAATAGAGCCGTCATTGTCTTCAAGGATAACGGGATAGGGGTGCCTGAGGCCATCTCGTTTGAAAATTCGACCGGATTCGGCATGCAACTTATGAAGATCCTCATTGAACAGATAGGCGGCACTATTGAGGCTCAGAGGGGCGAGGGGACATGCTTCCAGATAGAATGCGGCCTCGGAAACGAAGCGCCCCGGAGCGTTTGATGAACGGCGTCGCTCAAAAAACGATAATGCTCGTCGAGGACGAAGCCCTCATCGCGATGTATGAAAAGCTGGTGCTTGAGCGCTTGGGGTACACCGTGTTGCTTGCGCTCTCCGGGCAGAAGGCCATCGCTACCTTCGCCGCCGACTATTCTATAGATCTCGTACTCATGGATATCGATCTGGGCAAGGGAATTGACGGTACTGAAACGGCCCGCGTACTGCTCCAGTATCGCGATGTTCCCGTCGTTTTCTTGTCGAGCCACACGGAACCGGAAATCGTCGAAAAGACGGAGATCATTACCTCGTATGGGTACATCTCCAAAAATTCCAACGTGACCGTGTTGCAGGCCTCCATCAAGATGGCCTTCAAGCTGTTCGCCGCGAAGACTAAGGTGCTTGAGACTAACAGGAAGCTCGAGGCCACGCTGGACGCGCTGCCCGATCTTTTTTTTGAGGTGGATCTGGATGGACGTTATTTCGACGTTCACTGCCCCGATCCGTTGTTTCTGTTTATGCCCGTCGAAGATTTACGCGGCAGCCGCATCATCGATCGCCTTCCCTCAAACGTCTCGGACACCATCATGGCGGCTATCAGGGACGCGCATCTGAGCGGAATTTCCAGGGGGAGCCGCTACAGTTTGGCGGTGCCGGCCGGTCTCAGGTGGTTCGAGATTTCTGTGTCGAAGATAGCCGGTTCTTCAGACGACCCTCATTTTATCCTGCTGTGCCGCGACATAACCGAACAGGTGAGGATAGACGAGGATCTGCAGGAGAGCAAACGACATGCCGAGAGCCTCCTTAACGTGTCGGCCGAGATAATAATGGCGGTCGATGCGGCTGGTATCATTACGCTGCTCAACGATAACGGGCATCGGGTCTTTGGCTACGAACCCGGTGAACTGATAGGCAAGAAATGGGCGGATGTCGGCCTCGTTGGCGAGGCCCGGACA
This sequence comes from uncultured Treponemataceae bacterium, assembly GCA_964571545.1. Classification (GTDB taxonomy): domain Bacteria; phylum Spirochaetota; class Spirochaetia; order Treponematales; family UBA12059; genus SZUA-370. The sequence goes on along the minus strand of CAZNCK010000103.1, from coordinate 3,497 downwards.
GAGGTTGTCGAGTTTCTCGATGATTTGCTCCACGGAGGCAACGACACGCTTGTGGCTCACGAAAACCTAGTGCGCCTCAAGTCGGGCGAGCTTCGAACCATCCTGTGGCACAACACGGTGCTCAGGGATAGGAATGGAGCGCCCTCTGGAATACTGAGTTCTGGCGAGGATATTAGCAGATACAAGGAGCTCGAGGAACGGTATCGGACCATCATCGAGGTTTCTCCGGATATCATCGCGGTGACCGATCTGCGAGGCCGCATTGTTATGTGTTCGCCAAAAGCGCTGCCGATGTTTGGCTACGACTCGGTGGACGAACAACTGGGGCACCCTGTCACCGATTTCATGGTCCCCGAGGATGTGCCCAAAGCCTTGGGCAACCTGCAGCGTATGGCGGCTGGCGAGGTCCTTGGCGTCGTGGAGTACCGCGGCCTCCGGAAGGATGGCGGCGCCTTTGACATGGAGATAAACGGGGAGTTCATCCGCGATAGGGACGGCAAGCCCGAGGAGATACTGTTCATTATCCGTGACACCACGGCCAGAAAACGCCTCATAAGCAATTATAAGCTTCTGTTCGATCTGTCGCCGGTAGGCATCGGGCTCTTTGACCACGCTGAGGGCACGTTTCTTGATGCCAATCCGGCGTTCGTGGACATGCTCGGGTATGAGAAGCAGCGGCTCCTACAGCTGAGTTACTTCGACCTGACTCCGTCCGAGTACCAGCAGGCAACGAAGGACCATGTAAGCGGCATAATGAAAAACGGGCGAGTCGAGTCCTACAAAAAGGAATACATCCGCAAGGACGGGACACGATTGCCCGTGGCTGTGAGAATAGTCGGTTTTCTGGACGACGAAAAAAGGAAGGTAGTCCTTGGACTGGTCGAGGATATCACCGAACGACAGGCCGCCGAAAAAAAAGTATCCGCGTTGCTCCAGGAGAAGGACCTGATCTTGAAGGAAGTTCATCACCGCATAAAGAACAACTTTGCGGTGATCAGGGGCCTCCTGCAGATGCAAGCGCAGGACGCGCATGACGCAATCTCTTCTGAGGCGTTCAGGGCCACCGAACGCCGCGTGCAGAGCATGACGGTGCTCTATGAAAAACTGTATGAATCTTCCTCCTTCACCGAAGCCTCGCTACGCGACTATGTGCCCGCGTTGACGAAGGAAATCGTATCGAATTTTCCCGATTGTTCAAGGATACGTATCGTTTCTGATGTCGCTGATTTTAGGCTCGACGCGAAACGCTTGCAGTCTCTTGGCATACTTCTCAACGAACTTGTGACGAATAGCATGAAGTACGCCTTTGCGGGGCGCGATACGGGCACAATTTTTATCTCGGCGGAACGGATCGATACACGCGTCGTCGTCTCGATTGGGGATGACGGTATCGGGTTGCCCGAGGGCGTGGAACCGGGCGCCTCGTCCGGCTTCGGTCTGACGCTCGTATCCATGCTCGCTGAGCAACTGCACGGCATAGTGAAGATAGAGCGAGGCAAGGGCACGAGGGTACTCGTTGAGTTCGAGGTCTGATTCGACTCTCGTACTCGTCGTGTACTGGTTTACGATGAGCCTTTAGGGTTGTATAGTGCTACTATCCAGTTTTTTTTTCCGGGAGTTACCGTTGCGGAATTCGATGAAGATTGCTCCTCGTCTGGCGCTTTTGCTGGCTTTGCCGATAGCGGGTATGCTTATATTCGCTGGTATCTCGGTAAACTCGTCCCTTGGCACCAGAAAAGCCGCCATGACAGCGCATTCGTATACGACCGTAGAGGTCGCCGCGAGCGGACTCATCCATGAATTACAGAGAGAGCGCGGCATGAGCGCCGGATATATTGGCTCCAAGGGAACAAAATTCGCGGCGGAGTTGCTGGTTCAACGGGCGCTCACCGATACGGCCCTGGCGCATCTCGTTGGCGTTCTCGCCTCCAACGAGATGGCGATTATGAATATCAGCGCTGTCCTTCTTCAGGCGAAGGCCGGGCTCGAGCGTCTGGAGACAGTCCGCGCGGCCATCACGGCACGCGGCATCATAGCCAACGATTCAACAGCGTTCTACAGCAAGGCGATCGCGGGCTACCTGGACGTCGTCTCGACCATTGCCTCCCTTTCTGGCGAGGCCGATCTGGTGCGCGGAGCCGTAACCTACTATGCGTTTCTGAACTTCAAGGAGCAGGCCGGCAAGGAACGAGCCACGCTCAACGAAGTGCTGAGTGCCGACGCGTTTACCGATGACTCCTACAAGCGCTTCATCAGCATCATTTCAGCCCAGGCGGAATATCTCGCCATCTTCTCGAAATTCGCCGATTCGTCAGATATCCGCATCCTCGAGGAAAAAATGAGTTCTGGACCGGTGCTTCGGGCCGATCAGATCAGGTTGGTGGCGCTTTCCGCCCGATCCGATTTCGGCGTCGAGGCGACCGAGTGGTTTGAGATGATGACCGGCAAAATAGACGCGATGAAAGAGATCGAGGACCATGTATCCGGCAGGCTGATGATTCTCACCGATGGCATCGTCGCCCGGGCTAATCGGATGCTGCTGCTGAGCCTGGGCGGCCTCGCCGGGCTGCTCTTCGTCACGTCCGTCGTGAGCGCCATCCTGTTCCGCTCCATAACCCGCCCTCTGGGCGCCGCGGTGTCGGCGCTCAGAAACATTTCTCAGGGAGACGGCGATCTTACCAAGCGGCTGGACGAGCGCGCTACCGGAGAGGTTGGTGAGTTGGCGCGTTACTTCAACGAGACCATGACCAAGATAGGAGGCGTCATAGCCTCCATCAAAGCCGAGTCCTCTTCCATGATGGAGGTAGGCTCTCGGTTGGCTTCCAACATGACGGAAACCGCCGCGGCGGTCAACGAGATCAGCGCTACTATCGTCGGGGTCAACAACCAGGTCATCAACCAGTCGGCCAGCGTTACCCAGACGCACGCGACCATCACTGAAATCGTAAAGAACATAGAAAGCCTCAGCACCGGCATCGAAGGGCAATCGGCGGACGTTGCCAGCTCTTCGGAGGCTATCAACGAAATGGTGGGCAATATAGGGTCAGTTTCGGCCTTGCTTAGGCGCAACGGCGTGTCTGTCGACGAACTCGAAGTCGCGTCCGAACGCGGCGCCCAGGACATGGACCAGGTATCGGCGCTGGTCAAGACTATTGCCGAGGCTTCCGACGGACTCGCTGAAGCCAGCGACGTCATCAAGAATATAGCCTCCCAGACTAACTTGCTGGCCATGAACGCCGCCATCGAGGCCGCGCACGCGGGCGAGTTCGGCAAGGGTTTCGCGGTTGTCGCCGACGAGATACGTAAGCTGTCAGAGGGATCCCGTACCGAGGCCGGCTCCATAGCCACCGTCCTCGGCAGCCTCAAGCAGATGATAGACAGCGTGGACCAGGCCGCTCGCGGCGCGCAAGAACGATTCCGTGCCGTCTACGAACTGAGCGTCACCGTCAGGCAGCAGGAAGCCGCCATGCGCAGCGCCATGGATGAGCAGTATTCCG
>CAZNCK010000102.1:0-13088 GCA_964571545.1 uncultured Treponemataceae bacterium | reverse complement strand
GGTCCAAAGAAACGATCATGCAGGTCGAGCTCGGGATTATGCAGAACATGCTGGCATCGAGAACGGAAGAGGCAGTTGAAGGCGCGATCAGTTTCGCCCATTTCCTGAGCCTTTCGGGACTCAACAATGACAACTACCCGCTCTTCCTCAAGCTGCTCGAGGTCGAGAACCATTGGGTCATCGACACCGTGGTGAGCCTCAAGGACCCCTTCCTCCTGATCAGCCCGATCCAGCCCAATTCTTACCTGACCTTTACCGCGTTCAAGCTGCTGACCAACTGGCACCCCGGCGGCATCTACCCGGTAACCCTGTCGATAGTGCTGGGCGTGCTTCAGGCCGCGTTCGCCTCCCCGAAGGATGGCTACAAGATCTACGCCTCGTCCATCAACGACGTGAACAACCTCGGCAAGCATCTCAACAAGGAAACTGGCCAGGACGATCCGAACAACCGTTGCATCCTCGACATCCTCGACAGGATCGGCTCGCTCGCCGGTACGTCGACCGATCCGGACAAGGAGCAGATGGCTCGCCAGGCGAACAGCATCCGTACCTTCTATTTCGACAAGCGAAAGAAGATGGAAGATGTGATTCCTCAGGTGCTTCTCGTCAAATCCGATTACGTGGCAAAAGAAACCGCGCCGCGCCAGCTGTTCGTGGCCTAGGAGGAACAGATCATGAATCAACTGTTCGAAAAGAAGCAGGACTGGACCAGCGATGAGATCCAGCATATAGAATACAGCATGCTCAAAGGTGTTATCGGATGCCGAACGCAGGAAGCCGTTGAATCCGCCATTACCTACGCGAGCTACCTGAATTTCACCGGCATCACCAACGGCAACTATCCGGTATTCCTCAATATCCTCACCGTACGTAACCATCATGTGATCGATGCTCTCCTTGGAACGCGCGATCCCTTCCTCTTCATGAGTTCGATCCAGCCTAACCACTTCATCGTGGCCACCTGTTTCAGCATCCTCACGAAGTACCGCAAGGGTGAGATCTATCCCAAGACGCTCGGCATCATACTCGGCGTGTTCCAGGCCGCTTACAACTCGCCTCTCGACGGATACAAGATATACCCGCCGTCCGTGGCTGACGTCAACGCGCTCGGCAAGCACCTGAACGAGGACAAAGGACAGGATGACCTGCTCAACCGGAGCATCCTGGACATACTCGACAAGATGTCATCGCTTGAGGGGCAGAATATCGACGAAGACATGGAAGACCTGGCGGTGCATGCGCACAACACCAGAAACAACTTCTTTGACAGCACCAAGCGACTCGTCGATGTCATACCGGAAGTCCTGCTCAGAACCGAACCGAACCTTGACATGGACGTCCAGCCGCGCACGCGCGTTCCGCTCTCAGAGGCAGAAAAAGGCATAGCGGCTGAAACGACCGCGAAGGCTCGCCCCGCGGCGGCTCAGAACCCGTAACTTAATCCGTCCACAGGTATAATTTTGGCTGTCCGCTCCGCTTTTCGATCATATCGAAAGCGGAGCGGCGACCTCGAGGAGGGCATTAATGCCTGAAAACGCTACAGGGCCTCAGTGGTCCGATGAAGAGATCAACGCGCTGACGCTCCGTTACGTAAACGATATAATCGATTGCAATGACGGATACAGCGTTTTCGCGGCGATCGCTCTCTCTCATTACCTGGTCGACAAGGTCGGCCTGACACCGGACAATTATTCGGTGTACTTTAAGCTCCTGGAATCCGGCAATCGCTATGTTATCGATTCGCTCGCGGGCGAAGGCGATCCGGCCCGTTTCTTTGGAAACATCCAGCCCAACAGCTTCATGCTCAGAAAATGTTTCCAGATGTTGACAAAATGGAAATCGGGCGAGGTCTATCCCAAGGCGTTGCTGATCATCTACGGTCTGCTTACGGTCTGCTTCAAGGACCCGACAGAGGGTTACCGGCTGTATCCACTGACAGTCAATGATATCAACAACCTCGGCAAGCACCTGGACAAGGGACAAGACCAGATGTATCCCCTCAACAGGATAGTGCTCACGGTCTTGGACGAGATTGCCAGCCTCGTCGAACCCCAGCATCCAATGCCGTCGCGCGAGATACAGGATGTAGCTCTACAAGCCAACAACATCCGCGGCAAATTCCTCGACATGACGAAGAAGCTTAACGAGGCGATTCCGGACATACTCCTGGAACGCGGAGATTATACGGCTAACGTCATAAAGCCAAACATTCCGAAAATCGAAGCATAAGCGCACATACGGCATTCATCATGACAGGCGCGGCATCAGCCGCGCCTTTTCTGTAGGTAGCGAGGACTCATGCTCGAAGTGAACGCGATAGTCAACGAATGCTATATCCTGCGCAAAAAAGTCGGGGAAGACAGCTTCTCCGAATGGTGGCAGGCAAGCGCAATCTTCGTAGCTTCGAATTTCCTGCTCCGCTTCATCAAGCCAGAATACGCATCGAACGAGATGCATATCAAGGATTTCTTCGAGCTTGCCAGAAAACGGATTACCATCGTCTCGCCGGCGATCGTCAGCCTCGTCGAGGTGGATATGTATCAGGACAGGTTTTTTGTCGCCTCAGAATTCGACGGGCATGTTCACTTAAAATCCATACTCGACTCAGGTAAACACTTCTCGATGGAACATTCGTGCAGACTCATCATAGAGCTGGCTGAGGGAATAGGAGCGTTCCACCAACGCGGCGAACCTTTTGGTGCCCTTACGCCCGACTGCGTGGCGGTACACCGGACGGGCGACAGGATAGACGAGCTCAAGCTGCTGCTACCTGGATACGAGCGGTTCTTCGATATGGTACCGGAATCAAGGACCGACGACATCCGGAATACCTGGGGGTATGCCTCGCCCGAGATGAAGCGCGGGAAGGAAACCGATACCAGGTCGGACATCTATTCTCTCGGAGTCCTCCTCTTCAGGCTACTGGCCGGAAAGATTCCGTACGGCAGCAGGTCGGGCGTACTCGTACAGATAAAATCAGCCTCGCCGACCCATGTAGCGGCAGCCCTGGCCCGCAGGGGCATGCCGAGGGACCTCACCATGACGACCGTAAGAGCGCTCAGGAAGAATCCTTCCTTGCGGCATGAAGATATAATGAGCTTCATCTCGGAGCTACGACACATTCTTGATGCGAGACGCGAAGCCACGATCAAGTCAGGCTCAGTAGATCCTATCGCCGACCTTGCGACGCTCAACTTGCAGAAAGCCAAGGCAGGTGTACGAGAGATAGTAAAAAGCCTCGAAACCGTCGACTACTTCAGGTTGCTCTCGAGCGAAAGTCTGGCGAAACCGCCGGCACTAATAGAAACGCCAGGAGGCGGCGAGGATTTCGTTGAACTGGAAGAACTCGAAGCCGAAGGCGATGACAACGATGAGATACCGACTGAATTGTACGTCGAAGCCGGATACCAGGCGGCGAACGCGCAGAGTAAGGCTTCCGATCCAGAACGAGCACTGCCAGGCAAAGCGGCTAGGACAACCGTGGTGAAACCCTTTTCACCAGCCCCGCCCGTTCTGATGGTACCACCCTCCCCGGTTGTTTTCGCCGTTCCCGCCACTGCGATGATCACAGCAGCGACAGCCATGAACTCAAACGCGGTTCAGGTGTTTTCATCCCCGGCTACATCCGCTTCTCCGATCATGGCATCCACCATAGCGGTTCCCCCCGTAAAAAAGACTCCGAAATCCCGCGGCGGCTCGCCCACGGAACTCGTCTGGCGCCATTCCGACGGGACGCCCCTGGAGGTGGCCAAAACCATTCGCGACTGCGTCGAGCGGGCTAGGCAAGGCAGCGGAATTATAAAATATATAGAAGAACCGTTGGCTGGACTCTCTGCCGATACGGTCGATGAGGCTCTTGCAATGATCCGCCGAAAAACCTTCTTCGTGGATCTTGGCGTCTTGCCCGCGGACTTTGGCATGCGGGAAACCATAGAACTGTTCTGGAAAACATCAGGTTTCAGCCAGCCAGAAGCGTTGGCGAAAGAAAACGCGCCACCGCCACCGAACAGCAAGACACGCTCGACCGCCGCTCTGGCATCGATAAACGCCAAGGCGTTGCTTGGACTGGGAACGCTCGACCGCCCGTTGGTCCTCGTAGCCAAGGGCACGGATGCAGTTTCCAGATCCACCCATAGGCTTTTTCTGGAATTGGCAAAGCGATCTATTCGCGCTCCGTTCTGCGGCTTCTTATTCTTTCACTCGGGTAAAGCTCCCTATTGGCATGTTCTGTCAGCCCTGAACGAAACAGAAAAAGACTCGTTTAAAGGCTGAGCCCGCAGTTGAAGCATTCGCTCCTGAGGCTGGAATTTTCCATCCCGCAGGATGGGCATTTTTTAGCGAGTAGGCCGCTTGAAGTGGCCCTATACCCAAATCCTGCCGCGGGTCTCGGCGGGGCCGGTTCATCGGGCAGGGAAACCGGGGTAACAAGCGCCAACTCTTTCACTGGTTCTTCGACCGCCAGGAGAACGGGGGCGGGAGCTTCGACTCTCTGCGGGTCAGTTCGATCCACGGACACCTGGGCGCTGTTTGCGACCGCGGGTGTTCCGACATTCACGTTGATGGTCTGCCCCGGAGGATCTTCGTTGTACAGCGAACCCCTAACCTGCAGGCGAGCCACTTCGCGATGGATCAACAGCAACTCTATGGAGATAACGACGAGGAATACGATGATCACGAGTTCAAGAAGCTGCTGCATGGCATGCAGTATCTATTGCTTTTTCCATTAAATCAATGACGATTTCCGGTAACAAAGCCGAGCCTCAGACCGGCGCTTTGGCATCGAGGGGCAGCCAATTCAGACGCCGAAGCGTCTCGAATGTAGTATCGCACGTCCTTCAAAGGTACCGGTTGAGGTAAACAGATCCTCGAAGCCGCTGGTAACCGCCAGCTTGGACGCATCCGCAGAAATGGTCAGCCGGCCCGGTTCGGCACGCTTTGCGCCCAGGTGGTAGCTGAAGTTGACGGCATCCGAAACTATGGTTCCGGTCTTGCCTGGAGCCGCGAATTCCGTTGAACCGTAATGCATGGCGAACGAGAAGGTTATGGGAAACGGCAAATAGAGCCGCTCGTATCCCAGAAGCGGCGCGCCAAGGAGCATCCTTAAACATGCTTCGGTGGCCGCGGCGACATTAGCCGCATGCGGCGGTATGAGGTACAGCGCGCTGGCATCGGTTTCCATCCACAAAAGAGGCTCGGCATCCGCGAGGGACTGCTGGGTCAAAAGTCTGAGCCTATCCCTGAAGGTCACATAGCCGGCCTCGCCTAGCCTCGTCTTGAGGTTCATCTGCGCGGAAACGGAGACGTACAGGAAACAGAATGGATAGACTGTGCCGGGGAGAATTGACTTCCAACCGCAGAAAGGCGTTTGAGGGATTTCCTCACAACTGGAAGGACCATTAACGACGAGAGGGACTTCGCTGCCCATCATCGAGACTCGGCGCGTTTCGGCAAAAGCCAGGACGGCCCTGAGTCTGGCCTTGTCGATGCCGGCGCAACAGGCGGCCGGGCCGAGATAATCGGAGGCGCCAGAAAAAAAGATCGCGGCAGGATCGTCAAGAGCGCCCTCGGGATCGATGACGCCCCAGGCCTCCTCGGCGCAGCGACGTTTTATAGTCATCAGGGCTTTCCTGCGCGCTTCCTCGTCCAGGCCTGAAAAATCTATGTAGGTGATGTCGCCCGGATGGGGCTTGTGGAGTTTGAGCGATTCCAGCTTGACGATATGGGCTGCGACCGCGGCCTTGAGGATGGCCCCCGGAGCCATCGCATGATCGAAACTGAACACGAAGACGCTCATAGCTTCTCCAGGTTCACGGCGTAGCGCCTGACTTTGCAAATGTCCGCTTGCGACTCTGGTCCGAAACGGTCCTGGATGACACGGTCAATCGACAGAAACAGGTTGGAGGAGGCGCTGAGCGTATCGGTCGGCGTAGCGGTGGACTCGATCTGGATGACATCCTTGAGAGTGTCGTTCTTGAGAAGCTCCATAAGGCTCTCGCGGTAGCGTATCGGTCCCGCGTGGGCCGCTATCCTGACGCGGAGCGGCGAATCCAGGGGATTTGTCAGCCTGTTATAGAAGAACAGCTCATTGAGTATCTCCATGCCCGCCAGCACTGCCGATCGCTCCTTCTGGCCGAACATGAAAGCGGCGAGAGCGCCGTCCCCTTCCCAGGACCACACGCGCCCAAAACGACCTATGACGGCGCGGGTCACAATGGTTCTGAGTCCGGCGTAGGCCTTTTCGATTTTATCCAAGGCGTTTTGCTGCACCAGCACCGAGTTGGCTACGACATCGAGTCTGAGGACCGCGGCTTGCCTCTCGTCGCCGTCGTGGAGGCGGCCCCAGTCGGGGCTGGCGCGCTCGTGGGTATTCTCGAAAAACTGGCCGGTAGACCGGTCGAACAGAAAGCCTTCCAGGGTCAGGGTCTTGACTATCTGCCCTAACCCCTTGATGGGATATGCGCGCCCCATGTAACCCTCTGAGTCGACCCTGACCAAGGCTTCCACGAAATCGATGAAACGGCCATCCGCGACTATGTCTTCAACAATGCGTTCAGCGGCCATCTGGTTTGTAATGGGGATGTTCTGGGGTATTCCTGAGCGTTCGTTTAGATCATATTCCGGGTCTACAAGTCTGACGAACCTAACCATGGTCTCGGCCGAGAGTGACTCATAGAGAGTCCGACGGCAGAGGTTGATGGTCGAGTTTTTCACTTTCATCACAATGCCGCCAACAGTATACAGATGTTAACAGTATAGCACGACAAACGCTCTGGCGTCGTCTTCTGTTTAAGCATCGCGTTGGTCGGCGCGGAGCTTCGGGCGATCAGCTGGCCTGTTGCCCCTGACGGCCGCCGGCGTTGGTCATCCAGACGCCCAGCACAATGCCAGACGCGCCAAGCACCTGAACTAAGCCAAACGGCTCAGCCCTGAGCAACACGCCGGCTACCAGAGACACGAGCGTGGTGAGCGTGCCAAAAATTGACGCCTGGGCGGCCTTGAGTCTCGCCAGACTCAGGTTGACGAGGAAGAACGCCACCACCGACGACAGGATGCCCAGGTAGGCAACCGCGCCCCATGCGGCGGGCGTCGCCCTTGAGAACAGTCCTGACCAACCGTTCCTCGCGGCTTCGAGCATAACGAGGAGTCCGAAAAACACCGCGCCTGAGATCATCATCGCGAAGGTCGTCTCGGCCGGGCTGTACCGGACGCTGGCCTTGCGCGAGTACACGTTGTAGAACGCGGCGCTCACCATGGCGCCGACTACGAGAAGTATGCCCCTCAGGCTGTCAGGCGCCGCGCCGCCTGCCGCGGCGACCGCTTTGTTCGCGCCTGAACCCGAGCCCGAGTCGCCGGCCATAACAACCAGCGCAACGCCCGCTATCGACAGAAGGAGCCCAGCGACCTGACGCTTAGCCAGGTGTTCGCGAAGCAACGGCGCCGAGAGCGCCGCGACCGCGGCCGGCAGCGCTCCGATGATGAGGCCCGCCGTACTCGACGCTACCTCCCGCAATCCAAAAGTCTCGAAGGTGAAGTAGAGAATCGGCTGGAAAAGACAGATCAAAACCAGCGGCAGCATTGGTTTTCCGCGGTACCCCAGCTTGACGATACCAGCCAGCGCAAGTAGCCCGAGCGCAGCTGTGGCCAGCGCGAAACGCAGGAACAGCAGAGTCACGGGGCTGAAGGCCTCGAGCGCTCCCTTCGTGACCAGGAACGAGAGCCCGAATATCGACGACCACGACACACCGGCCGCGTATGCTTTCCAAGAACCCACAGTACTGCTCCTTGCCGGAACGGCGCGCCTGAAGGCCGCGGCCGGTCGACGCCAACCATAGTACACGGCCGAACCACGCCGTGTCATCACGGGCGTTTTCTCGGCTTGATTGGGAAAAAACTGCCCATGCCGACGAGAAGACTATGCCCGCTCCAGCTTCGCTCGGAAGCGACGGCCCGGATGATTTGGTTTATTTCATTAACATAGATGAATTTACTAATTTTGCAAAATTTGCATGTAGTTGGCACGATATATGCATAATAAATAGAGAGCACAACAGCTATGGAGGTTTTTATATGTATCGTGGTTTTAATGGAGGCTACCTTGGCGCCGGTTTTCCGGCTTGGGCACATTGGGGAGGCATTGGCATGGGAGTTTTACTGATCGCGGCTGTCGTTCTGGCTATCGTGGCTGTCGTACGGACAAGGAATTCCCGCCTGACGGCCTCCTCCGACCCCGAAGAGCGCGGCCTTGAGATCCTCACCGAGCGCTTCGCCCGCGGCGAGATAGACGCCGAAACGTTCCGGTCCATGAAGGCCGAACTCAAGGCCTGAGCCGCTGGCGGCGACCCGCCTCATCCGGCGCATGGCGCCTGCACCGGCTGGCTTTTTTACATACTTTCATATATGGGAGATTTTTGTGGCAAAGAAACTTGAACCGATACAGCTGGCCAGGCGGATAACGCTGGGCGTCATGCTTGCGGGCCTTACGCTCCTGGTCATACTGCACCAGAAAATGCAGGGCATTCCATCCATCGACGCGCTCGACCCCTTCGGCGGTATCGAGACGCTGTTCAAGTACCTGGCGGGCGGCGAGTATATTAAGAAGATCGAACCGGGCAACATCGTCATGCTCGGCGGCATCGTAGCGCTCGGCGTGGTGCTGTCCCGCTTCTTCTGCGGCTGGTTCTGCGCATTCGGCGCCCTGCAGGGCGTATTCGGATGGCTGGGCAGGAAACTGTTCCGCCGCAGATTCGTCGTTCCGCAGAAACTCGACGCGGCGCTGCGCTGGCTCAAGTACCCGGTCCTCGTCGCGATCGTCTGGCTTACCTGGAGCACCGGAACGCTGATCATCAGGCCGTACGACCCGCTTGCCGCGTTCGGCCACCTCTCCGCCGGTTTGAGCGCGGTCTGGGCTGAGTTCGCCGTAGGCCTCATCCTGCTGGTCGTTTCGCTGGCGCTGTCCATGCTGTACGAGCGGGCCTTCTGCAAGTACGTCTGCCCTCTGGGCGCCGTCAACGCTATCCTCGGCCGCATCCCCTTGTTCCGCATCAAGCGCGAGGCATCCACCTGCATCTCGTGCTCCAGGTGCGACAAGGCCTGCCCCATGAATATCGACGTTTCGCATCCCGATGCGGTCGGATCATCCGAATGCATTTCCTGCATGGAATGCGTCACGACCTGCCCCACCAAAAAAGACACCCTGCGCGTCACCCTGGCTGGAAAGTCTTTCAAGCTGCGGACCATCGTCATACTCGGGTTCGCCATATTCGGCGGCGCCGCGATCGTGGGACAGGCAGCCGGCATGCTGGAATTCGCGGCGCCGAGCCTGTCGGCGATGGCCGCTGAAGGCAAGCTCATGGTGGAGGACATCAAGGGATCATCGACCTGGGCGATGGTGGCTGAATCGTTCGGCATAGAGCTGGAGCGGCTGTACCGCGAGGCCGGCGTAGACCCGAAAAAGGTGCCTTCCGACGCCATGATAAAGGATACCGGCACGATAGCTGGCATCGAGGGCTTCGAGGCGGACATCGTACGGGTCGCCGTCGCGAAGATACTCGGCATCCCCTATGCCGGAGAATCAGGCGACCTGGCACCCGCAGCGGTTCCTGCGACGGCGGGCGAACCTGCCCCAGCGGCGCCGGCCAACGCCACGGCATTGACCGTTCCCTCCGACTTTGAGCTGGAAGGCACGATGAGCCTGTCAGCGGTCGCCGCGGCGCTGAAATCTTCTACGGCCGCGGTCGCCGCGAAACTCGGCTTGCCCGCCGATGCCCCTGCAGAGGTGCCGTTGCGGGACCTCAAGGACGCGTACGGGTTTACCATGCCTGAGCTCAAGGAACGCATCAAGCAGTAGTCGTTCAGGGCTGGGGTGCGTGCTCCAGCCCGTATCCGGTTATCACGTCGCGGTAGAACAGGTAACTGTCCTTGGGGGTCCTGACAAGGGTTCTGGGGTCTACCGCGACCAAGCCGAACAGTTTGTCATAGCCGTGCGCCCATTCGAAGTTGTCGAGTAGGCTCCACGCGAAGTAACCCTTGAGCGGCACGCCGTCGGCGATGGACTCACGACACGCGGCGATGTGCCCGCGGTAGTACGCAACCCGGTCAGCGTCATGGACGCGGCCGGCAAGCGTTTCCGCGGAGACGGGAGTCTTGTCGGCATAGGCCGCGCCGTTCTCGGTAACGTAAAGCGAACGGACCGGCCAGGTGTCGGCGATATATCCGAGCACGCGGCGCAGCCCCTGCGGTACGACATCCCAGCCCATTTCCGTCTTTGGAAGGGCGGTGGACACGAAACGGTAGCCATCGGGAGCCTCCGTCGTAGCCGGAGCGGTAATGACGGCATCTTCATTATAGTAGTTGACGCCGAGAAAATTGATAGGGGCGGCAATTATGTCCATATCTCCTGCTTGAATCGGCATCTCCGCACCACGCGCCTTCAGGTAGGCCGCGGGATAGCCACGCCCGTAGACAGGGTCGAGCCAAAGACCAGTCCTCTCCACGGAAGCCCGTTCGGCAGCGGCTCGGTCTGAATCGCGGCGTGTCGCCGGACGCGGCGTGGCTGGGTTGATAACCAGACCAATTTCACCTACGTATCCGCTCGATCGGAACGAACCAACCGCCAGTCCATGCGCGAGGAGCATATGATGGGTAGCGCTGAGCGCCGATGCGCGGTCTCTGAGTCCGGGTGCGTGCTCTCCATACTCGTAACCCAGGAAGGCCGAGCACCAGGGCTCGTTGAGCGTCGTCCAGTGTACGACACGATCGCCGAGTCCTCGGTACATGATGGACGCGTATTCGGCAAACCGATATGCGGTATCACGGTCGGTCCATCCGCCTGACTGCCCAAGAGCGAGCGGCAAGTCCCAGTGGTACAGCGTTATCCACGGCTCGATGCCCTTGGCCAACAACGCGTCTACAAGCCGCGCGTAGTAGTCGAGGCCAGCGCGGTTCACCGGCCCCCGTCCGTCAGGCTGCACGCGAGGCCACGCTACGGAAAAGCGGTAGGCATCCACACCCAGATCCGAAAGCAGGGCCACATCCTCGGGCCAGCGGTGATATGAATCGCAGGCGACGTCCCCGTTCTGTCCACGTGATACGCGCCCGGGTTCGCGGCAGTAGGCGTCCCATATGGAAAGTCCTCGCCCGCCTTCGTTAAAGGCTCCCTCTATCTGATAGCTGGACGTAGCGCAACCCCAAAGGAAATCTAGAGGAAATCCGTCGTTGCGACTGGTCTGCGTGCTCTTCATGGTATCTCGACTCCTCATCCCTTGACGGCGCCCGCTGCGACGCCCTTGGTTATCTGTCTCCTGAAAATAATATAGAAAAGCAGCATAGGTATCATGCCGATCGTCAAGGCGGCGAATTGCTTACCGTAGTCGGTGGACAGGGAACCGGAAAATTTATAGATGCCGAGCGGCAACGATTTGAGTTCGGTCCGGGATACGAGAATATTGATGAGGGCAAACTCGTTCCAGATATTGGAAATGTTAAGGATAGACAGCGTCACCGCCACAGGCATGGCCATGGGCAGCACGATTTTTTGAAAAATAGTATAGAACCCGGCGCCGTCTATACGAGCCGACTCGATGAGCGCGTTCGGTATGGATCGAATGTACTCGGTGGCCAGGTACACGCCCAAGGGCAGGCCCGTGCCGATGTAGACGAGCAACACCGCAATCCGCGTGTTGTAGATGCCTAGAAGGTTCACTTCAAGGAACAGCGGTATCATCAGCGACTGCGCCGTGATGAGGATGCCGATGACGAAGGAATTGTAGAGGGGTTTCGTCGCCCTGGATCCTATCTTGGCGAAGGCGAATCCCGCGAGCAGCGAGACGAGTACGATGCCGAGCGTTGCGCCAACCGTGTAGAGTATTGAATTGGGAAACAGCAACGCAAAATCGCCCATCTTCCAGGCTTCAACGTAATTGGACAAGGTGGGCTCGACAGGCAGGGAAAGTTGGCTTACCTGGAATTCCTTTGTCGATTTGAACGAATTCATCACGAGCCAGAATATCGGGTACAGGGTCATCACTGTGAACAGCGACATCAGGGCGTAGGCGGCGGTCTTGGCTACGATAGCTCCAATCCTGTCCGCCAGCGTCGTCCGCAATTCCTCGCTCATGCTAGTCCTCCTTGCCGCCGTAGCGCTTCTCTACGGTTTTAGTCAATCCGATCAGGAGGAAGCTCACGGCCACCATGATCAGTGAAATGGCGTTGGCCAGAGGCAAGTTGGGCCTGCCGAGGAACGCGTTGTTGTACATATAAATTGAAAGGATCTCGGTAACTCTGGATGGGCCTCCGCCGGTCATCGCGAAGATGAGCGAGAAGCTGGACAGCGAACCGGAGATCGCGAGGATGGCTGAATTGACTATGGTACCAGAAAGCGAGGGCAGAATGATGAAACGCATGACCTGCCATTCCGAAGCGCCGTCGATGCGCGCCGCCTCTATGATCTGCACGTCGATCTTCTGCATGTTGGCGAGAAACAGGATCAGGTACATGCCCGTGTACATCCATAAAATCACGAACAGTATGGGCATCATGGCCAGGTTAGGTTTGGTGAGGAACTCGGGGCTCCACTTCTGCACGAACAGGTTGCAGAGGTCTCCTATCAGCTCGGCATGGGGCGCCCCCTCGTAGGAGAGTATGAGATCCTTGAGCTCAGGTAATGGGTCGGTAAACCACTCTGACGCGGCGGGCCCAGCAAGATCAAGTATCTTCCTGACCAGGTCGTCGGTGATTATGAAGCCGCCGTCGCCTGAAAACAACAGTTCGAGTTTTGACTGGAACCCCGCCCTTGCCATGGCGTTCATCAGTTCGGCTATGGGGCCGTTGGGCGAGAAGATGGTCTGCCACAGGAGGCCTACGACTATGACCGATATAATGTTTGGAACATACAACACGCCCTGCCAAAACCCGGGCCCTTTGACGAGTTTGCGATAGATGATGTAGGCGAAGATAAACCCCAGCGGTAATTGCCCGAACACGGAAATCAGCACTATGTACGCGTTATTCTTGAGCGCGTTCCAGAAGTGCGGGTCGGTGAAGACACGGCCATAGGAGCGCAGGCCCGCGAATCCCCAGGCATCGCCGCC
>CAZNCK010000101.1:353-13333 GCA_964571545.1 uncultured Treponemataceae bacterium | reverse complement strand
ATGACGAAAAAGTCGGTTACAAGATCGTCAAGCGCGCTCTTGAGGAGCCGATCCGCCAGATCGCCGAGAACGCCGGCGTCGACGGCGCCGTCGTCGCGGACCGCGCCCGCGGCGAGAAGAAGGGCATCGGATTCGATGCCGCCAAGATGGAATGGGTAGACATGGTCAAGGCCGGTATCATCGACCCCGCCAAGGTCACCCGCTCAGCGCTCCAGAACGCGGCCAGCGTCGCCAGCCTCATGCTGACGACCGAGTGCGCCATCACCGACCTCCCTGAACCCAAATCCGCCGGCGGCGCCGGTGGTGGCATGGGCGGCGGCGGCATGGGCGGCATGGGCGGCATGGATTACTAAGCTCAAGCGCTGATATAGTCTAAGTGGCCGCACCCGCAAGGGTGCGGTCTTTTTATTGATGGCGCCGCCCATGCTCCACGCAGGCCGCGCTGGAAGCGCGGGTGCGCAGCACTCCCTGGGGCGGCTTGCGCCGTGCGCTTTCAGCGCGCACGTCAATACAATACCTTGCGCACGCGGCGCCCGAAGGGCGACGCATGGATTACTAAGCTCAAGCGCTGATATAGTCTAAGTGGCCGCACCCGCAAGGGTGCGGTCTTTTTATTGATGGCGCCGCCCATGCTCCACGCAGGCCGCGCTGGAAGCGCGGGTGCGCAGCACTCCCTGGGGCGGCTTGCGCCGCGTTATTCTTGAATCGTTCCGGCGCATGGCGTAGTATGATGCGGTCTTCCAGCACTGACACCGGCGTCATATTGAGATACCGGCTCAACACAAGGGGCATTCATGGGTATCAAGGGCTTTTTTGACAAACGTGGAAAACACAGTCGCGCAGCCACGATTGTAGAATCGGCGCGGCCCGATAAGCCAGCCCCCCTGGCATCACTGGAAATCGATGCCCCCCTGGACGGACTCTCAGCCGGGTTCTTGTTTCCGCTGGCGTTCTCCGTAGGCAGCGTACCGGTCAGGGTCAGGCCGCTAAGACTGGAATTGAACGCGGAGGCAGGCGCTGGGGCTGAAACGCAGCCAGGATCGAGCGCTCAGAGTACAGGCTGTCCATGGTTTTTTTGGAAGGCTGAAACGCCGGCAGGCAGGCTAGGTGGTTTCTGGCAACTGCCCGGCCCCTCGGGGGACGCGGCGGTACTTGAAACCTGGAATAAAACCGCTTCAGCCTTGGCAAGCGCTGCCGCCCCTAGGTTGAAGGAAACGCTGGCGTCAAAATCCGGGTTGCTTCCGACAGCATTCACAGCGGGGCCTTGTCCAGCGCCGGCGCTGGGTAACAAACCCTTCTTCCGCGCGGATTTCAGATATGCGGTCCGTGGAGGCTTCAGAGAAGGCAGCGCGTATACCAGCGCGAGCTACCCTGTCCTCCTCAGCAAAGCGCTCGGAATCTATCATCAGGCTATGGATTATGATCCCATCGGCGCCATAGTCGCGTGCTCGAAGGCGTTGTTAAGGGAGACCTTCGAAGACGCATGGGCGCCGCGGTCTTTCTTGTTCAAGGATGTCGGCATAGAGCGCTCGTACCTTCCAGTCTATGAGCTGTTCAATATGCTTTCAGAGCAAGACCTGCGTCTCGTCATTCAGAACAACATTGCGGCGGGAGCCCAGTCAGAGACGCTGGGCTCCCTCTTCATGTACCGAAGCGCGGTCAAGACCGATGCCGGGATCAGCGAGCGCCTGACTCCTTCTCACTCGCTGGATCGCAAGCGCGTCGATCCGCTGTTACCGAACACGATCTTTGAAGACGGCAGGTTCGACCCCGTCAATGCGGCGCCTGATCTGCAGGCATTCTTGCGGCGCAACGACGAGGCCTACGAGGATCTTTTCAGGGCCTTGAGAAAAGATACGCTCGCCCTCTCTGAAGACGGGGCTGCGATCATCAGATCGATCTACGTCGCCATGGTCTATGCGCCTAAGCGTAGCGCCTTCGATGGATTCGTATCTGCTCGGGAACCAATGACGCAGATCCGTGAATTCTCAGAACATCTCGCTCGTCGGGCTGTTGATACCAGCGGCGCAAAAGCGCTCGCCGCCGCGGTCTATGGTTCCAAGGAAGACCTTGATTTCATAACCCGATGGTGCTCAAGCCGCAAGCGCGAGACCATTGCGGATGAACTGAAGCGTCTGGATAAGGCTCTGTCAGAGGGACTAGCCGACCTTGAAGCTGTTGTCATCGACCGGTTCGCCATTCTAGAAAAAGTAAAAACTATCAAAAAAGTCGAAGCAGACTAATACGGGCGAGACAAGCGACAGCGTACATTCCCCTTTATAATTCACCTCTAGATAGAGTATACTTAAGATAATAAAAGTTTAAGCGGAGCAGGTTTCCCGCATGAAAAAAAACACTGAAGTGCACGCATTGCTGGAGTCAATGGAATCTTCCGATTCCACGAGCGCCCCGGATCGAATTTCTGGCCTTCTTGTCGGCTTAGCCGCGGGCCAAACCCATGACTCGACCAGAGGTCTTGCCGCGCACAAGGACCTGGACACAGAATCCGAGGAGTCAATCTTTTCCCAACTCCTGGAACGCATACTACAGGGCTATGCGCTGAAGCTCGAAGACGAGTGCGAAGAATCCGACGCCAGCCTGGAGATACTGCTGGATGGCGTATCCGACTCGGTGCTCATCATGTCGCCTGCGGGCGTGATCATAGAGGCAAACCAATCTTTTTTTACTACGTTCGGCTATGATCGAGCAGAGCTGATAGCAGCACCCGTCTTTGACCTCCTGCCGGAGGAGTATAGGGGCACCTTCCACGCGCGGCTGGCGGAATTTGCCGTCACCAATGCCACGCCCCACGCCGCCGCGGAAGACGATATTCTCGCCTTCCGCGGCCAACGCCATGACGGAAGCATCGTTTCAATGGATTGTCTGCTCTCAGCCATTCAATTGCGCGGTCAACCGGCCGTCATCGCGTTGATACGCGACCTCTCCTTTGACCATGCGCTCTTCCAGCAACTGAAGGAAACGCGAGAACACTATGTAGCGCTCTCAGAGACTATTACCGAGGCGATATTCAGACTGGATGACGATTTTAAGATAATATTTGCCAACTCGGGCATAAAAAATACGTTTGGTTGGGATCGCGACGAGGTCATGGGCAAGCCGTTCAGCATGCTGTTTCCTCCGGAGGTTTTCTCCAAGCACGAGCACGAGTTCCGCAAATACTTCTATGTGGACGACCAGGACCGCAAGGCGGTCGGGCTCAAGCGCACCTTCGAGTTTCTTGGTTCGACAAAGCACCGCGGGGTGGCTCCCATGGAAATGTCGTTCGGCAATTCCAAGGACTACAAGGGCCGAACCCTTACCTGCGTAATCCGGGATATAACCCAACGCAAGACCATTGAGCGAAAACTGCGCCACCTCGCCTACCACGACAAGCTCACCGGCCTCGGCAATCGCGACCTGTTCAACGAAGACTTGTCCGCCCATTTTGAGACTATCGACCGCGATCCATCCTGGCGCGGCGGAGTCCTGTTCCTCGATCTGGATGGCTTCAAGCATATCAACGATACGCTCGGCCATGACGCCGGCGACGAGCTCCTCATTGAGACAGCCCGACGCATCCGGGTCTGCCTGCGCGACAGCGATATTGCATACCGTTTTGGCGGCGATGAATTCGTCGTCGTTCTGGCCGCGATAAAGGATATTTCCGACGGTATAGTCGTTTCCGAGCGGATACTCTCGAGTATTTCCTATCCATTTATACTTAGATCCAAGGGCGAATTGTCCGGCGGCAGCGTCAATGTCGGCGTCTCAATCGGCGTTGCCATAATCCCAGACCATGGGCGGACGATAGAGGGCGCCACAAAAAGCGCCGACATTGCGATGTACTGCTCCAAAGAAGAAGGCAAGAACCGCTATACGCTCTACGACCCGGAGGTAAGCGCGAAGGCCACAAAGCGCTGGCAGATAGAGCAGGAAATGAAGACCGCCCTGAGCAGCGGAGGCTTCAACCTGGTGTACCAGCCCATCGTCGGCACTGACGGCAGGGTTCGCGGCATGGAGGCGCTCTCTCGCTGGCAACGCGTCAGCGGCGAACACGTATCCCCTGGGGTATTCATCCCCATAGCCGAAGAAAACGGCATGATCCTGGCGCTCGGAGAATGGGCCTTGCGCCGCGCGTGTTATGATACATACCGACTGCACGAGAAGGGCTACAAGGATATCTATGTCTCAGTCAATGTCTCTAGCAAGCAATTCGAACAACCTGGGTATGTCGTCGATCTAGAGAACATCGTAAAGAGTTCAGGCATCGACCCTTCCAGACTGAAGCTGGAGTTAACCGAGTCGGCTATTATGCACAATACAAAGGATGCAATCAAACGCATCAATGACATCAAGCAGAGGCTACCTGGCATCTCGTTCATGGTGGATGATTTTGGCACCGGGTATTCGTCGCTCGCATACCTGTCGCAGTTGCCTGTAGACGCCCTCAAGATAGATATTTCCTTTGTGCTAAACCTCGCTGAAGCCCAGAACGAGAAAGTCGTCAACGCCATCATCAATCTCGGACACAGCCTGGATCTGGACATCGTGGCCGAGGGCATCGAGACACAGGCGCAATGGGACTACTTTGCCCAGCGAGACTGCGGCTCATTGCAGGGTTTCTTTTTTCTTCGCCCGTCTCCGCTGGAGAGTATTATCGCAATGCTGAAACGGGACGCCGAGCATTCGGTCCCTCAAGGCGGGAGCATTTTGACGTTGATGACGGCCTCGAAGAAGAGCCTAGCGGTAAAGGCGGTAGCTTTCTCTAAACTGTAGTCGACATTTTGTATCTATTGACAGTAACACGATCCCCGGCTATGCTCCTTAAAGTTCTTTTAAGGAGAAACAATCATGACTGATTACTTCAAATCCTTTCCGGATGCCAAGGGCAACTACGGCGTATACGGCGGCAGCTTCATACCGCCCGACCTTCAGGTCGAGATGGAGAAAATTACCGACGCCTACTATTCAATAAGCAAATCGCACGAGTTTATATCGGAGCTGAGGAGCATACGCAAACACTTCCAAGGTCGGCCTACTCCGGTCTATTTTGCTAGGCGACTGTCCGACGAGTGCGGCGGGCGGATATACCTGAAGCGTGAGGATCTGAATCATACCGGCGCCCACAAACTCAACCACTGCATGGGCGAGGCGTTACTGGCCAAGTACCTCGGCAAGAAGAAGCTGATAGCAGAAACCGGCGCCGGCCAGCACGGCGTAGCGCTGGCCACGGCGGCTGCCTATTTTGGCCTGGAATGCGAGATCCACATGGGCGAGGTGGACATCCAAAAAGAACATCCCAACGTCGTCAGGATGAAGATCCTAGGCGCGACCGTCGTTCCTGTCTCCCGAGGCCTCAAGACGCTCAAGGAAGCGGTGGACTCCGCCTTCGAGGCCTACATGAAGGATCCGGTAACTAGTATCTACTGCATCGGCTCAGTCGTAGGCCCGCACCCCTTCCCCATGATGGTGCGCGAATTCCAGCGCGTGGTGGGCATCGAGGCAAAGGAGCAATTCTTCGAAATGACCGGCGAGCATCCTGACAATGTCGTAGCCTGCGTCGGCGGAGGAAGCAATGCCATGGGTATATTCTCCGCGTACCTCGATGACGAAAACGTACGGCTCTACGGCGTAGAGCCGCTGGGGCGCGGCACTAAAACGGGCGACCACGCCGCGACTATGACCTACGGCAAACCCGGCATGATCCACGGCTTCAAGTGCTATGTGCTGCAGGATGAAAAGGGCGAACCGGCCCCGGTCTACTCGGTCGCGAGCGGCCTCGACTATCCTGGCGTGGGGCCTGAGCACTCGATGCTCCACGACTTAAAAAAAGTCACCTACACCACTGCAACCGACGAAGAGAGCATCGACGCTTTTTTCCAGCTCAGCCAAAAGGAAGGCATCATTCCGGCTCTTGAGAGCGCGCACGCAGTCGCATTCGCGATGAAGCTGGCAAAGAAGGAGCCCCGCCGCTCCATACTGGTCAACCTGAGCGGACGCGGCGACAAGGACATCGACTTTGTAGTCGAGAAGTACGGATTCAGGTAAGAGCGGTTCGGAGCGGCCTTGTCGACCGCTCCGCATAGAGCTCAATCTCGCCTCTCAGGCGTTTCCATGGTAAGCTTCAGATCAGGAGTACACCCATGGATATGCACGCGCTTGAACCACGATCAGTCTGGACTCACTTTTTCACGATATGTTCCATCCCTCACCCTTCGCATTACGAAAAGGCCCTCGGCACTGAGCTCCTTTCATGGGCTCACGCGCGCGGAATTCACGCCGTGATGGATTCTGCGGGCAACGTCATAATGAAAAAACCGGCAAGCGCGGGTAAAGAAGGCGCGCGCGGCGTCATCCTGCAGGCTCATCTCGACATGGTGCCGCAGGCAATGACCGGTTCCGCTCACGACTTTACGCGCGATCCGATACGGCCCAGGCTCGACCCCGTCAATTCTGGCTGGCTCGTCGCTACCGGCACGACGCTAGGCTCCGACAACGGCATAGGCGTTGCCATGGCTATGGCTATCCTGGAAGACGACACGCTGGCTCACGGTCCCCTTGAGTGCCTGTTCACCACAAACGAGGAAGACGGCATGGACGGCGCGCGCGCCATCGAGCAGGGGCCGCTCACGGGCGAACTCCTCCTCAACCTGGATGGCGAGGATGACGCCGAGCTGACGATAGGCTGCGCGGGCGCCATCCGCACCGCCGCTGTCCTCGCCCGGCCCGCTCAAGTCGTTCCTCAACAGTTCGCATGGTTTGAGGCTTCCGTCAGCGGCCTTCTGGGCGGCCATTCGGGCGTGGACATCGACAAGGGACGCGCCAACGCTACGCTCGCGCTTGTCGGTCTTCTTGCCAAATCACGTGAGCCGCTTTCCTTGGCTTCTATTTCAGGCGGAACCGCGGCCAATGCTATCCCCAGAGAAGCGCGCGCCCTTATCGGGCTGGCTATGGACCGGGTAAACGCGTTCCAGAACGAATTCCACTCGGAAGCCACCGCGCTCAGAATAGCGCTGGGAGACAGAGATCCTGGGTTCACAGCCTCGCTTGAACCGCAGACCGCCGAAGCCAGCCCTCGGCAGGCGCTCGCTCCCGCCGACACTGAGGCCCTGTTCGCCGTGCTCGGCGCGCTACCTAACGGCCTCGTAGCCATGGAACCGGATATGCCGGGCCTGATACGCACGTCACTGAACCTCGGGCGGCTCTCAGGATCTGTTGCCGCCGGTCAGTTCAAGCTTGATACCCTCGTGATGGTTCGTAGCTCGTCAGATACCGAAAAGGAAGGCCTCGGCGCAACCGTCGAGAAGCGCCTAGCCGGCGCCGCGGACCATGGCTGGAGCGTTTCGCAGAGCCGCCCCTCGGTGACTCCGGCCTGGACGCCCAATTCAGCGAGCCCCTTACTCGCTGAAACAAAAACCGTATACCGCGAGCTGTTCGGCAAGGATCCCAGGGTCACATCGACCCATGGCGGGCTTGAAACGGGTCTCTTCAGGCCGCGCTTCCCCGCCTGGGACATGATCTCGATAGGGCCGAATATACGCTACCCCCACTCTCCCGACGAGCGGGTAGAGATAGCGTCGGTAGCGCGCTCGTACCGCTTCGTACGGGAACTGCTGACGCGGCTTTGAGTCTTTGCTCCTACAGGTAGGCGAGGCCGCGGATGCGCGAAATACCTAGCCCCGGCGCGGCGTTGGGGCTGATGAGGAACTCGTTGAAGACGGCGCCGCCTTCAACGGGGTCTTCGCTGCAGAGCACGGGGCCGTCGAGGTCGACCCTGGTGATCACCTTGCGGCCGGCGGCCAGATGCACCGCGGCGGTGACGCTGACTTTGGCCTCCAGCATGCAACCTATCATGCACTCCACGCCGTAGACTTCCG
The DNA here is from genome assembly GCA_964571545.1 of uncultured Treponemataceae bacterium. Classification (GTDB taxonomy): domain Bacteria; phylum Spirochaetota; class Spirochaetia; order Treponematales; family UBA12059; genus SZUA-370. The sequence goes on along the minus strand of CAZNCK010000101.1, from coordinate 5,456 downwards.
CCAGGGCGCAGATGCGCAGCGCGTTGTGGATTCCGCCCGTCTTCATCAGCTTGATGTTGATGATGTCGGCGGCGCGCAGTTCCATGATGCGCTGGGCGTCGCGGGGCGAAAAAACGCTCTCGTCGGCCATTATCGGCACCGAAACATGGTCGGTCACGTATTTGAGGCCTTCCAGATCGTGGGCCGCCACCGGTTGCTCCACGAGCTCCAGAGCCAGCCCCGCGTCTTCGATGGCCCCGATGAGTCGGACGGCTTCTTTTGGCTTCCAGCCCTGGTTAGCGTCGACGCGAAGGTCGATGCCATAGCCCACGGCCGCCCTGATAGCCTTCATGCGCGCGACATCCTGCGCGGGGTCCTTGCCAAGCTTGAGTTTCAGGGTCCTGTAGCCGAGCCCGACCGCTTCAGCGGCATCCAGGGCCATCTGTACCGCATCGTTGGCGCTTATCGTGAGGTCTGTGATTATTTCCTTGCGGTAACCACCCCACAGCGTATACAGCGGTGCGCCGCACAGCTGGCCAAACAGGTCATAGACGGCTATATCGACAGCCGCCTTGGCACTGGAGTTGTGGACGATTGAAGCGTCGATGCGGGCCATTATCTCTTCGAGGTTGTCCACCTCGAGGCCGATGATGGCTTTGCCGATATGGTCACGTATCGCGCCGATTATGGCACCGGTCGTGTCGCCGGTTATGACGCCGGTAGGAGGCGCCTCGCCGTAACCGACAGCGCCTGTATCTGTATGCAGTTCTACTATGACATCCTCGACGCTCTCCACCGTGCGGAGCGCCGTCTTGAAAGGCTTCCTGAGGGGCACCGAGATGCGCCCGAGCCTTACTTCAGTGATTTTCATGAGCAGGTATCCTTCCAGTTGTCGCGGTCCAGGTTCGAGGCTTGACCCGTATTTCAGCGAATTTCTTGGCTGCGTCCTTGTAGGCGACGATGATGGCCTTCTGGGATGATCCATGGTAGCGGCGTTTGACCTCGTCCTCGAGCATCGCGTCATCGATTCCCATAGACTTGCCGAGGAACAGGGAATGGACGAATTCATCGGTCGTGCGGATTGTCGCCGAACAACTGACATCGACGATCAGACCCGAATCAGGCTGCAGCACAAAGCCTATATAAAAAGAATTGTAGAGTGTCGTTATAGCATTCTCGTTGTTCGTCTTGGAATTGCCGACTATGTAAACCGTTGAATCCTCGTACATGATTCCCCCGTACTTTGATACAAGGCCGCGGGAAGCGGAAGAGGCATCCCCGATTCCCGCGGCCTTGTATCATTATAGGATGGAAAGTATCTTGCCGACGAGCAATCCGCCGCCGGTACCGACAACGTATCCCATCAGCGCCATAAGGACGCCAATCGGCACCAGGGCTTCACCGTACGATGCAGCGAGAATCGGGGCTGAAGCGACTCCGCCGATATTGGCGAGGCTGGCGACGCCTATGGTAAAGAGGTCCAGTTTGAACAGCTTTGCCACCAACATGAGCAGGATTGCATGGATACCCAGGATGCAGAATCCGGCGATAATGTAGATCGGCGCCTGGGTAAGTTCGGCGAAGTTGGCCCTGGATGCGATTAGTCCGACGATCGTGTATAGCATCAGGTTGGACAGGTGACCGGAGCCCGGCAGTTTGGCCAGTGGCGTCATGGCGAAGATGACGCCGGCGACGGTCGCGATGAGCACGGTCCAGGTGGAGCTCTGGAAGAATACCGACTTTGGCAGCATGCCGCCGAGCCAGATGGAGAGTGCCGAAACGAGCAGACTGGAGCCCAGGAGTACGATCAGGTCGACGAACTCTATGCTGGTACGGTTGTTTTCGTTGCCTTTGGATAGCTTGAGTCCTACCTCGTCGAGTACCTTGGAATTCGACTTGGTCCACTTGTTGAAAGATGGAGCGAAAGAGACAGCCCACAGGAGGAACATCACCCACATCGAGTAGTTGATCGAGTCGATGAGGAGCGTGTACCCCATCTTGGCGTCGGGAACGTCGAGGGCCCCCTGAATGGCAACCATGTTGCCGGTACCGCCAATCCAGCTGCCTGACAGCGCAGCGAAGGCTTTCCAGCTGTCGGGTTCGAAGAAACCCTTGAAAATGGCGAAGGTGATGATGAAGCCGATCATGATGGTAATCGTCGCGGCAAAGAATCCGAGGAGCATCCTGGGCCCGAGCTTGACTATCTTGCGCAGGTCGGCACGCAGCAGCATGAGGAATATCATGGCCGGTAAAAGGCCGTCCTTGAGTGCCTTGTACGCCGCCGTTATCTGGGGCGTTTTCCTCCAGACGCCAAGCGTTGAGAGAAGCATGGAGAAGAAGTACAGCATGACGATGGCAGGAATGTACTTGAATATCTTGAGCTTTGTCTTCTTTTCAAGAAGTACGAGCAGCCCCGCAAAGAAAATTATAAAGGCCACAAAGGGCAGAGCGTTCTGGATCATGAATTCATCCTCCTGGAGTGTGATGTTGGCGAGTAGGCTGATGCATTGAAAATCGGATTTTTCGTTCGCGTCACCTCCTTGCCGCGAGGCGGCGCACATAGGGAGAGCCGCTGGTCGAGGAGGTTTTCTGGACAGAAAGGGGATAAGGCATCGCATCCTCCATGAACAAAGCGACAGCAAGATCAGCCGGAGCTGTTTACTGAGCTTCGTTTACGGACGATGCCGGAAGGCACCCAAGCAAACAAAACAGTAAGCTGGATATGAGCGAACCCAGCTGTTGGAGTATAGGGTCGATTTCCCGGACGCGCAACAGGTTTTTCTATACATCAGGCACATTCCGGACCGGCTATGGTTCCTCCTTGCCGGAGTACAATCCGTGCTCTATAGTTGCGCCATGTTACGTCGATTCATCATCATGGTGATGACAACCTCATGGGTCCTGCTGTTGGTTCTACCCGCAACGCCTCAATCCGTTAATAACAGCGCCACCAGGAAGCTGTCGATCCGCGTAGGATACTACGATGCCAAGCCTTCGTGCTGGCGCGACGAATCCGGCCTGCCGCGCGGCATCTTCATCGACACCCTGAATCTCCTGGCTAAAAAAGAAGGCTGGCACATTACCTACAGCTTCGCCGGATGGAACCAGCTCCTCGACGGACTCGAGACGGGCTCGCTCGACCTGATCCCGGCCATAGTCCGCACGCCCGAGAGGGAGACTTTCGCCGTCTTTACCGAAGAAGCGGTCATGACCGATTGGGGCGAGGTATACGCCCGCGAAGGCGGAAACATCCGCTCCATCATCGACCTCGAGGCCAAGCGTATCGGCGCCCTGGAAAATGACTTCTGGTTCTCCGGAACCGGTTCGCTCAGGGATCTATGCACGGCCTTCGGTATAGCTCCTGAATATGTCTACTTTCCAGATTACAGTACGCTCTTTATGGCCTTGGACGATGGAGCCATCGACGCGGCCGCCGCGAGCAATTCGCTCGGCCTTATTTGGCAACCGATATCCCGTATCGTACCAACCCCCGTGCTCTACAATCCGATAGAACTACGCTTCGCGGCCTCGCGGAAGACTCATGGAGGCGTAGCGCTCGCGGCGAGCATCGACGAAGCCATCCGTACACAACGGGCGGACGATCCGGAGTCGCTACGGGATATACTCGAGCGCTACGCGGTACCCGTACACAAGGAATACGTGACGCCGGCCTGGGTCAGCATAGCCCTGGCGGCGCTCGTAGCCGTGCTGTCCGCCGCGCTAGCCAGCCTTGCCAGACAAGCTCATGCCCTGCGCAGCTCGGCAAGAGTGCTGGAAGACGCCAAGAAAAGACTTGAAAAATCGCTTGAGGAAAAGGATCTCCTCGTACACGAACTCTCGCATCGAGTCAAGAACAACCTACAGATCATACTGAGCCTCGTAGGTCTCGTAGAAGGCGAAGACGACACGCTAGGTGAAGGCGCGCTGGCCGGGCTTCGCGAGAAGGTATACTCGATTTCACTGATCGAAGAAGAACTGCACGCGCGAGGCGCCATCGACGAGGCGTCCCTGCGTTCGTTCTTCGCCGCCATGACGGATCGACTCGCCCTAACCTGCATGGGTACCATTCCCCGCTTCAGCCTTGAAACCGACTTCCATAGGGCCATCCTTGTGCCCTCCGCCGCCATTCCTCTAGCGCTGATACTGAGCGAACTCGCCGTCAACGCGATCCGCTACGGCGGCGGAATCGATGGGAGCGTCGACGCGACGATCAGGGTAACCGTGCGTGAAGACGGCTCGGGGGAGATTGTCGTCTCGGATTGCGGAGCGGGGTTCCCGCCGGGCTTCGATGTCGCGCGGACGCCAGGACTCGGCTATCGTCTAATTACCGCGCTGGTATCGCAGCTCAAGGGAAAACTGTCAACACGTACGGATGGAGGAGCCGAGGTCCGGATAACGATTCCTCGCGCCGGATGGACGGTGCGACTGTCATAGCATATGCGATTGACCGCTGAAACTTGAATTGCGCTGGGCGTACCGCTCCAGCCAGGTATCGTACACGGCTCGAATACGCGCCAGCTCCGGCGATGCTCCGGATTCCAGCCTAGAACCGGCCAACACGGCTCCAGCGGGATTCAGGATCGGAACGGGAGCGCCCGCGGGCCCTGCCGCGCCGTCGAGGAACCGGACAGCTATAACGCGGCTCGAGGTGCTGGTCACACCCAGAGCGAATTCGCCGCTTAGGGCGTCATCCAGAGACAAGGGCCGCTCGATCGTTCGCACGCCTGCTTCAGCGAGCGCGGCCATCAGCGTCCGCCGCGTGATGCCCGCCAGCACATCGATGGCCGGCGGCGTGAACACGACGTCCGAAACGCCGCGGCGCGCGTAGAACACATTGGTGCGCGTGCCCTCGGTGATCTCGCCGCGGCCGTTAACTAGGAGCGCGTCGTAACAGCCTCGCGTAGTCGCGCAGCGGTACGCCACCGTGGACAACAGCATGGAGAGGCTTTTTGCTGCCGGAAAATGCCGTTCGCCGCGGAACAGCAGACAGCTGACGCCATTTTGGTAGGCCGAGACCGGTGGAAGCACGGGCGGCAACAGGAATGCGCACCAGTCGGCGGGCCGGCCTTCATGCCCCGTCAACATTATTTTAATATTGCACGTATTAATAGCGTCGGCATGAAC
>CAZNCK010000101.1:0-343 GCA_964571545.1 uncultured Treponemataceae bacterium | reverse complement strand
CGCTTCTAGCGCGGCAACGACTTCTCCGGGGCCGATGGAGTGCTCAATACCGAGGATGGCGGCCGAGCGGAGCAAGCGCTCCTCATGGAACTCGGGAAAATAGAGTATGCCGTCCCGGAGCTTTAGCGTCTCATAGCAGCCGTAGCCGTAGGTGACATCAACGTCGTCAAGCGGAAACATTGCATCGACGGGAGCCGCCAGCGTGCCGTTGATAATTATAGCCTTGCCGATCATGTTGCCCCCTATACGCGCACGGATTTCCAGTCGCCCGGCGGCAGTATAGCATGATTAGTTCATCGAACCTTGTGCCCACATCGCAAGCGCTGGTGCCCGTTCTAGCGTA
>CAZNCK010000100.1:0-13528 GCA_964571545.1 uncultured Treponemataceae bacterium | reverse complement strand
CTCGCGGCCCTCGACGTCGCCGGAGCTCCCGCGCAGACCGCCAAGCTCGTGAAGCCAGGCGACAGCGTGCTGATACTGGGCGCGGGCGGCAAGTCGGGACTCATGTGCTGCTACGAGGCAATGAAGCGCGTAGGGCCGACGGGCAAGGTCATCGCCAACATCCGCAACCAGAAGTACGTAAAGCCCTTGACCGAAATGCACCTCTGCCACGAAATCGTCATGGCAGACGCCGCCAAGCCAGTCGAGATGCTCGAAGCCGTACTCAAGGCCAACAACGGCAAGGAAGTAGACATCGTCATCAACTGCGTAAACATCCAGGGCACCGAGATGTCCAGCATCCTGCCGGTCAAAGAGAACGGTATTGTCTACTTCTTCAGCATGGCCACCAGCTTTACCCGCGCCGCGCTCGGGGCGGAAGGCATAGGCAAGGACGTGCTCATGATCATCGGAAACGGTTATACCAAGGACCACGCCGAGATCACGCTCTGGGAGCTTCGCGAGAATGCCCAGCTTCGCAAGTATTTTGAGGACCAGTACGTAAAGTAAGCGGATATCCGCTAGAGCAGGCTGAGTAGTTCAGCCAGGCGATGGGAGGACGGCGAGCCGGAACGCGCAAGCGCGCGATTGACCGGCGGGGGCAGTCCGTCTCCCGGTTCGTACGCGGCCAAAGATGGCCGGTAAGGATAAAGCCAGGCAAAAAAATGTGAGAAGACGGGAGACCGTCTCTCGCCCCGGGGGCTCCCCGTCCCCGGCGCGGCGAGCGTAAACGGCGAAGGCACCTGCCCGCGACGAGTTGACGCAAGCTGGAACGTATCGGAAGCCGGGCCTTGATGGGCCGGAGGATGGACGAGACCATCCACGCCGATGTTTTTGTTTTCCATGGGTTTGTTCGAAGCTTAGTAATTGTAATGTCGGGGAGGGGCGGCAGGATTTTAAAGGATGTACAGGATCACGGATGCTGTCTATCCTTTCTTGTCCTGCCTCCTCTTCTTCTAGCTTTCGCTCGTACTACATAAGGAGGGCTTATGGCTCTTGATGGTAAGATCGTAATAACCTGCGCATGCACCGGCGCCGAGACGACGGTGGCCCAGAATCCCGCGCTGCCCATTACCCCGGAACAGGTAGCCGCGACGGCCGAGGAATGTAGGGCCGCTGGAGCCGCGATACTGCACCTGCACGTGAGGGACGATAAAGGCAACGCCACCCAGAGCGTGGCCCGTTTTAAGGAAGCGATAGACGCTATCCGTAAGAAGACCGACATCGTCATCGAAATAACCACCGGCGGAGCTGTCGGCGACACGGCAGAGGAACGCTTGCGGCCGGTCAAGGAACTGGAGCCTGAGATGGCTTCTCTGGATTGCGGCACGGTGAATTTTGGCGACGAGTATATCGTCAATACGCTGCCGACAATGCGCGAATTCGCCGCCGAGTTCAAGAAGCGCCGGGTGCGCGCGACGCTGGAGTGCTTCGACCTGGGGCACGTCTACGCCAGCCACTATCTGATCAAGGAAGGCCTCATCGAGGCGCCGTTCCACTACGGATTCGTGCTCAACGTGCCAGGAGCGGTGCCGTATACGATAGAGAACCTGTCGGCGTTCATGAAGGCGATGCCGGCCGGTGCCGACTTTACCGTGATGGGCATAGGCCGCTCGTCGCTGCCCGCCCAGTACGGCGCCATCGCCAATTCTGGCTGGATTCGCGTTGGCTTCGAGGACAACGTGTTTTTCAGCAAGGGCGTGTTGGCCAAGAGCAACGCAGAGCTGGTGGAACGAGCCGCGAGGATAGCCCACGAGGCCGGCCTGAAACCCGCCACCCCCGATGAAGTTAGGCATTATCTCAAATTAAGAGGCTGATATACGAAGATTAACGAAGAGGATAAGAAAATAAGAGGGAAGAAAGAGATGAGTGAGGAAAGAGTATAGTGATATTTTTTATATTCGCCTCTTTCCATTCTCTTTTACTCTTATTCTCTTTGTTTGGCTTTCTCCGATTCATTTCTTTGTTAATGTTTAATAGGAGGACTTATGCATACGTACCCGGTTTATGATTACAAGAGGATTCCGTTATATAAGGATGTGACGCCGGAGCAGTGGAACGACTGGCACTGGCAGATGAAGAACAACATCAAGGACGTCGGGACCCTTGCCAAGGTCGCCCCGCTGACCGAGAAGGACAAGGCCGACATAACCGAGGTCCTGAAGACATTCCGCATGGCGATAACGCCGTACTACGCGTCGCTCATCGACCCGGAGAATCCGACCTGCCCCGTGCGGCTCCAGGCAATCCCGCGCCTCCCGGAGACGCACATCGACGAGAGCGACCAGGACGATCCGCTGCACGAGGATTCCGACAGCCCCGTCCCCGGACTGACGCACCGCTATCCCGACCGCGTGCTCCTCCTCGTCACGCACATCTGTTCTATGAACTGCCGCCACTGCACGCGCAGGCGCATCGTGGGCGAAGAAGATGTTAACATGAACGAGGAATACATCGACGCGGCCATCGAATACATCAAGAAGACGCCGATAATCCGTGACGTGCTCATCTCTGGCGGCGATCCCCTCGTATTGTCCGACGACAAGCTCGAGAGCATCATAAAGAAGATCCGCGCCATTCCGCATGTGGAGATAATCCGCATAGGCACACGCACGCCGGTCGTTATGCCTCAGCGCATCACCGATAACCTGGTGAACATGCTCAAGAAGTACCACCCGCTGTACGTAAATACGCACTTCAACCACCCCAAGGAGATAACCGCCGATTCTCGTGAGGCCTGCCGCAAGCTCGCCGACGCCGGCATCCAACTGGGCAACCAGAGCGTGCTCCTGCGCGACGTGAACGACTGCCCGGTGCTGATGAAGCAGCTGGTCCAGAAACTGCTGACCATACGCGTCAAGCCGTACTACATCTACCAGTGCGACCTGTCCCGCGGCATCAGCCACTTCCGCACGACGGTGAGCAAGGGCATAGAGATCATCGAGAACCTGCGCGGACACACCTCCGGCATGGCCGTGCCGACCTTCGTGATCGACGCGCCAGGCGGCGGCGGCAAGACTCCGGTGATGCCCGATTACATGATTTCAAGCAACGACAAGCGCGTGATACTGCGCAACTACGAGGGCGTCATAACCACATATGACGAACCTGTTGGCTACCACGAGGATTGCGGTAAGTGCCGTATCTGCTTCGACGAGCCCCAGCTCAACGCCACCTGCGGCGTGGCCAGGTTGCTGTCGGGAGACGAGAAGACCCTGGAACCAAAGAATCTGGTCCGCGCCGCCCGCGGCTCCAACGCCTTCTCGCCTCGTAAGAAGAAGTAATCTTTACAAAGATAACGAAGAGAATAAGAGGAAAAGAGATAGGAAGGAGTAATAGGATACAAGAGCAGATAAGAGATGATGCAAGAGAACTGGAAACTGAAGGGGAAGGAGGCTGGAACGAATGGAAAGAGATAGTCTGACTGAGCGAGTAATAGGTTGCGCTATCGCTGTACACCGTGAACTCGGGCCAGGCCTCCTAGAATCTATCTACGAGGAAGCAATGGGCCTGGAATTGGCGGCTCAGGGTCTATCCTATAACAGGCAGCTCGAACTCCCCGTTACTTCTAAAGGTATGCGACTTAACGGTTCCTTCAGGGTGGATATGCTTGTCGAAAACGCAATCGTTCTCGAACTCAAGTGCGTCGATACTCTCTTGCCTGTTCACAAGGCTCAGTTGCGATCGTATTTGCGATTGGGTGGATGGAATACAGGACTGCTCCTGAATTTCAAAACTGCCATCCTCAAGAATGGTATCTACCGGATGTCTATATGATGCACGTCCCCCAGGCCCTTTCCTTTCCTAAGCTCTTCTCTTCTTCCCCTTTCTCTTTCTCTTCTCTTATTCTCTTATTCTCTTCGTTCCTCCTTTTGGAAAGACCTTTGTATGCTCGATAAGGCTAAGGACTTCATGGGGAGGGTCACGTTTGTCACGGGGGCGGAGAAGCACTGCGGCAAGACGACGTTCATGAATAGGGCGGCCCAGCTTGCGCGGCGCGGCGCGGCGGTTGAGGGCCGGTCGGGGCCGGCATTGCTGACCGTTGGCTACGACGGAGAGGCTCGTGATTTTCTGTCCGGGGCCCGCAAGCCTGCGGTGCCGGTGGCCGAGGGCGACATCGTCGTGACGACCGAACGTTTCGCGCGGACCTGCCTTCCGGAGATTCTTGAGGTGCTACCGGGTTCCACGGCACTCGGGCGTCTGTGCATCGTGAGGGCGCATCGGGCCGCCACGGTGGCGCTGGTGGGGCCCGAGGGAAACTCGCTGGTGGCGTGGGCTGTGCGGCACATCGTCGAAGAAGGTCTGACCGAGACGGTCATCGTCGATGGGGCTATCAACAGGATTACCCAGGCGGCGTCCGTTGCCGGAGCGCGGTTCGTATATACGCTCCGGGTTGACGGTTCCAGCCTTAACAAGTCGCTGGCTCAGGTGCGCAGGATAGCGGCGCTTGTCCGCTTGCCTGTCGCTGCGGGTATCGCTGAAGCTCCGTTCGCGCTCGAGGGGGCGCTTACGGCTGAAACGGCGGCGAGGCTTCCGCGGGAGGCGCGCGCCGTGAGCGTGGAGGATTTTACTAAGGTGTTTCTGGCCGATTCTGAATTGTCCGCGTTCCTGCGGGAGCGCGCGCTGTATGTAGTCCGCCGCATCGAGTTCGGCGGTTTCGTCGTCATGTGTCGCGGCCTTTCTGACCATGATTTTGAGGCGCGCCTGGCCGATGATTCCATCGCTTCGCTCGTGTCCTACAATCCGTACGAGCCGGGAACAGGCAGCGCCGCATGAATGTGACAATTCAGGGAGGCGAGGCCTGGATCTTCGCGCAAGTCGACGATTTCTGGGAACGCTATCAGCCGCTCACGCCGTGGGGCAAGGACGAGGCCGAGGCCCGCATCATCTTCTCGGACCGGGAAGTGCTCGAACGCCGGTACGACGACATCGATTCGGCGATTGGTTTTATGCGCGCGTTGGCGGGAGATCCGTCGTCGCTCGACAGGGTGTCGTATCATCTTAAGCGCATGCCCAGGATGACGCTCGAGCCCAAGGGCTCGTATGAATTGATAGAGCTGTTCCAGATAAAAAAATTCATGGCCAACTACAGGGGCGTCAGAACCGCGCTCGGTGATGCTGTCGCGGGCGCGTTTGGTCTGGCGCCATTCGAGCCCGGTTCCGCCGCTCAAACGCTGGCGGCAGCATTGGACCAAGGCGGTTCCGATCCGGAAACGTTTTACCTTGCCGATTCATACGACGGTGAATTAGCGGAGGCGAGGGCGGGCCTCGCGGCGGCCGACGCCGTCGTCGTGTCGGAGCGGGCGAAGGCCGAGGCTGAAGCCCGACTGTCGTTCGGCGTTTCATTCGACGGGCGCGAATTCGTCGTGGCCCCCAAAGACTCCGCCCGCGCGATGCTGGCTTCCTGCGGAAATTCAGGCGAAGCGCAGGCGGGCCGGTACGCGGTGGAGCCGTATGACGACGCGCGCTATATCGTGCGGCTGTTGCCTTCGCCGTCGGCCGTAGAGGCTCTGGCCGACCGGGAACGCTGGCTCGCCGCCGAGCGTCTCGCCGAGGAGCGGGTCGTCGCGCGGTTATCGGCGCTCGCGATGGCCGCGATGCCCGAACTGGCGCTGGCGGTGGCCGCTACGGCGTGCTGGGACAGGGCTCGCGCTGGCGCAGATCTGACGCTCCGCCTTGGCATGGTCAGGCCTTTGCTAGAATCGGACGACACTCGGTTGGCGCAGGCTCGTTTTACGCCCTGCGCCGACGAGTGCGAACGGATGGGACTTTCGTATTCTCCTCTGAACGCAGAATTCCGTGCCGACGCCGTGGTGCTCTTCGGGTCGAACATGGGCGGCAAGACGGTCGTGCTCAAGACGATACTGTTCTTCCAGCTCGTGGCTCAGGCCGGGCTGTTTGTACCGGCCCAGCGTTTCGAGACGCGCGTATATGACAGGATAGAGTACGTCGGCGAGCTATCTGGGGAGCGTCTCGCGGGGCTGTCGGGCTTCGGGCTCGAGGTGTGGCGGCTGATCGCGGCCAGCGCATCAGCCGCGGCCTGGGCTGCTGACGGCGCGTGCGGGACGGGCAGGGGAGCCCTGGTCGCGTTCGACGAGCTGGCGCGGACGACCGGTTCGCACGAGGCGGAGGCCCTGCTTTCCGCCGTCGTGGAGGCGTACGCGGGAGGCCGAAACCGCGCTCCGGGGAACAGCGTAGACGGAAATGGCGCTGATAAAGCCGGCGGGTTCCGTACCAGCGACCGCGCGTTTTTCGCGACGCACTTCAGGGGCGTGGCGAGGCTGCCGGGCGCGGAATACAGGCGCATGCGGGGACTCGATAGGGCCGCGACGGAGGCAGCCTTGAACCCTGTGGCAGGCAGCGAACCAGAGGGTTCAATAGCGCTGGCCGCGTGCGGTGATGGTCCGGCGCTCGCGGAGCGACTGGCGGGCATAAACAGGCACATGAGATATGAAGTCGTCGATGACGACGGTTCGGGCTCGGAGAGCGACGCGCTCGCCATCGCGTCGCTACTGGGCCTTGACCGGAACATCGTTGATCGGGCTCGATACTATCTAACGAAGGATGGAGCATGAAAAGCAAACTGAATCTACCGGCCGATCGCGTCGCGTACGCGCGGACCCTGGCCGAGCGCATCACGGCGCCGGTGCAGGATTTTATAGACGGACACAGCTCGGTGACGGTAGAGCGCGCCACGCTGCGGCTCGCCGGCGCCGACGGCGCCAATCCCGACGGAGTGCCGGTGCCCAATCTGGTCGTTGACCAGATCCGGGCCAGCGATCCCGCCGCCCTGGAAAATGGCGCCACGATACGCTACGTCAACGCGTTGCTCAAGTCTGGCGGCACCGTACAGGCGCTCAATGAAAAGATAGCCGCGGGCTGGAACGTGATGAGCGTGCCGCTTGGCGACCGCAAGGCCATCGAGGCCAGGGCCGAAGAGCTGGTCGCGAGCACCCTGAAACGCGTTAAGGATAACCGCGGCTTCCGCGAGGCCAAGCTGGAGCAGTGGAAGGGCAAGAACTCGAGCCCGCTTCTGTACCTGATCGTCGCCACCGGCAACATCTACGAGGACGTGAAGCAGGCCGCCGCCGCCGCGGAGCAAGGCGCCGACGTCATAGCCGTCATCCGCACCACGGCGCAGAGTCTCCTGGATTACGTGCCGTTCGGCGCGACCACCGAGGGGTTCGGCGGCACCTACGCCACACAGGAAAACTTCAAGATAATGCGCGCGGCTCTGGACGAGGTGGCCGAGAAGCAGGGCCGCTACATCCGCCTGACAAACTACGCGTCCGGTCTGTGCATGCCGGAGATCGCCGCGATGGGCGCCGTCGAGCGCCTGGACATGATGCTCAACGACTCGATGTACGGCATCCTGTTCCGCGACATCAACATGTACCGCACCTTTGTAGACCAAAAGTTCAGCCGCATGATCAACGCCTACGCGGGTGTCATCATCAACACCGGCGAGGACAACTATCTGACCACGAGCGATGCCTATGAAAAGGCCTACACCGTGCTGGCCAGCCAGTTTCTCAACGAGCGCTTCGCCTTCCAGGCCGGCCTCGAGGCGCGCTTCCAGGGTCTCGGCCACGCCTTCGAGATGGATCCGACCATTAAGAACGGTTTCCTATACGAACTGTCGCAGGCGCAGATGGCGCGGGAAATATTCCCCGAGCATCCTCTCAAGTACATGCCGCCGACCAAGTACATGTCCGGCGACATTTTCAAAGGCGTGGCGATGAACACGCTGTTCAACTTCGTCTCCAAGGCGACCAACCAGGGCATACACCTCCTGGGGATGCTGACCGAGGCTATACACACGCCGTTTATGATGGACCGCTTTCTGGCGGTGGACAACGCCCGTTACGTGATGAACAGCATGGAAGGCTTCTACGACGACATCGAATTCAAGCAAGACGGCATCGTCGTCTCGCGCGCTCACGAGGTGCTCAAGGAAGCGATTGATTTCATGGAGCTCGTAGAGAAGACCGGCATGTTCGATTCCATAGAGAAGGGCCTGTTCGCCGAGGTCAAGCGACCAAAGGACGGCGGCAAGGGCTTCGAGGGGCTCGTTAAAAAAGGCCCCGCGTATTACAACCCGTTCGAGTCCGGCCTCAAGCGCGAACTCGGGCTTGCGCGGTAAGGGAGGACGACATGAAGGTAGTAAGGCCGTACGGCGATACCATGGACGACGGCAAGGTGCAGTTGTCCTTTACGCTCCCGGTTCCGGACGGAGCCAAGGGCAGGGAAGCGGCGCGCAAGCTGGTGCTTTCCTGGGGCTTCAAGGATTGCGAGGTCGTGCATTCCACCTCCCTCTCCGCCGAGTATTCAATGTACGTCGCGTACGGAAAGACAGAAAGCTCCATCGACTATGACTCTGTCGTGGCCGACGAGGCTTCCGCCGACGCCTCGATGGACATGGATGCCGTCAACGAGTACATCAGGGGGCACATCAAGCGCAAGGTCGTCATCGTAGGCGCCTGCACCGGCTTCGACGCGCACACGGTGGGCATCGACGCCATCATAAACATGAAGGGCTTTAACCACCACTATGGGCTGGAACGCTATCCCGAAATGGAAGCCTACAACATGGGCGCTCAGGTACCCAACGAAAGGCTCATCGAGTACGCGCTCAAGGTCAAGGCCGACGCGATACTGATAAGCCAGGTGGTCACCCAGAAGGACACCCACATCCACAACATGACGGAGTTCATAGAATTGCTGGAAGCCAAGGGGCTACGTGACCGTTTTATCTGCGTAGCAGGTGGCCCCCGCATCGGCAACAAGCTGGCCGTGGAGCTTGGGTTCGACGTGGGTTTCGGCCGCGGGGCGTACGCAAATGACGTTGCCACCTATATTGTGAAGAAGATGGCCGAGAAGAAGTAGGTACCGCCGTTTGCGCCAGAGTGAAAAGCGTTGCGCTTTTAACAATACTGGTGCAAGCTAGGCGATAAGTTTAGTTCCATTTTTAAGGAGGCATCTGATCATGGAACATTTCGGTATCCTTTCCATCATTCCGCCGGTGTTAACGATCGTACTCGCGATCGTCACCAAAGACGTCATCGTTTCACTGTTTCTCGGCATCCTGTCGGGAACGCTCATCGTAGCCGGCGGTAATCCGTTCCAGGCCATGCTGATGCTGTCTGACAAGATAGCCGATACCCTGGCCGACGGCTGGAGCATCCGCATCGTGCTGTTCACCATCCTGCTCGGAATGATGGTCGGCCTATTGTCCAAGACCGGCTCGGCCTACGCGCTTGGCGACTGGGCATCCAAGAAGATCAAGACCAAGACCGGCGCACTGCTGTTCACTTGGGTCTTCGGCCTGCTCCTCTTCTTCGACGACTACTTCAATTCTCTGACCATCGGTACCTGTATGCGCCCGCTCTGCGACGCCAAGAAGATAAGCCGCGCCAAGCTGGCGTACATACTCGACTCGACCGCCGCGCCGGTTTGCATACTCGCCCCGCTTTCCACCTGGGTCGTGTACGTCATGGGCCAGTTCTCTGGTCCCGAGTTCGAATCGCTCGGCGTCAGCCCGATGGCCCTGTTCCTCCGTTCACTCCCATTCAATCTCTATGCGATCTTCGCCGTGTTCATGGTGATGTTCATCACCCTGACGCACAAAGACTTTGGCCCGATGGCCAGGTCCGAAGCGCGCGCCGAGAAGGGCCTCGGGCTCTACGACGAGAAGAAGTACGGCATGATAGTCGCCCAGGTCGAATCCAACGCCAATGCGGCGGGCAAGGCCAAGGCTTTCGATTTTGCCATCCCGATTCTCGCGTTCATCGCTATCGCGCTTACATTCTTCCCGCTCCAGTTCTGGATGTCGCAGGTAGGCACCGGCGAAGGCCAGGTAGCCACCCTCGGTGCGGCCATGGCGGCCACCGGCTTTGGCGAGGCATTCAACAACTGCGATTCGTCTAAGGCCCTGATGTACGCGTCGATATTCTCGCTCGCGTTCGCCTACCTGTATTACCTGCTCCGTGGCCTCATCAAGATGAGCACCGGCGGAGAAGCCCTCCTCGACGGTTTCAAGGCTATGACTCCCGCGGTCACCATCCTGACCCTCGCCTGGGGCATCGGCAGCATCATCAAGAGCTCACCCGCTGACGGCGGCGTAGGCATGGCCAAGTACGTCTCTGACTTCGTAGTCAACGGCAACTTCTCCCTCATGCTGATTCCGATCATCGTGTTCATCATCTCCTGCTTCATCTCCTTCGCGAGCGGCACGAGCTGGGGCACCATGGGCATCATGGTTCCCATTACCCTCCCCGTGATGATCACCCTGGCCAGGACAGCAGGTATGGATCCCACGGCCGTACTCAATGCCACGGCTCTCTCAATCGGCGCTGTACTCGGCGGCTCGGTATTCGGCGATCATTGCTCTCCGATCTCCGATACGACCATTCTGTCGTCCACGGGAGCGGCCAGCCCTCACCTGGAGCACGTAGCGACCCAGCTGCCCTATGCGGTCTTCGTCGCGTTCTGCGCCGGCATCGGCACCATCGCGGCCAGCCTCCTCGGTTTCAACGTCTTCGTAGGCCTCATTGTCACCGGCGGTCTCTTCGTGGCCGGTGTGTATCTGCTCCCGCTCTGGTTCGGCACCAAGAAATACGATCTCGAGAAATAAACTGAGTTTTCAGTGATTTTCAAGCAGGCTGCGCGATAGCGTAGCCTGCTTTTTTTCGCTTGGTATATCGAGCATTTAGGATTTTTAGCTTTATCAATGGCCCCCCATCATGGTATACTCAGCCCATTGAAAGCATTGGTATTTTCTTCTGCGCGGATAGGCAGGGGGACGTACGCGGAGGATATTGATGATAGAGAAACCTGTTCTGAGCGCGGCCCAAGCTGCCGCGAAAATAAAGTCAGGCGATGTCGTCCACCTGGGCGGATTCCTCGGTTGCGGTTGCCCTGACTCCATAGTCAAGGCGCTCGTAGCCGCCGGTACAAAAAACCTGACGCTCGTCTGCAATGACACCGGGCTCTTTAACGAAGAAAAGGGCAAGTCCAACGGCCCCGCCCCGCTCATCAAGCAGAAAGCATTCAAGACGATTATTGTGTCACACATCGGCACCAATCCCGAGACACAGCGGCAGATGAACGCCGGCGAATCCGAAGTGCTGCTCGTGCCCCAGGGCACCTTGGCGGAACGGGTACGCGCCGCGGGCAATGGCCTGGGCGGAGTACTGACGCCGACCGGCGTGGGAACCGAGGTTGAACAGGGCAAGCAGAAGATCACCCTGAAGGGCAAGGATTTCCTCCTCGAAGAGGCCCTGCCCGGTGACGTGGCGCTGATCAAGGCCAAAAAAGCCGACAAAGCCGGCAACCTCGTCTACGCAAAGACGGCCCGAAACTTCAATCCTCTGATGGCCACCGCCTGTACCATCGTCATCGTCGAGGCTGAAGAAATAGTGGAGATTGGCGATATTGATCCGGATCAGGTGCACACGCCCAGCATCTTCGTCGACTTCATCGTCAAAGCCGAATAAGGGAGCGCCGCAATGATCGAATATGTAGAGAACAAGGAAATCATCGCGCGCAGGATAGCGCTCTTCTTCGATTCTGGGGACGTCGTCAACCTCGGCATAGGCCTGCCCACCTTGGTGGGCAACTTTGTGCCCGCCGGCGTCACGGTCATCCTTCAGTCTGAAAACGGCATGATGGGCCTTGGGCCGGCGCCGGAGAAGGGCAAGGAAGACAAGGACCTCACGAATGCCGGTAGCATGCCCGTCACGGTGCTTCCCGGCGGCTGCTTCTTCGACTCGGCCACCAGTTTTGGCATCATCCGGGGCGGCCATGTCGACTATACGGTGCTGGGCGTCCTCGAGGTCGACCAGGAAGGCAATCTAGCCAACTACAAAATTCCAGGCAAGATGGTTCCCGGCATGGGCGGCGCCATGGACCTGGTAGCGGGCTCCAAGGTCGTCATCGCCGCTACGACTCACCTGGAGAAATCCGGCGCGTCTAAGCTACGCAGGCTCTGCTCGCTGCCCCTGACCGCGGCCCACGAAGTGGATATCGTCGTCACCGACGTGGGGTACTTTACCGTCAAGGGTGGGCAATTCCATCTCGCCGAGTACTTCGCGCCGTATACGCCCGAATGGATAATCGAGCATACCGGGGCTGACATCGTGGTTGAGAAGGATTGCAAGGAATTCAAGTAGGTATCAGTACCGCCCGTTACCGGGCGGTTTTAATTTGCTCTGGCGGTGAGAGGTGATTCACCGCAACTACAATTTTTTGTTTCCAAGGGGGATACCATGAAAGATGTATTCATCGTAGGCGCCGCACGGACGGCCATCGGCAGTTTCAACGGCGTACTCTCGGGCGTCAGCCCGGTGGAATTGGGCCGCACCGCCGTGGCGGCGGCGCTTGAACGGGCTGGCGTCGCGCCGGCTGAGGTCGACGAGGCGGTGCTCGGTTGCGTGCTCCAGGCCGGTCTGGGCCAGAACGTGGCTCGCCAGGTAATCGTGAAGGCCGGATTGCCGATAGAGCGTACCGCCATGACCATCAACATGGTCTGCGGTTCGGGACTCCGCGCGGTAGCACAGGCAGCGCAGGCCATCAAGGCTGGCGACGCCAACATCGTTATAGCCGGCGGCACGGAGAACATGAGCCAGGCGCCGTACCTGCTCAAGCAGGCCCGCAACGGCTATCGCATGGGTAACGGAGAAATCGTCGACTCGATGATCTATGAAGGTCTTACCGACATATTCAACGGCTATCACATGGGCATAACCGCCGAGAACCTTGCCGCTCAGTATGGCCTTACCCGCCAGGCCCAGGACGAGTTCTCAGCCGCCAGTCAGAACAAGGCGGAGGCCGCGATGAAATCAGGCCGCTTCAAGGATGAGATAGTCCCTGTTCGCATCGCGCAGAAGAAGGGCGACCCTATAGTCGTGGATACCGACGAATTTCCGCGAGCCGGCATCACCGCGGAGGCCCTGGGCAAGCTCAGGCCAGCCTTCAAGCCCGACGGCACCGTGACCGCCGGCAACGCCTCCGGCATCAATGACGGGGCCGCCGCCTTGATCGTAGCCGGTGATGACGCCGCCAAGGCCAAGGGATGCAAGCCGCTCGCGCGCATCGTGTCCTATGGTTGGCACGGCTGCGACCCCTCCATCATGGGTATCGGCCCCGTGGAAGCGGTCCGCTTGGCCCTCAAGAAGGCGGGCTGGAAGCTCGACGACGTAGACCTGATTGAGGCCAATGAGGCGTTCGCGGCGCAGGCTCTCTCGGTGGCCAAGGAACTGCGCTTCGACATGGCAAGGGTCAATGTCAACGGCGGCGCCATCGCGCTCGGGCATCCCATCGGCGCATCCGGCGCTCGCATCCTCGTTACGCTGCTCCACGAAATGCAGAAACGCAATGTCAAGAAAGGCCTGGCCACCCTGTGCATAGGCGGCGGCATGGGCATCGCCGTGTGCGTGGAACGCTGATCCTGCCTGAATAGGAAATTTAAGCACAGAGACACAGAGTGCGATCC